>JANOBA010000416.1:0-14742 GCA_031411415.1 Novosphingobium sp.
GAGATTCGGCACAAGCTGCAACATCCCTGAGAACATCCATGGCAGGAACTCGCAGCACTTCGATATCCTCCCTTCGCAACCATGCGTCGCGCCTTGAATCGTGCAAAGCTCGATTGCCCATGTCATGCGCAATCCCATCAATCTCGATACCGATCCGCTTCGCTGCGCAGTAAAAATCGAGAATATAGTCACCGACTGGATGCTGCTTGCGGAATTTTACGCCCATCGGTTTTCCGCGCAGGTGATTCCAAAGCAGGACTTCTGGCAGGGACATCTCCTTGCGAAGTCGCTTTGCTGCGCAAAGGCTTTGCGGACTATGATCTTCCACCTATTAGCCCCCACCGTCAGCGCTGCGCGCTGCCACCTCCCCCATAGGGGGAGGATTTTGCAAGTAGCAACAAGCTAAAGATACAACCGAAGTCATGACTAACGAGCAAGGTCCGATAAATAGCCCCAAGCGAAAATAGCTAATCCGACACAAAACACTGCGCCGGGTGGTCAAAAATACCAAATAATTCCAGCAATCATTAGTAATGAACCGAGGATGTATCTCATTGGGCCAACAGCCTCGCATTCACCACTTCGCCGCCCCGCGTTAGCCGCACCGCATCGCCGATTTCCGCGTCCAGCACTGGCCGCCCGGTATCCTTGTCCCAGAAGGCGGAGAGGAAGTTGTAGAGGTTGCCGGCATAGAGCGCCGAGGCGTCGGCGGGCAGACGCGCGGGCGTATTGTCATAGGCCTGGATCTTCACACCGTGGTGCAAGACAACCTCATCGGCCACCGATCCTTCGACATTGCCGCCTGCGGGCGCCGCGAGATCGAAGATCACGCTGCCGGGCTTCATGCTGGCGATCTGCGCGTCGGAAACCAGCCTTGGCGCGGGCCGCCCGGGGATCAGCGCGGTGGTGATGACGATATCCTGCTTGGCGATGTGCGCTGAGATCAGTTCAGCCTGCGCCGCCTGATATTCAGCTGACATTTCTGAGGCATAGCCGCCCGCGCCTTCGCCTTCGATGCCAGCCACGTTTTCGACGAAAATCGGCTTGGCGCCGAGCGACATGATCTGCTCGCGGGTTGCCGAGCGCACATCCGTGGCGGAAACCTGCGCGCCCAGCCGCCGCGCGGTGGCGATGGCCTGGAGGCCGGCAACGCCCACGCCCATAACGAAAACCCGCGCCGCGCTGACAGTGCCCGCCGCAGTCATCATCATCGGGAAAGCGCGACCAAACAGGTCAGCAGCGGCGATCACCGCCTTGTAGCCGGCGAGGTTAGACTGCGAGGAGAGCACGTCCATCGATTGCGCGCGGGTAATGCGCGGCATCCATTCCATCGCCATCGCCTCAAACCCGGCTTTGGCATAGGCATCGATCCGGCTGCGCTGCGTGAAGGGATCGAGCATGCCGACCACCCAGCCGCCAGCCGCCATGCCTTCCAGCAATTCGGGATCGGGGCCCTGCACGCATAGTGCGATGCTGGCATTGCTCACCGCGAAATCCGCCGCGCCGACCAGCGCCCCGGCGGCAGCATAGTCGGCGTCGCTGATCGATGCGCCCTGCCCCGCGCCCTGCTCCACCGCGACTTTGGCGCCCAACTTGGTGAACTTGCGCACCATGTCCGGCGTCACGGCCACGCGCGTTTCGCCGTTCGCCCGCTCCTTGAGAACGGCGATCCGCAAGCTGTCAGACATTGCCGGTCAGGCGATCAGGATTACGACGAGGGCCGCCAACAGAACAGCCGTGATAGCTCCCCATTTGAGCATGCCGAGGAATCCCGAATAGGTCGATTCCGCCGATTTCATGTCGTTGCCCGATGCCATGTCGTTTTCCCCTGGGGAGTCATTGATGCGAAAGGTTCGCCCCGCATCTATCCGCACAAGTCGCGCGGCTCAAGAGGGGAGCCAAGGAATTCACGCCAAACAGGCAAGCTTAATCGGCTCTTTACCCCCGCCAGCTATGAACCGGGTTGCACTTTCGCTTCGGCAGGAAGCAAACGGGGACCAGATGGCGGAGATCGAGCAACGTCTGCTCATGTTGATTGATGATGAGCCGGCCCAGTGCCGGCTGATCAGCGCACTCGCCGCGCGCGAGGGCTGGCGCACGCTTGTGGTCGCCGATTCCGAAACCGCCATCGCCACTTTGGGCACCCGCCAGGGTATGCAGCTGGGCGCGATCATCCTCGATCAATGGGTACCGGGCGACGATGCCTCGACGCTGATCGCCGAACTCAAGGCGCGCCGCCCCGCGCTGCCGATCCTGATGCTGACCACCAGCGCCTCGCCCTTGCTCGCGGTAGAAGCGATGCGCGCGGGTGCGACCGATTATCTCGTCAAGCCCGTCGCGCCCGACCGGTTGATGCAGGCCTTGCGCGCCGCCACCACCCGCGAGGCACCGCGCGACGAACTGGCCCCGCTGACCGAGAAGATCGCTGCCAACCTCGATTTCGACGCGATGATCGGCGCCGCGCCCACATTTCGCGCCGCGCTCGCGCTCTCGGCCAAGGCCGCGCGCGGGCACGGGGCAGTGCTGATCGAAGGCGAAAGTGGCAGCGGCAAGGAAATGCTGGTGCGCGCGATGCACGCCGCAAGCCCGCGCACCCGGCTGCCGCTGCGGATCATCAATGTCGGCGCGATTCCGGTCAATTCGGTCGAATCGGTGCTGTTTGGCCATGAAAAGGGCGCCTTCCCCGGCGCGTTCGACCGGCAAATTGGCGCGATCCAGCATTGCGACGGCGGCACGCTCGCCATCGACGAGATCGACCGCCTGCCACTCGCCGTCCAGGAACGGCTGGCCGAATCACTCACCCGCAGCGATGTCCGCCCGATCGGTGCGCGCCACAGTTTCCGGATTGATACCCGCCTGATTGCCGCCAGCGATCTGCCGCTGAAGGAACTGGTTGAGGCCGGGCTGTTCTTGCCAGCGCTGTATGATGCGATTTCGGGCACTTCGGTCATCGTGCCCGCGCTGCGCGAGCGACTGGGCGACATTCCCGCGCTCGCCCGCCATTTCCTCGCCCGCATCGGCGAGCAGCCGGGCCTGCGCCCGCTGGGCATCACCGATGGCGCGCTGGCGCTGCTCAGTGCCTATGATTGGCCGGGCAATGTCCGCCAGTTGCAGGCCGTATTGTTCCGCGCGGCAGTGTTCTGCGACGGCGATGCGCTGACCGCCGACGATTTCCCGCAGCTCTCCCACATGCTCGGCGGCCCGGACGCGCCCGCCGGCCAGCTGATCCAGGAAGGCGTTGGCGTGATGCTCTACACCGCCGACGGCAACCTGCGCCCGCTGGAAGAAATCGAGGCCGACGTGATCCGCCTCGCCATCGGCCACTACCGCGGCCGCATGACCGAAGTTGCCCGGCGGCTGGGGATTGGCCGCTCGACCCTGTATCGCAAGCTGGGCGAGCTTGGGCTGGGGGATGCGGCCTAGACCTGCCCGGAATTGATGTTAGCCTCACCTCAAAGCAGGAGAGGCCAATGCCAGAAACCGAACGCCTCGCCGCAATCGAGGCCATCCGCGATCTGAAAGCGAAATACTGGCGCGGGGTCGATACCGGCGACGGCGCGCTGGTGCGTTCGATCCTTGCGGCGGACTGTGTGCTAGACTTTCGCGGCTGCTGCACCGATCCCACCAGCGGCACCGATTTCCTGCCGATGATGAACGTGGTGATGAACGGCCGCGAGAGCTGGCAGGCGCAGGCGCTGGCTGGCTATGTCACCTCGCATCAAGGCCATCAGGCCGAAATCGACGTGACCGGGCCCGGCAGCGCGAGTGCGATCTGGACGTTTACGGACCGGTTCTTCTATCCGACCGGCATGAAATACAGCCGCTTCACCGGCTATGGCTATTACCACGAGACCTATGTCTGCGAGGCAGGCGCCTGGAAACTGTCGACCACGCGGATCACCCGCCTGTGGGTCGAGGCACACTGAGGAGAACGATCATCGCAAGTCCCACCGAAACCGTCATGGCTTTCCTTGCCATGCTCGAAGAACCACATGGCTTCACCAAAGCCGTGCGCGCATATTTCACTGAGACAACGAACTACCTCAACGTCGGCATGTCGGACACCACCGGGATCGAACAGGCCCTCGCCTTTGTCCAGGGCTTTGAAGCGAGCACCGGTTCAAGCTCGATGCGGGCCGACATGCTGGCCATTGCCGAGGTTGGCAACAAAGTGCTGACAGAGCGCATTGATCACCTGCTTGGCCCGGACGGGAATTCCGTTATGTCACTCGCCGCCATGGGCGTGTTCGAAGTCGAAGGCGGCAAGATCACTGGCTGGCGGGACTATTTCGACACTGCGGGCATCGCCGCTGCTGCTGCTGGCGCTGGCTGAGACATGAGCTTCGCGGGCCGAATTGCGCTGATCACAGGCGCGGCATCGGGCATCGGCGCGGCGACCGCACAGTGGCTGGGTGCGCAGGGAATTGCCGAGCTGGTGCTGGTCGATCTCGATGAAGCCGGAATGGCTGCGCTGGGGCTGGAATGTCAGGTGCGCTGCTTCGCGGGCGATGTCAGCGATCCGGCGCTGTGGGACCGCATCGAGGCCGAAGTGCCCCGGATAGACCACGCGCTGATCAACGCCGGCGTCGCCAATGGCGGGGCGCTCGCCGGACTTGAATTCGCCGAATGGCGGCGGATCATGGCGATCAACCTCGACGGAGCATTCCTCGGCCTGCGGACCGCGCTGCGGATCATGGGCCGCGAGAGCGCGACGCATCGCAGCGCGGTGATAACCAGTTCGGCGGTGGGCGTGAAACCGGTTGCCGGCACGGCGGCATACGGCACCAGCAAGGCGGCAGTGATCCACCTCGCAAAAATTGCCGCTGCGGAGAACCTGGCATCGGGCATCCGGGTCAATGCCGTCGCGCCGGGGCGGGTCGAAACCCCGATCTGGACCAAGACCGACCAGTTCAAGGCGCTGGAAGCCGAACTCGGCAGCCGCACGGCGGCGCTGGCAGCGATGGCGGATGGCCTGCCGGCAGACGGCGGCTTCACCAGCGCCGAAGTGATGGCGAAGCAGATCGGCTGGCTGTTGTCCGATGCGGCGGAAAACATCACCGGGATTGTGCTGTCGAGCGACGGGGGTTATGTGCTGGGTTAGCCCAAATTCAGCCGCGCCTCCCAGTCATCCGGCAGCTCGATCTTTTTCGCCACCGGGAAGCCCAGATAGCCGTTGTGGGCAAAGGCCTGCGCATTGGTGCGCAAGGGATCGCCCGAGACCAGCACCATGAAATCGAGCGGATCGACGACAATCGGCACCATCCGGTCCGGATCATCGCTTTCCGCGAAGTCCTTGGAAAGCTTGCCGATGTTGTATTGGTGCTTGAGCGAGACGATCTTGAACTCGGTCCACTTCTCGGCAAATTCCTCGGCGCGCCAGGCCGGCATGCGGGCGTGGTCATAAAGGTATTGCTTGACGTCGCGCTTGCTCCAGCCGGCCTTGGCGATGGTTTCAGCCAGAATTGGCGAGATCACCAGCACCGGGCGCAGCGTGCCGTGGGTCAGCCCGCCGGTGGTGAAGGCAATCTCCCAGCCGGTCTCCTTGGCCACCCCGTCGGCGAGATAAGGCATCATCCGCTCAGGCGTTGCGCCGGTGACGGATGGCATGACATCGCCGCCGGTCAGCCGGGTGATGGTAACGGTGTTGTCGCCGGTCTTGAAGCCCATGTCCTCGGCATTCGACGGCCAGCCGATGCGCGCCAGCGCGTCCTCGTTTTCCGCAAGCACGACGCGGAACGTGTTGCCGAAAGTGCCCTTGTCGGTCTTGTGGAGCAGGAAGCCCGCCATGTTGCGCAAGGCCAGGCGCCAGAACCGCCCGACACTGGTGTTGGGCTGGAATCCGTCGCGCAGCACGCCCTGTTCGTAGTTGAATTTCAGCTGCTTGATGATCGGACCGTTGAGGATGATCTGGGTTTCCGCACCCGGCGTGTTGCCCGAATGCTCGACGCCATAGTCCGGATCGCACATCGCCTCGGCTAGCGCGACGAGCACCGGCATGTATTCGGGCCGGCAGCCCGCCATCACCCCGTTCACTGCCGTCGCCCAGACGGTCACCGCGCGGCTGGCGGGCAGGACGATGCCGAGCGTTTCTTCCGGCTTCCTCGGGGTGAAGCTCAGGAACTTCTCGATCTTCTCTAGTGTCGGCGGGACAATCGGCAGGCCGTCGCTCCATTCGCGCTCAAGGAAATAGTCGTTCACATCCTCGAAGCTGCCGGTGAAGACGATGTCGCGTTCGCCGGGTTCAGGCGCAAAGGTAATTTCTGCGGGCTGGACCAGCAGGTTCTGGATCACTTCTGCGGCGGTCACTTCGGCCGCGAAGCGGCGGATCTCCTCAGAGGACTGGGCACCGGGATGGCCGACAATCGTCGCCACCGGCATGTTAGGCATGCCCAGGCCTACCGAGGTGGCCGCAGCCTGCCCCAGGAACCCCTCGCAAACCAGCGAGGAAGTAGGATATCCGGCTCTTTCGCAAATCTCGCTGGCCCGCAACACGGCGGGTGTGCAAGATCCTCAGCAGGCCATGCAACTTATGGCCGCATCGACCCCCAGCTCCTTGAAGCGCTGGGGCAATGAGGCGAGAATTTCCTTCTCGTTGACCCCGTGGGTCGAGCCGAACTCACGCCAGCTGACCCATTCGATCCCCGGATAGGTTTCGGCGATTTTCGCTTCGAGTGCTTCGAACACTTCGTCGCCGGCAAACAGATAGTCCCACAGCTGGGCGACCCGCTTGCCGTTCAGCGTTTCGAGCCGGCGCGCCAGCGGACGAAGTTTCAGTCGCCGCTCGCCGCATGGCCACACGACCGCATAGTCGCCGCTCTTGCCCGTCATGTCGAAACTCCGCTCATCAGTATTCGGTGCGCAGCTTCCGCCGCGCCAATGCCTTCTGCCATCGCCTGCGCGGCCTGGCCACCGTAATCCGCCCTGACTGCGCCGACCGGGATGACGCGGGGGTCGGCGTCCACCGCATGGCCGCTGGCGCTGCGCAGCGCGGCTGGCAGGAAGGCGGTGTTGGGAGCAACGCCGATGAAAGGGAACACGCCGGCGAGGTCCAGCCGGCTTTCCGCGCCCGAACCCACGTTGCGCAGGCCAATTCCGGCAACTTTCATCTCGCCCTCAATGGCCATCACTTCGCTGTCCCAGTGGAACACGACATTATCGCGGCTATCAAGCCGGTCGATATATTCGCGCTTGGCCTTCAGCGGACTGCGGCAGATGAGGTGGACTTTCGAGCTCATCCGCGCCAGCACCAGCGCCTCGTGCACCGCCGCATCGCCGCCGCCGATCACCGCGACTTCCAAGCCGCGATAGAAGCCGCCGTCGCAACTGGCGCAACGCGAAACGCCGCGCCCGGTGAACTGTTCCTCGCCCGGCACGCCCAGCTTGCGCAGGCTCGCTCCCGAGGCGACAATCACGACTTCGGGATAGTGTTCGATGCCCTCCCAGTCGGTCAGCACCAGCTGCTCGCCCGCCTCCAGCTTTTCGATCTGCGCCTCGACAATCCGCCCGCCGACTTTCTGGGCTTCCTCAAACATGGGAATGGCCAGGTCCTGACCTGAGAATTTGCCCGGAATCGGCAGGCCATCGATATGATCGACCGTCGCCACCTGGCCGCCCCACATGCCGCTGCTCTCAAACAACGTCACCAGCCGGCCCAGCCGTGCGGCATGGCGCGCGGCGGCAAGCCCGGCGAGGCCTCCGCCAATCACCGCCACTTCGCACAGGTTTTTGAGCGGTCTTGCCACGCGCAGTCTCTCCCAGTTGGCTTATGCGATTGCCCGTTCCCCAGAGCCTGTGCATTGTCAATCCAGCAGCGCGGAGAACTGATCATGCCTGAATACGAAACCCGCCTCACCGCGCTGTCCCATGGCGGCGGCTGCGGCTGCAAACTCTCGCCGGCCATGCTGCGGGAATTGCTCGCTGGAGTGCCCGCCGCAGCCCATTTCCCCGATTTGCTGGTCGGCACCGAGACCGGCGACGATGCGGCAGTTTTCCGGATCGCTCCTGATCAGGCGGTCGTCTCCACAACCGACTTCTTCATGCCGATTGTCGATGACGCCTATGATTTCGGACGAATCGCGGCGGCCAATGCGCTGTCCGATGTTTATGCAATGGGCGGCCGGCCGATCATGGCGCTGGCGATCCTGGGCATGCCGCTGGGCAAGATCGCGCCCGAAACTGTCTCGGCGATCCTGGCGGGCGGGGCGGCGATCTGTGCCGAGGCTGGCATCCCGGTCGGCGGCGGCCATTCGATCGACGCGCCTGAGCCGATCTATGGCCTCGCGGTGACGGGACTCGTCCACCCGGACCGGATCATGCGCAATTCGGGCGCGAAGGCGGGCGATGCTCTGATCCTGACCAAGCCGCTGGGCGTGGGCATACTTTCGGCAGCCCTGAAAGGCGGCGCGCTGGATGCGGCGGCACATGCGGCGGCCTATGCGGCGCTAGTGGCCTCGGCGACACTGCTCAACAAGGTCGGCGCCGATCTGGCAGAAATTGACGGCGTGCATGCGATCACCGACGTGACTGGTTTCGGCCTGCTGGGCCACGGCCTTGAGATGTGTCGGGGTTCGGAGCTCAGCGCGCGGATTTCCTTCGATGCCCTGCCCTTCCTCGATGGTGTGGCGGAAATGGCGCGAGGCGGCACCCGCACCGGCGCATCGGGGCGCAACTGGGCGAGCTATGGCGAAGAGGCCGATCTCGGCGCGGGGCTGGCCGAATGGCAGCGCGACTTGCTAACCGATCCGCAGACCAGCGGCGGCCTGCTGGTGGCGGTTTCGCAGAAATCGGCGCAGGAAGCCCTCGATTGCATCGCCAAGGCTGGCTTTGGCAGTGCGGCGGTGATCGGCGAAATGACGGCGGGACTGCCGCGGATCAGCGTGGTCTGACGGCTACTCCATAGCCTTGCGCCGCAGCCGTGCCTCGGCCTGCGCATCAGCAAGCAGCGTGCGCATCCGCGTCAGCACCACTCCGGCGAAAATCAGCGTGAAGCCCAGCGTCGCCGCCAGCAGTGGCCAGAGGAACACAGCATCAATCGCTGACTTGCCCATCGACAGGCTAGGCGGCTGGTGCAGGCTGTTCCACCACAGCACCGAATAGTGGATCACCGGGATGTTGACCGCGCCGAGCAGGCCGAAGATCGCAGCAATGCGCCCCTGCCCGCCGCGACCCGCAGCATCAGCCAGCGCCATGTAAGCAATATAGAGGAACAGCAGCACCAGCATCGAGGTCAGCCGCCCGTCCCATTCCCACCAGGTGCCCCAGGCCGGCCGGCCCCAGATCGATCCAGTGGCAAGGCACAACGCAGCAAACACCGCGCCCGGCAGCGCGGCAGCGCGTGCGGCGATGCCGGCGAGCGGGTGCCGCCAGACCAACTCGGCGAAACTGGCCCCGGCGATGGCCATCCAACCGGCCATGCCCAGCCAGGCGGCTGGTACGTGAATAAACATGATGCGCACCGTCTCGCCCTGCAGCCGATCGGGCGGGACATGCCACAGCCCGGCGGCCAGCGCGATGCCGGTCAGGACCATGCCGGTGAGCAGCAGCGCAGGCGTCAGCCAGCGGGCAATGCGCAGGAAGCGGGCGGGATTGGCGAAACCGTGCATGGGCGGGGCTATTGCCGCAACTTGGCGCGCATGGCCAGAGCGATCACTGCCCCAGCGCCCGCCCGGCGACGGCATCGAGCATCGCGGCAAGCCTTGGATCGCGGGCCTCGGGCGCAGTGGCAAAAGCGGCACCCAGCGCGCGGTCGATCGGGCTCGCCTCGCGGACTGGCCGCAGCAGCGCGGCCAGCTCCCGCAAGGCAGAGCGTGCGCGCTCCGCATTGCCGCGCATTACCGCGAAGACTTCCGCTGCCTCGACCCCTGCTTCTTCCGTGCGCCAGCAATCATAGTCGGTGACCATGCCGAGCAGCGCATAGGGCAGCTCTGCCTCGCGCGCGAGCCGCGCCTCGGGCATCGCGGTCATGCCGATCACATCGGCGCCCCATTGCCGATAGAGCGCGCTTTCCGCGCGGGTGGAGAATTGCGGGCCTTCGATGGCGATGTAAGTGCCGCCTTGATGGACGATCGCGCCCACTTTTTCGGCCGCCTGCGCAACGAGCGCGGCAAGCCGGGGGCAGACCGGATCGGCCATGCTCACGTGAGCAACCAGCCCAGTGCCGAAGAAACTGGAGGGCCGCCCCACGGTGCGGTCAATGAACTGGTCCACGGCAACGAACTGCCCCGGCGCCAACTCCTCACGCAGCGAACCGACGGCGGACAAGGCCAGCAGGTCGGTCACCCCGCAGCGTTTGAGCACGTCCACATTAGCGCGGAAATTGACTTCGCCCGGCTGGATCCGGTGCCCTGCGCCATGGCGGGCGAGGAAGGTGAAACGCACGCCGCTCAGCCAGCCAGTGGTCACCGGGCCGGAAGGCGCACCAAACGGGCTGGAGACCTCGATCTCCTGCGCGTCATCCAGCGCCACGCCTTCGGCCAGGCCCGAGCCGCCAATCACGCCGATGTGCCAGGCGCCGGGTTCAGTCCTGCCGCGCAAGGATGCCTGCCATGATGATGTCAACGGTGTGCTCCCGGTAGCGGTCGCGCAGTTCCTCGGTCAGCGTATCCTGATCGAAACAATGCCGCAGCACCAGCCGCGCGGAGAAGAACCGGTCCACCGCGCCGGTGACAGTGAAATAGAACAGCTGTGGGTCGATCGGTCGGAACACCCCGGCCCGCACCCCGTCGCCGATCAACTGCTCATAGGCCCGGTACATCGGTGAGAGATAGCAATCAGCAATCCGCCGCGCTTCTGCCTCGTCGCTCTCGCCCACCAGCCGCATGGTGAGGCGATTGAGGTATGGCACCGTATAGAAAGTATCGACCACCTTGGAGATATGCCGCTTGAGCTTGGCTTCGGGATCCCAGCCATCCTTGGCCAGCAGCGCATCGACACTGGTGACGATGGCCTGCCAGTCGCGGTCAAGCAGGGCTTTCAGCAGGCCAGCTTTGTTGCCGAAATAATATTTCACCAGCGCTGAATTGAGCCCGGACCGCAAGCTGAGCTCGGAGAGCGAGATATCCACAACATCGCCCTCGCGCATGATCGCACTGGCCGTGTCGAGCAATTGCGCCCGCGCTCCGGGAAGCGTGCCAAGATCGGCTTCGGCCATGGCGGGTCCGTTCCGGCCCTTCCGGCTCAGCGCGGACCCATGCGGATCGCGCCATCCAGACGCACATCCTCGCCGTTCCAGTAGTCGTTCTCGATCATGGCGATCGCGAGCTGGGCATATTCGGGCGGGCGGCCCAGCCGCTTGGGGAACGGCACCGCGAGTGCCAGCGCTTCCTGCGCCTTTTCGGGCAGCGACTTCATCAACGGTGTCTCGAAGATGCCGGGCAGGATAGTGTTCACCCGGATGCCCTCGTTCATCAGGTCGCGCGCGATGGGCAGGGTCATGCCGAGCACGCCGCCCTTCGAGGCAGAATAGGCCGCCTGGCCGATCTGGCCGTCCTCGGCTGCGACCGAGGCGGTGTTGATGATCACGCCGCGCTGGCCCATCTCGTCGATGGGGTCGGCGCCCGCCATTCCGGCCGCCGACTTGGTGATGCAGCGAAAAGTGCCAATCAGGTTGAGGTTCACGATGAATGCAAAGGCGTCCATCGGGAATTGCTTGATCGCGCCGGTTTCGCGGTCGCGGCTGATGGTTTTGATTGCATTGGCCGTGCCCGCGCAGTTCACCAGCACGCGTTCTTGCCCGTGGGCCTCGCGCGCCTTGGCGAAACCGGCATCGACGCTGGCATCGTCCATGACGTTCACTTCACAGAAAATCCCGCCGATTTCCGCAGCCATCGCCTCGCCCTTTTCCTTCTGCAGGTCAAAAATGGCAACTTTGACGCCCTTGGCCGCAAGCGCGCGGGCAGTGGCGGCGCCAAGGCCAGAGGCAGCACCGGTGACGACGGCGGCGATGGAGGAATCGAGTATCATGGCTTGGCAGTCCTTCAATGGCACAGGGATAATTTAAGCATCCGATTAAACCGGCGGGCGCAGCGGGTCAATCGCCGCTATCGCGCAGCGGCTGAAAGAGCTTGCTTACCACAGTGTCAACTGTTGCGCGAAATCAACACTGTCGCAAAACTTTCACTTTGCGGCACATTTCCGATTGCAACTGACATGCGTGTCGGCATGCTGGTTTCATTGGGCTTGCGGCAAACGAACGCTGCAGGTGCAACGGGGGCGGCACCAGTGCTCTGATTGAGCAGCCGACCCTCCGTTAACACATTTTTGAAGGGTCAAACTGTGACGAAAACCTTGATGAAGGCTGCACTGCGCAGCGCCACCTGCCTCTCCCTCGTTGCCTTCTCCAGCACTGCAGTGCTGGCGCAGACCGCACCTGCTGAAGACGAAGCCAATGCCGATACGATCATCGTCACCGGATCGCGCATTGCCCGCCCGGACCTCAAGTCGACTGTGCCAGTCATCGCGATTTCGGGCGAAACTTTCGTCAATCAGGGTCACTCGAACATCGGCGACGCGCTGAACGATATGCCCCAACTGCGCTCCACGCGCGGCCAGCAGAACCCCAACCTTGGCGTCGGCATTTCGGGCCTCAACCTGCTCGATCTTCGCGGCCTCGGCACTGCACGCACGCTGGTGCTGGTCAATGGCCGCCGCCATGTCGGCGCAGACATCCTGAACAACGCCGTTTCGGTCGACACCAACACCATACCGGCCAATCTGGTCGACCGGGTCGATATCGTCACCGGCGGCAATTCCTCGGTTTATGGTTCGGACGCGATCGCGGGCGTGGTCAACTTTGTGCTCAAGCGCAATTTTGAAGGGCTTGAGACCCATGCCAAGTTCGGCGTTTCGACACCGGGCGGCTATGGCCTGAACTACAACGTTGACGCGGTCTGGGGCAAGAATTTTGCCGATGGGCGCGGCAACATCACGCTTTCTGCCGAATACAAGCATCAGAACCGCGTCTATGCGTCAGACGCGCCCTGGGCACGTCAGGTTGACGGTTTTTACACCAACGATCTCGATCCGGCTGGCCTGCCCAACGGCAGCGACGGCATTCCCGACCGCGCCTATGGCCTCGACTTCCGTCAGGCGAGCATTCACGTAAACGGCCTGGTTCCGATCACCCAGCCCAGCCCCTTTTCGGCCTGCGGCGTTGGCGTCAGTAACGGGGTAACGCCCGGCACGCCGTTCAACTGCACCTATATTTTCCAGCCCAACGGTTCGCTCTTGGCGCAGACCGGTACGCGCCTCGGCACCGGCGTGATCGGATCGATCCTTGGCGGAAATGGCCAGACGGGCCGCGAGGGCGTCCTGTTCACCGCACTGCCCAAGCAGGACAATTACAACTTCAACATGCTCGGTCACTTTGAAGTGTCCGACGCGCTCGATCTGTTCTGGGAAGCCAAATATACCCGGATCGTCTCGTTTGGCGGCAATGCCGGCACTGCGAGCATCCAGGGGACATTCGCGCAGTTCGACTTGCGTGAGCGCGTCCGGCTCGACAACCCCTATCTGTCAGCCGCAGCCCGGACCACAATCACCGACGCAATCGTCAACTCGGGCTGCAACACGAGCTTTACAGCCTCCTGCAACATCGCCGGTATAGCTGCCTCGCAGACCCGGACAACCTTTGGCACAGCAGGCGTCGGCTATGGTGTACAGGGTATCGGCGGCCCGCTTAGCGCTGCGGATCTGGCACAAATTGCTGCTGGCACCTATCGCTTCGTCGTTGGCCGGAACCTCAGCGATCTGGGCGCGCGGGACGAGCGCTTCCTGCGCCAGACCTATCGCGCCGTCGTGGGCGCACGCGGCACCTTCAACACCGACTGGAAATATGAAATCGCCTTCAACTATGGGCGTTTCAGTGAAGATACCAAAGCCACCGGCTATGTCGACAAGCAGCGCTTCATGCTGGCGATGGATGCGGGCCGCAATCCAGTCAGCGGCAATATCGAGTGCCGCGCCAAGTTTGACCCCACCGGTCAGATCGCGTTCCCGAGCAGCACAGCCAACACTGCCCGGCTCGCTGCTGATATCGCGGCCTGCGTTCCCTATAATCCGTTTGGTCAGGGCAACAACGCCGCATCAATCGCCTATTTCGGCGTGACCTACGGCAACAAGTCGAAGATGTCGCAAACCGACATCTCGGGCTTTGTCGCGGGCAACACCGGCGGTTTCTTCAATCTGCCGGGCGGCCCGATCGACTTCGTGCTTGGCGGCGAATATCGCCGGGAAGCGGCCGAATATCGCCAGGATGAATTCGGCGCTTCGGGCAACACCAATGCGGTGGCATTCGGCAACTTCCTGCCGCCGCCGTTCAAGGTGACCGAGGCCTTCGGCGAAATCCGGATTCCGCTGTTCAAGGACATGCCCTTCATCGAAGAGCTGACCCTGACCGGCGCTGCCCGCGTGTCTGACTACAACAGCGGCGCCGGCACCGTCTGGACCTGGAACGGCGGCGGCGACTGGTCGCCGACCCCCGGCCTGCGCTTCCGCGCCAACTACAGCCGTTCGGTGCGCGCACCGAACCTGTCGGAAACCTTTGGTGAACTGATTCCCAACTTCGCACCGGGTTTCGTCGATCCGTGCGCCAGCAACCGGATCGGCTCGGGCACCCAGTTCCGCGGCGCAAACTGCGCAACTGACCTTGGCGCACTGTTGGGGAACGTGACCACCAATGCCTACTCGCTGCCTATCCTCAGCGGCGTGAACCCTAACCTGGCGGCCGAGAAGAGCAAGTCGCTG
>JANOBA010000417.1:0-2504 GCA_031411415.1 Novosphingobium sp.
TAACCGGGGCTCATCGCCATGCAAGGGCTTGAGCAGCGTCACCGCTTCGCCACCTGCGCTCCGCTGCGCAGGCGCCGCAAAGAACCGGATCACGGCGGCGAGCGAAATCAGCTGATAGACGGCGGCTATCAGCGCCAGCGCCGCAAGCGCAATTCCGATCCATTCCACAAGGCTCATCGCGACGCGCCCCTACACCGCTTCCGCCGCGATGCAAAACGCTCTAGGGAGCGGCGCGTGAGTGGGGAACTGACAGTAGTGACCGGGGTTGCCGGATTTGTCGGCGCGGCAGTCGCGCGGCTGCTTGCCGCGAGCGGGCGGCACGTGCGCGGCGTGGTGCGCGCCAGTAGCCCAAGGACCAACCTTGCGGACTTCCCGGGCGATCTGGCCGAAGCCGACCTGCGCGATCCCGCCGCCGTCGCGCAGGCGATGCAGGGCGCCACCGAACTGTTCCATGTCGCCGCCGATTACCGCGTCTGGGCACCGGACCCCGAAGAGATCTTGCACAACAATGTCGCCATGACCGAAGTGGTGATGCGCGCCGCGCTGGCGGCAGGCGTTGCCCGCGTGGTCTATACCAGCAGCGTCGCGACCATCCTGCCGCTGGACGGCGGCTCCGCCGATGAAACGCGGCCCGCGCGGCCCGAGCAGGCAACCGGGGCCTATAAACGCAGCAAAGTGCTCGCCGAACGGCTGGTTGAGCGCATGGTGGCCGAGCAGGGACTGCCTGCGGTGATCGTCAACCCTTCCACCCCGATCGGGCCGCGCGATGTCCATCCCACACCCACGGGGCGCATCATCGTCGAGGCGGCGAATGGCGGCATGCCTGCCTTTGTCGACAGCGGGCTGAATCTTGTGCACGTTGATGATGTGGCGCAGGGGCATCTGCTGGCGGCGAACAAGGGCCGGGTGGGCGAGCGCTATATTCTTGGCGGCGAAGACGTGCCGCTGTCCGCCATGCTTGCCGAAATCGCGCATCGCTGCGGCCGCAAACCGCCGACGGTGCAACTGCCCGTCACGCCGCTGTTTCCGCTGGCGTGGGCGGCCCAGCAATGGGCGCGGATTTCGGGCAAGGAGCCGTTCCTCACGCTCGATTCGCTGCGCATGGCGCGCCACCACATGTATTATTCCTCCGCCAAGGCGGCGCACGAGCTGGGCTATGACCCGCGGCCCTGGAGCGAGGCGGTTGGCGATGCGCTGGACTGGTTTCGCGATGCGGGGATGCTGCGGTGATCTGGCTGGCGGCGCTCTCGCTGGCGGTGTGGCTGGGCCTTGCCGCGACTGGCTTCTGGCTGTTTGGCGAGCGTGATGACCGGGTGGACGTTCCCGCTCCGCCCGCATGGCCAGATGTGGTTGCCGTGATCCCGGCGCGCAACGAGGCGGATGTGATTGCCCGCTCGCTGGGCTCTGTTGCGGCGCAGGACTATCTCGGCAATTTCCGCATCATTCTGGTCGATGACAACAGCGAGGACGGCACCGGCGCGATTGCGCGGGGGCTGGGCAGCGCGAACGTGACAGTGCTCACCGGCGCGGCGCTGGCCACTGGCTGGACCGGCAAGCTCTGGGCACTTTCCCAAGGCATCGCCGCCGCCGGCACGCCAGACTATCTCTGGCTGACCGATGCCGATATCGAACACGCGCCCGATGCGCTGCAACGGTTGGTCACTATCGCCGTGGGCAAGCAGCGAGGGCTGGTTTCCTTCATGGCGCAGCTGCATTGCGCAGGCTGGCATGAAAAGGCGCTGATCCCGGCCTTCGTGCACTATTTTGCGATGCTCTATCCGTTCAACTGGATCAACCGTCCGGGGCCGCTGGCGGGCGCTGCGGGAGGCTGTGTGTTGGCCGAACGCGAGGTGCTGGCGGCAGCAGGCGGCATCGCGGCGATCCGCTCATCGCTGATCGACGATTGCGCATTGGGCGCGCTGATGAAGCGGCAAGGTCCGATCTGGCTAGGCCTCACCCACCGCTCGCGCTCGATCCGGCCTTATCGCAGTGCGGGCGAAGTCGGCGCGATGATCGCCCGCTCTGCTTTTGCGCAATTGCGCTATTCGCCGGTGATGCTGGTGCTCACGGTGATCGGCCTGTCGCTGATGTTTGCCGTACCGGTGTGGCTGGCCTTGACGGGGCAGGTTATGGCGCGGCTGATCGCTCTGGCGTCGCTGGGGATCATGGTGCTGATCTGCCAACCAATCCTGCGGTTCTATCGCCTGTCGCCGCTGTGGGGCCTCGCGCAGCCGCTGATCGGCCTGTTCTATACCCTCTGCGTGCTGCAGTCAGGCTGGCAGCACTGGCGGGGACTGGGCGGCATGTGGAAAGGGCGCGCGCAGGCGCCAAAATCGACCAGCGTTGTGGTGCGATCATGAGCGATCTATCCTCCGGCAAAGACCACAAGGGCGAGAATTTCCCCGTCGCCTCGTGGCTGCTCAAGGCCGAGCACCGCACGCCGATCATGGCCTTCTATCGCTTCGCCCGCGCGGCGGACGACATTGCCGATCACCCTTCGGCCA
>JANOBA010000418.1:0-3704 GCA_031411415.1 Novosphingobium sp.
CTTCAAGCCGGTCCTTGATCAGGCTGAAGGCCTTGACCAGCAGGAACGACGATCCGGCGAAAAACAACACACCCAGCGGCGCTGAATTCGCCGCGCCGATTTTGCCGGCTGCCCAAACCGCAAGCACCGGTGCAATCAGCAAAAGCGCAAATCGCAGTCCGCTGCGCCCTTTGCGGCGCGTCATCACATGGAGGCCGGCAATAACCCAGGCAATGGCCAGCACGATCAGACCGGCCTGGACAGGCTGGGGCTTCAGTACCAGCACGATCCCGGCGGCACTGAACACTGCCAGCGCGGCTGCCTTCAGGCGGATGCGCTCGGGAGGAACCAGACGAGCGGCAACGAACAGCGCGGCGCAAACACACCAGAACGTCACTGTCACAAACATCGACTGATCATTTCCCCCGCTCGCGGAGATACTTAGCAGCATTGTCCTTGCGGGCAAGTTTGCCGGAGGTCGATTTGATCAGCCAGCGATCCGGCACGATCCTCAGATCCGAAATCGTCGTGTCGAATGTCTGGGCCACGCACTGCCGGATTGCGAGGTTCAGTGTGCCGCTTTCGGCATCGGGTGCGGCCTCGGCGATGACGATCAGCCGTTCGGTGCCGAGCTCGGTATCCGGCAGGCTGAAGACGACAACGCGGCCGGGCCGCACGCCGGGGAGGTCGCCAATCGCTGTCTCGATGTCCTGGGCCAGATAATTGCGCCCGCGCAGGATGAGGAGATCCTTCTTCCGGCCAGTGACATAGACTTCCCCGTCCATGACAAAGCCGAGGTCGCCGGTCGCATACCAGCCGTCGGCGTCAATCGCCGCTGCTGTCAGGTCCGCTCGCCCATGATAGCCGGCAAAGCGATGTTCGCCGCGCAAGTGAAACTCGCCCACAATGGCTGCGCCGAGGCGGCGGCCCTGTTCATCTCTGACTTCCAGTTGCGTGGTTGAAACCGGGGTTCCATTCGATACCAGCGCCACACTTCGGCCATCACCGGGCAAGGTCTGCGCGACGCGTCCGGTAGTCTCCAGCTGCTCGCGATCGACGGTCAGCCGGCCGAGTTTGCCCGGGGCCGATTGCGTCACGGCGAAGACGTTTTCGGCCATGGCATAGCTTGCCGCCAGTGCATCGAGCGCAACCCCATATGGCGCCAGCGCTGTGATGAACCGGTCGATCGAAGGGACCATCACCGGCTCCGAACAATTGATCCACATGCGCACCGATGAGAGATCAATTTCGCCCAGTGAATGCAAGACGCGCGGCTCCGAAAGGAGCGCAAAGGCGAAATTCGGCATCCAGCAAAGTGTCGGCCGGTGCGCCGCGATTGCCTCCAGCAGCATGGCCGGCCGGCTTGCCCATTCGAACGGCGAAAGCTCGATCAGCTCGATGCCGGTGAGCATCGGTTGCAGGAGAGCGGCGACGAAGCCCATGTCGTGATAAAGCGGCAGCCACGAAACGATTTTGTCAGATGCCGACAGCGCCAGCCGCTGGCCATAGGCGCTCTGGTGGCTCAGGATTTCGGCTGCGGTCAGGGCAATGGCCTTCTGCAGGCCTGTGGTCCCCGATGAATGTTGCAGGATGGCAATCTCGTCGGCGCCCAGGTCAGCCGCCGAAAACAAGGTTGCGGCTGGATCGAGCCCATCGGCGGAGACAAGCTGCGCTGTCTCGCGCAAGTGGGCAAGGCCCGCACCGCTCTCGGCGTCGACAAACAGCGCCTTCAGGCCAAGGCCGCCGATGATCCCGGCGAGGCCTGAGGCGTATTTTTCCGGTTCCATGCGGGGAGAGGGCGGCGCGAGCATCGCGGGGATATGTCCCGACCACAGCACGCCCAGCCAGGCGGCTTGGAGCGCAGGGCCTGAATATTGCGCAACACCGATGATCGACCGCGGTGGCAGGCCGAGCCCGGAAAGGCGCCGGGCGGCGTCAGATGCCATGCCGCACAATGCCCCCTGGGTGAGCGCAAACTCTCCCCTGCCGGACACGAACCGGCTGGCAACGCGGCCCGGTTCGGCCAACAGCCGGTCCTGAATCGTGCGCCCGAGCATCGTTTAGCCGGTCTTGGCCTCGAGATAGGCCCTGATCCGGTCGATCGATCCGAAGTTTTCGACTGTCACGTCGCTGTCAGGAATGACCAGCCCGCCTCGCTGTTCGATCGCCATGGCCATTTCAAGCAGCGCGAAGGAATCGCAGATGCCGTTTGCCACCAGATCAAGGTCTGCCGGCAAAGGTATCGCGCCATCGCCTCCAAGAAACACGCCGCGGATCAAGTCGCGCAACTCGTCGTCGTTCATTGGCGCACCCTATCTTGGAGCAAAGCATCGTCGCAGGCTTAGAGCCTGATTCGAATCTCGCACTTCCGTGAATATCAAATCAGTTTCTAAGGCTTGGAAAAGGATGGTGGGCGCGACAGGGATTGAACCTGTGACCCCACCCGTGTGAAGGGTGAACTAGTGTGGAAAGCGGCGGTAATCAGCCATTTAAAACTGGAACAGACGGCGATTCATCCAAGAACGAAGCAGGATATGCTGTCCATTAGCTGTCCACGCTTCAGCGGTCAATTAGCGTCGAGCGCAGACACACTCGGATCGCTTCAGGCCGTGAGGGCTTCGGGTCAGGTTGTTGGGCGATCCAGGCATCCAAGGCCGCCAAAACGTCAGGCTGCAACCTTACTCCCAGGAGCACTCCCTGACCTGTTGCCGGTCGACCACGCTTTTTTGTTATCATTTAATGTTGACCTAGGATTCAATTTTCTGATAACACTTATTCGAGCCGGTAATAAGTTTGCACCTGGGCACCGGCTCTGATCACCCATCTACATGGAGAAGATGATATGACCTGCCAATATTCCGTAGCCGATCCGGTCGCCTGGGAACAGGCTATGGCCGAGCTGCGCATAGCCGACGCCATTAAAAAGGAGTTTGAGGATACCGACGACCTCGACAAGTATGAAGAGGTCGCCGTGAGCTTCGACCTTGCCAAGGACAAGGTACTCGAACTGCATGCCCCCGATTTCCCTGCCGTGATCGAGAAGTTGTTCCTCCTCTTCGCCGAAGAGATCGGCTCGGATCTCGAGATCTACGATGCCCACAGGATCGTCATCGGCGACCTTCACCGCCTGACGAAGACATAGGATGACCCGTGACAGCCGGACGAGTGATGATCTGTGAAGCGCTCGATGTGCAGGCACTTTTCACTGGCACTTATTTGATCCTTGAATTCGCAATCATAACCCGGTGATGGGTAGGCGATCTTGTAGCTTAAGGCTGAGCACGTTGTATTTGGACGGTCGTCGGCCTCCCCACCCCGGGGGGGCCACAACCGGAGCCCAACAATGGCATCGCCTTCCTCCACGACGACCTCTAGCCGCACGACCTCAATCCCTCCAACGAAGTCTTCGACGCAACCCCCGCCGCACTCTGACGCACTCAAGCCGATCCCTGAAATCTTCGAGCTTTCGTCAGCGCCGCCGGCTTCGCCGAACCCTGCTGAGGAACTCGACAAGATGTGGGCGATCTTCCAGGTCGATCAAGACGCCCCCATCTCCCTCAGGGCTCTCCAGCCGAAGGGCTCACCCGCTCGACTCCGCACTCGAAACCTGTCGTTCAATGCCGCCGACTTCCCTGACATCGCCGACCGCAAGCAGGCCTTCAGCGATCACGCCATCAAGCTCAACAACCTTGGCTACAACATATACGTCGTGATGAACCCCGTTG
>JANOBA010000419.1:0-5294 GCA_031411415.1 Novosphingobium sp.
TCCCCGCCCATCGGGCCAAGATTGCCAGAACGCATGGCCTCACGGATGCGATGGGCCAGGAACCACGCGCTCTTGTAGGTGATTTCCAGAACGCGGTGCAGCTGGTGGGCGCTGATGCCCTTCTTGCTGCTGGTCATCAGATAAACCGCCTGCATGGCCTTGTGCAGCGGAAGGCGGATATGCTCGAACACCGTGCCCACGGTCACGCGGAACTGCTTCTTGCAGCCACCGCAGCGCCACAGGCCGACGCGGATGCGCTTTTCAGCGTTCGCCGTGACCTTGGTCAGCCGCTCAAGAGAACCACAATGCGGGCAAACCGGCTCGCCTGCCCACACGATTTTTTCGAGGTGTGCAAATGCAGCATCTTCGCTGTGGAACTCGGGACGGGAAAGGGCAGACATGGCATTGAACTCCTTGCGGTATTCTATGCCACAGCCCTATCGTGTTTGCAAGGTATATAATCGCCAGTAAATTGCGCGGGGCCGTCATATTCTGCCCAAGTGCCGGCCACACGCTGCATCGCTTCGCCGCAACTTGCGCCCGAACCAGCCCCTTCGTAACAGTCCTGTTCATCTGCTAGCAAGGTTCATCTGGAATGGCAAAGCCCGCAGGGACACATCGAAGGAACCGCTATATGCACATCAACGCCAATCGGCCCACTGCGCTCATCCTGCTCGCCGCGCTCGCCCTGCCCGCCGGAGCGGTCTCGGCACAGCCGCAGGAGCCCAACATCGTCGTCACCGGCGAGCCGGTGCCCGATCTGTCGACCGCGACCCAGGGCCCCGAAATCAAGGGCGTGATCACCGGGCGCAATGCCGACAAGATGAAAGTCACCGCGCTCGATGGCACCCAGACGCTGATCTACCTCAACGAGGCCACCCGCGTGCGCGCCGGCGGCGGCCTGTTCGGCGGCAATCGCGGCAACCTGACCATAACCTCGCTGCTCAATGGCATGCCGGTCACGGTGAAAACCCTGCAATCGGGCACGCTGCTCGTCGCGGCCCAAGTCAATTTCAAGAACAGCGACTTGCGCACCGCAATGATGATCCGCAATGCCACCGACCAGCGCTTCACCGAACAGTCCGCCGCCACCGAGGCGCTGCGCGGCCGCATGGCCGACATCGACCAATACAACATCAAGGGCACCACCAACGTCTATTTTGACACCGGACGCTGGGCGCTCTCAAACGATGCCCGCGCCGAACTGTGCAACACCGCCACCCAGGCCGAGGCGACGAACAACGCTATGATCCTGGTGGTCGGCTACACCGATTCGGTCGGCAGCGAGGAATACAACCAGACGCTCAGCGAACGCCGCGCCAGCAGCGTGATCAATTTCCTCCAGCAGAGCTGCCGCTGGAAACCCTACCGCATGCTGACGCCGACAGGCATGGCCGAGAGCGACCCGCTGGCGGATAACATGACGCCGCAAGGCCGCGCGCAGAACCGCCGGGTTTCGGTGAATGTGCTGGTGAGCAAGGGGCTGGATGGGATGTGATGGGGGTGGGGGCTAAGTCCGCTAGATTCGTTTTGAATCTCTGCTTGCGACGACAAATCCGTCGTCGAGCATCGCGGCGTCACTGCCTATAAGCGGTCACAGGTGACGACACTCCCCTGACAGCCTATGTCAAGTGCATGAACGATCAAGACGACACCTATACAGAGCAATTTCGCGACGAGGGCTTTATAGCTCCCGTTTTGGAGGACGTTTGCCGCCATCACAGGGAAATGTACCCTGAGGAATTCAGCCTCGCGTTCGACGTCAATCGACTAGCGCAGAAGCTCTACATGGATAGCACGCTGCTAGTGAAAGGCCTTGATAGGCGAGATGCCATATGTCTCGGGCTGCAAATCGTACCGCGTTGCCTGTCAGCGTACCAAGGGGCGCTTCTCCTGGCGCAGCGGGGAATGAACGTAGAAGCCCTGACCCTCGCTCGCAGCATTTATGAAGCGGCATTCTGGTTGGGCTATCTTGAGAAGGCCCCCGGCGAAGCCGTTCCAGCACTATTTGGCGATACGATATTTAATGAGCTACGTCTGCTTAAGGCATCCAAAAAAATACCGTTGATTGACGCGACAACGGTATCATTAATTGATGGCCGGATCGCCGAATATGAAAAGGCAATCGTAGTGGAGGGCTATCCAAATAAGTCAGTGTCCATTCCAACCCTAGCTTCTAAGTCTGGAATGGACAGCGTTTACCCTCAATACAGGCAGCTTTGTGGAGAGGCAGCGCACACTTCTCTAAAATCTATCCTTCAATATGTGAACGTGGACGATGATGGACAGAACAATGGGTATGTTATCGGTCCAGACAAGGACATACCTCGCACGCTAGTATATTGCATTTGGCCCATGATCATGGTGATTGAGGCCATACGGATGCTCGCTGATATCTCCACTCACGATGATGCCTTTGAGTCGTTGATGGCTCGTTACAACGCGCTAATCTCCATAGAGACTAATTCGGTCACGGCCTAGAAATGACATAGCCATGCGAGGGGCACCTCACGCAGAATTTGCGCCGCTATCTGTCCACAATGAATGAAGGTCTGTTATCGCCATTTTTCGCCTGAACGCAGTCCTACCGGTATCCACCCACTCTCGGACATTCTACCCCCGCGCCACCCACCAGTTCAGCAAATGATGCGCCACGGCAAACGGTGGCGGTGCGCCGAATGCCTCGCCCTTGCCGCCGCGTAATGCCGCCTGCATGGCTTCTTCCACTTCGGCCCGAGTGAACCAGCGGGCGTCATCCAGCTCGGTCTTGTCGATGGTCACTGCCGGGTCGTCGGCATGGGCGAGGCAGCCGATCATCAGCGAGCTGGGGAACGGCCAGGGCTGGCTCATCACGTAAGTCACGGCGCGGGCGCGCACGCCGGCTTCTTCGAAAACTTCGCGGGCCACGGCTTCTTCAATGGTCTCACCCGGCTCGACGAAGCCGGCGAGTGCGGAGTAGTTGCCGGCCGGGAACCTTGGCTGGCGGCCGAGCAGGAGGTTGTCTTCGTGCTGGACCAGCATGATCGTCACCGGATCGACGCGGGGGAAGTGTTCGGCTTTGCAGGCGTCACAATTGCGCTGCCAGCCGCCTTTGGCGAGCTTGGTCGCCCCGCCGCAGCGGGCGCAAAAGCGGT
The DNA here is from genome assembly GCA_031411415.1 of Novosphingobium sp. Lineage (GTDB taxonomy): Bacteria > Pseudomonadota > Alphaproteobacteria > Sphingomonadales > Sphingomonadaceae > Novosphingobium. The sequence continues at coordinate 3,135 of JANOBA010000419.1, forward strand.
GCCTTGCGTGCCAATCAACCATGCTGCGCGCGCCGCCATAGGTGGCGAGGTCTTCACCCGAGAGCGCGGCCATCGCGGCCCACATGCCGGGATTGGGCGGGGCGACGCTGCCCGCCGCTGGCACTGCGGCGAAGCAGCCGCGTTCGCCATCGAGGCCCAGGAACACGAGGTCCGCATCGGGATCGGCATCGGCGAGGCTGCCCCAGGCCAGCGCGCCATCGTCGGCGATCACCGGATCGAGGCCTTGCAGCAGCAAAAGCCGCGCACGGTGGGTCATCAGGGCCGAAATCGCATCGGGGCTCTGGCGCACATGATCGGCCCGGTCGATTTTCGAACCGGCGAAAGCAACAGTCATTCGGGTTTAGCTCCTGATCATGGTGGCCTGCACATCGGCCTGCAATGCGCGCTGGTATTCGGGCAGCAGCTGGCTGTTTGTCGGCGGCATGAATTGCACGAAAATCGAGGCGCGCACGCCGTGGCGCATGTCGACCGTGCCGACCGTGCCCGCCGCGCCCGCCCAGCCATAAATGCCGCGCTCTGCCCCGATGCCGACCCGCCCGCCCGCACCGAACTGGCTGGGCGCGCTCAGCATTGCCGGGCCCGCCACGCCTTCGGGCAGCAAGTCGCCGGTGCCCACCCGCACCGCGAGTTCGCTCATCACACGCGTGCCTCCCAGCCGGCCGTAGCCCGCCAGCATGGTGAGGAAGCGGTCATAATCGCGCGGACTTGAGACCAGCCCTGATCCGCCAAACGGGAAGGCCGGCTTGTCGAGGAATATCGAATCCTCGCCCCGGTCGATCGGGAACAGGTTGGGGCCGAGTGCGCCGTAATTTGTGGTCAGGCGTTTTGCTTGCCCACGCGGAACCTGAAACCAGGTGCTGGTCATGCCCAAGGGTTCGAACAGGCGGCGGGCGAGGAACTGGTCGAAGGGCATTCCCGAGGCGATCTCGATCACCCGGCCCAGCAGATCGAGCCCGACCGAATAGGACCACCGCGTGCCCGGCTCATAGACCAGCGGCATTTCGGCGAGCCGGTCGGCAAAAGTCGCCAGACTGGGTACCGCCGCGCCGCGCTCCAGCCCGGGGATGGGATTGCGGCTGACCCGCCCCGCGACGAGCCCGGCGTCCTCGTAAGCCTTCTTGATCGGGCCCTGCTGGATGATCGTGTAGCCCAGCCCTGCGGTGTGGGTCAGCAGGTGGCGGATCAGGATGGGGTTTTTCGCCGGGCGCAGATCGGTGATCGAGCCATCCGGCGTCAGCTGCACCTGCATTTTCGCGAATTTGGGCAAAATATCGCTGAGCGGCTGATCGAGGCCCAGCTTGCCTTCGTCCACCAGCATCATCGCCGCCATGCCGGTGATCGGCTTGGTCATCGAATAGATACGAAACAGGCTGTCGGGCGTGATGGGATCGGCATCGGTGAAGCCTTCCGCGCCGCGCAGGGCATATTGCGTCGGCTGGCCGGGCAGGCCGAGTGCACAGACAAGGCCGGGAAACTTGCCGGGGCCCACCCACTTTTCGATGAAAGCGGTCACGTTGCGCATGGAATCGAGCGGCGCTCCGCGGGCGATGCCAGCTGGGAACAGCGCGGCGAGCGAGGCCCCAAGACCTGCCATCGCGCCCATGCGCATGGCATCGCGCCGAGCGAAGTACATCTGATCGTCAAGCATTGTAGTCATTCTCCCCTCTCAGCTCGGGCGAGCCGCATGGCCTTGGCAAACAGTGTCGGCAGACCGGCTGCCTCCAGCTCATCAAGCGGCCACCATTCGCCGGCATTTTGCGGCAGACTAGCCCAATCACCGCCCGAATAAAGCTGCAAGGCGAGGCGCAGCGAAAAATGTGTGAAGGTGTGCTGCACGATGCCGCCTGCCTGCCACGGCCCCGCCAGCGGCGGCGCGGCGTTGCCATCGCGCTTCGCATTCCAGTCGTCGCTGGGTAGCGCGATCATGCCCCCCAGCATCCCGCTGGGTGGCCGCCGCACCAGCCAGACCGCGCCCTCGCGCTCGATCCACCAGACCGCGCCGCGCCGCTCGGGCTTGGGTGTTTTTGCCGGCTTGACCGGAAAGCGCTCGGCATCGCCTGCCCGAAAACCAGCGCAATGGGCACTTAGCGGACACAGCAGGCAGCGTGGCGCCCGCACGGTGCAGATGCCTGACCCCAG
>JANOBA010000420.1:0-4249 GCA_031411415.1 Novosphingobium sp.
GAGTGCGCGCGCCTTTTGGCTTGCAACCACGGCTTCCAAACCACGCACTTTTACCGAAAAATCATAGGCTTTCGTACCTGCAAATTGTCGCATAACAGACCCGGACTTACCGACTAAAGACGTATCGTTTTCCAGACCCCTTCGAACTTGATCAACTTCGTCAATAAGTGCCAAGTTGGTTTCGTGAAACGCTTCAGCCGAAATTATCGCTCGGCCATTGCTGTCTCTAGCGATACGGCAATCAATATCATGATGCCCATTCGCGCACGCCCCAAGCAGGAACGCAAAGACGGCAACGGACCTAAAGCGGAATGTTATCATGCTTCTTCCAAGGGTTCTCCAAACTCTTGTTCCGCAGCTTACGCAGACCCAGCGCGATCCGGCGGCGGGTGGAATGCGGATAGATCACCTCATCGATGAAGCCCTTGGATGCGGCGACAAACGGATTGGCAAACCGGTCTTCGTATTCCGCGACTTTCTCCGCACTTTCCGCAGCTGACAGCCCGCGGAAAATGATTTCCACCGCGCCCTTCGCGCCCATCACCGCAATTTCCGCGGTCGGCCAGGCATAGTTGAGGTCGCCGCGCAGGTGTTTGGGCGCCATCACGTCATAGGCACCGCCATAGGCCTTGCGGGTAATGACGGTGATCTTGGGAACGGTCGCCTCTGCATAGGCAAACAACAGCTTGGCCCCGTGCTTGATAATGCCCTTGTGCTCCTGATCAGTCCCGGGGAGGAAACCAGGCACATCGACAAACGTGACCAGCGGGATGTTGAATGCATCGCAGAATCGCACAAAACGTGCGGCCTTCCTGGAGCTGTTAATATCGAGCACGCCCGCCATCACCATTGGCTGGTTGGCGACGATGCCCACCGTGCGCCCTTCGATGCGCCCGAAACCGCAGATGATGTTGCCCGCAAATCTAGGCTGGATCTCGAAGAAATCGCCTTCGTCGACTGACTTGCGGATGACTTCGTGCATATCATAGGGCTGGTTGGCCGATGCCGGAATGACCGTGTCGAGGCTAGGCTCTTCGCGGTTCCACGGATCGGCGCTGGGCCGCTCGGGCACCTCTTCCTTGTTCGACAGTGGCAGGAAATCGAAGAAATCACGCGCCGCGAGCAGCGCTTCGATATCATTTTCCAATGCCAGATCGGCGACCGAAGTCTTGGTCGTGTGGGTGATCGCGCCGCCCAGTTCTTCCTGGGTCACCACTTCGTTGGTCACGGTCTTGACCACGTCGGGTCCGGTGACGAACATGTAGGAGCTGTCTTTCACCATGAAGATGAAGTCGGTGATCGCCGGCGAATAGACCGCGCCGCCCGCGCATGGCCCCATGATCATACTGAGCTGGGGAATAACACCCGATGCCAGCACATTGCGCTGGAACACTTCGGCATAGCCACCCAGCGCCGCAACGCCTTCCTGGATGCGCGCGCCGCCCGAATCATTGATACCGATAACCGGCGCGCCGACTTTCATCGCGTTATCGAGCACCTTGCAGATCTTCTGCGCGTGGCGCTCGGACAGCGAACCGCCGAAAACGGTGAAATCCTGGCTGAACACAAAGACCAGCCGGCCGTTGATCGTGCCGCTGCCGGTGACCACGCCGTCGCCGGGAATCTTGTCGGATTCCATGCCGAATTCGATGCAATTGTGCTCGACATACATATCGAGCTCTTCAAAGCTGCCTTCGTCGAGCAGCACGTCGAGCCGCTCGCGCGCGGTCAGCTTGCCCTTGGCGTGCTGGGTGTCGATGCGCTTCTGCCCACCCCCCAGCTTTGCCCCGTCGCGGCGGCGTTCCATCTCGGCGATATTGGCTGACATAGGCGGTCACATTCCTGTTGCAGGTGCGAACGCCTAGGCGCGGCAGGGGCCTTCGGTCAATAGGATTTAACCGGACGATTAACCGGGCCCGGCTCTAGAAAGGAAGCTGTTCCCCGGACCACGCGAACAGCCCGCCGGAATCCTTTGGTTCCAGCCCGGCAAGCACAGACAGGATATGTCCTGCGCTCTGCGCTGGCGTAAGCAGCTTGCCGGGCGTCACGCCGCGCTGGAACGGGCGCGACAGCGCAGTGTCGACTGTTCCCGGGTGCACCCCGGCGACAATGGCCTGCGGATTGTGGGCGGCAAGTTCGATGGCGAAATTGCGCATCAACATGTTGAGCGCAGCCTTGGAGGCGCGATATCCGTGCCAGCCCCCCAGCCGGTTGTCGCCGATCGAACCCACGCGAGCCGAGAGCGCCGCAAACACCGCGCGGCCTTCGCGGCGCAGCAGCGGCAGCATATGCTTGGCGATCAGCGCCGGGCCGATGGCGTTGATCGCGAACATTTCAGCCAGCGCCGCCCCGTCCAGTGCGCGCCATGACTTTTCTGGCATTGGCGAGCCTTCGCCATGCAATCGACCGGTGGCGACGATCACCAGATCGAGCGGTCCCCCTGCCCCAATCCCGGCCACAGCACGGGCTATCGAGGCCTCGTCGGTCAGATCGAACGTGAAGGGGAGCCCGCAAACTGGCAAAGTCCGCGCTCCGGCATAGATTTCGCAGTAAGCACCCGAGGCCTCAAGCTTCGCCACCAATGCCGCGCCGATGCCGCCACTCGCGCCAAATACCGCCGCGCGAAAGCACTTCATGCTGCCAGTGCCGGCTTGGTGGCAGGTGGTGTCGTCAGCAGGGATCTCCGAAGAAATTGCGGGCCCGGCTGGAGGGGGGAGAGTGGGCCGGACCCGCAGTTTCCTAACATCAATGCACAGGCCCAGCGGAGTGGGGGAGGCTGACCTGCGGTTGCATTGAGCCCTTGGTATGGACGGGATCGCGCGCGGCAGACACCTGTCCAAAGGGGCAGGTTCGAAGGCGGTTGTCAGTAGCCAGCCTCGATTGCCAGCCGAATCGCATCGGCGCCAGTGCGCACGCCGAGGCCAGCGAAAACGGCGGCACGGTGCATCTTCACCGTACGTTCGCTGAGCCCCAATTCATAGGCGATCTGCTTGTTGAGCTTACCGGCCGCCAAATGCAGCAGCACTTCGCGCTGGCGTGGGCTGAGCGCGGCGATGCGGTCATGCGCGGCCTGGCGGCGGGCGTCGTTCGCCCGCGCGACATCTTCGGCAATCTCGATCTGGCTGCCGAGGAAATACTCAAGCTCGCCGTCCGCATCGAAAATCGGCGCGACCATCACCGCGTTGCGAAACGGGGTGCCGTCTTTCCGGTAGTTGAGGATTTCGACCATCACCGGCTGGCGGCGACGGATGCCATTGCGCAAGGTTTCGGTCAGCCAGGGTTCGGTATCAGGTCCGGAAAGAAACCGGCAGTTGTGGCCGATGATTTCGTCGCGGCGATACCCGGTAAGCGCCACGAAGGCTTCATTGCATTCGACAATCGGATTGTCCGCCAGCCGCGGGTTGCTGATGACAGCAGCAATGGGACTGGTCCCGATTATTGCGGTGAGTGACATGGTCAACCCTTCGATAGCCTGATCGCCCGCGCGCGTGAAGTGCACTTTAGTGCATGACCTTTTGGACATGTTGGCCGAGGCGCCGGACAGGCCGAGAAAACGGTATTGCCGCCGCGCGGGATGCCTCCGCATCCGGGCCGGCAATGATCGGGAAACGTCCATGACAATCTTGCTGGTTCTGCTGATCGGCAGCTTCGTGATCGCTGCGGCTGTGGCCCTCGTGCGCGGTCTATCGGCCTTCTTTCAGGACGGCGAGGCGATCCGCCAGCGCGGGCAAGGGCCTGGCGAGGCCTATGGCGTCAAACAGAACCGGATGATGGCGCAGCGCGTGCTGTTCCAAGGGATCGCGATCGCACTGGTCGCCTTGATTGGCGCGCTGGCCAGTCAGAACTGATGCCGCCCGCCTGACAGAAAGAGGAAACCGATAATGAACTCAATGCCCAACGCCGCCGAGTTTCAGCTCGATGACGGAAAGCTGCCCGTCCCGCCCGAAGTGCAGCAGGCGATCCGCACGCTGATCGGCTGGGCCGGCGATAACCCTGACCGCGAAGGCCTGATCGATACCCCCAAACGGGTCGCCCGCGCCTGGAAGGAATATTGCCAGGGCTATGCCAGCGATCCCGGGCTGCATCTCTCGCGTACTTTCGACGAAGTAGGCGGCTATGACGAAATCGTGCTCCTGCGAAATATTCCATTCCAGTCACACTGCGAACACCACATGGCGCCGATTATCGGCACTGCCTCGATCGCCTATCTGCCTACCGATCGCGTGGTCGGCATCTCCAAGCTCGCGCG
>JANOBA010000421.1:0-2850 GCA_031411415.1 Novosphingobium sp.
GCGCGATCAGGGCTTCGTGCGTCTGCGCTTCTCCTTTTCCGGGTTCGAACAACCAAACCAGCATCGCCGCCCAGATCGGGAAGGCGATCAGATAGACGAAGAACACCCCGTTCCATTGCAGCGCCGAGGCATAGCCGACGATCAGCGAGACAATTGCAGCAATAAAGGGCCCCAGCATACCTTGCAGGAACAGCCAGTTCTTGCGGCCATTGCCGTCCCAATAATCGCCGATCAGCGTGTTGACCACGGTCAGGATGCCGGCTTCCGAAACGCCAAGCAACAGGCGCGATACGTAAATGTGGTCGAGATTATTCAGCAACAGCGGCGCGGCACCGAACAGGCCATAGAACAGCGTGCACACCAGCAGCAGCGGTCGCCGTCCGAAGCGGTCGACCAGCAGCCCGGCAAAGGGCGCGAGCAATGCCATCGTCAGCCCCGGCGCGCCGATCATCGCCGGGACTTTGCCGCGCGCATCGGGATCCTGCCCGAAATGTTCGATCATGCCCGGAACGGCTGGGCCCATGGCAACTATGGCAATGATCGGCAGGAATGCGGCAATCACGACGATGATGCCCTGCGGCTTCAACGTCAGATCGCGCCAGAAAGAGGTGATGGCGTTCACACGTTTTCTCCCATACCGCTCTTGTCGGCTTAAATTAGAACCTGTATTCGTGTTCATAGGGCGCGCGGAATTCGCGGTCAATCGGAGAGATCATGTCAGACTATCTGCGCAATGCCTGGTATTTGGCCGCCTGGGCGGACGAGTTGCCAGCTGAAGGCTTGCTCACCCGCACATTGCTGGGTCGGAACTGGGTGCTCTGGCGGCTATCCGACGGCACCGTCGCCATGCTCGCCGACCGCTGCCCGCACCGTTTTGCTCCGCTCAGCAAGGGCGAGCGGCATGGCGATACGATTCGCTGCGGCTATCACGGACTGGGCTTCGACAAGACCGGAGCCTGCGTCCACGAACCCTTCGGCAAGACGCCGCCGCGCGCCCAGGTTGAATCTCTGCCAGTGGTGGAGAAGGACATGGGGCTGTGGTTCTGGCCCGGTGATCCGGCCGACGCCGATCCCGCGCTGATTCCCGACTTTTCCTTTTGCACCGGCCCGGAACATCTGCGCGACCGCTTCACAGTGGCGGCGAACTACGAAATCATCACCGACAACCTAATGGACCTCAGCCATGCTGATTTTGTCCATCGCGACAGTTTCGGCACCAACGACGCGCTGATCAATTGCGGCAAACAGACCGTGCGGCAGGACGAAGGCGTTAGCATTGGGGGGGCAATCTGGAACAATTGGGACATGGCCGGCGCGCCGCCGCAGGAATGGCAGAAGCCGATGCTGCCCCCTGGCACGCTGACCAACCAGCGCCTCCACATGCGCTGGCATGCGCCCGCTACGATGGCGCTCTACATCACCTTTGAAAATGCAGCGACCGGCGAAGCCATCGTCCCGCCACTCGCCAACCCGCACATCATCACGCCGGAAACGCAGAACAGCTCGCACTATTTCTACAGCCGCGGGCACAGCGAAGAAGACGAAGCGCTGTTCCGCAAGGCCTTCCTCGAGGAGGACAAGCCGATGCTGGAGGCAGTGCACGAGGCGTTCGGCGGCGAGGATTTCTGGGATGCGCGGCCGGTGATCCTGGAGACCGATGCGGGGGCGGTGCGGTGTCGGCGGCGGTTGATGCAGATGCGGAAGGGAGAGGGCTAAGCCGCCCGCTGCCTGTCCTCAAGCGTCATCCCGGCGATAAAGCCCGACCGGTTCTCCCCGGCCGCCCGGGCCATGGCATCAAGCCGCTTGAGCACGCGGCGCGGCAAGGTGATGTTCACGCGTTCGATGGTGTCATCGAGCAAGGCGGGATCGAGGGTGATGACACCAAAGGTCCATCCGGCGAAATCGGGATTGTCACGCAGCGCAGCGAGACTGGAGGGCGCAGGAATTGCCTCGCCCGCATCCAGCGCGGCATCCAGCCAGGCGGCGGCGGCTTCTTCAGCGCCAGTCAGCGCCTCGTCGAGAGTGTCGCCTGCCGAAAAGCAGCCCGGCAGATCGGGGACAATCACCCCGAACGCAGTCGTCGCATCGCCGGGTTCAATCGCAATGGGAAAGCGCATGTTTAACTCCTCAGGCCCGCTTGCTTGCGGATTGCCGCCACCAGCCCATTGCCCAAATCCTTTTTCGGGTGCGGCACAACTACATGGCCGGCGCGCGCCGGGTGATTGAACACATGATGCGATCCGCGCACCCGGTCCAGCACCCATCCGGCGGCGGCAAGCTCCCCGATGAGGTCCGCACTCTTCATAATGCGCATCATACACACGATTTTAGTAAGGTCAAGCCGCCAGCGCCAGCTCCTTGGTGTCCTTCGTCGTCGGCACGAAGGGCAGGTAGCTGACCCGCATGCGCACAGCGAATTCGATGCGGTGTTTGCCCGGCGCAAGGCCACCCGGTTTCATCGCGATGATCTTGGCTTTCTCGCCAAAGTTCCAGCGGTTGTCATAGACCGTTTCCATCTGGTCCAGCGTGTAGGTCTTGCCGCGAACATGGAAGCGCACGTCCTCGCGCGCCACGGGTTCGCCATCTGCGGTGATCTGGATGTCCTCGACCATCGAGAGGCCGAGGCCGCGGTAATAGGGCAGGCGGCCATAGAAGGCGAAGCCCTTGTCGGTGCTTTCGAGGCTGCCCTCGACGATCATCTTGTTGTCCATCATGGCTCAGGTCTCCTTCAGGCCGCGAGGGCAATATCGGCGGGCTCATCCAGCAGGCGGCTGAGCATGACCTGTTGGCGGCGGACCTGTTCGACCGAGTCCGGCTCTTCCGCATCCTCGATCCAGCGGTTGCCTTCGT
>JANOBA010000422.1:0-3570 GCA_031411415.1 Novosphingobium sp.
GGGAACCCGCTCCTCCGGCGACAGATACGAAAACATCCGACCCTGATCCGAAAACTGTCCGCGCATCACCGCCTCCATCTCTGGAAACAGTGAATCAAGGATCAGCCCAAAAAGCTAGGGGTTTTTCAGCAAACTGCTAGAGAGTTTCTTTAGCAATCCGCCGGTAGGCTGCGGCAGAATTTCAAATGAGCGTTCATTGCAGCTTGAATTGGGCATATACTTGCGTAACTCCGGGTATCGCGTTGATTTCGAGCAATCTTTGAAGGCCCCTCGACTCAGCGCCTCAAGCCTCAAGCCCAAGCACAATCTAGACCTGCTGGTGACTGTTGAAGATGGCGCGAGAGTCGGTGTTGAATTGAAGGTGCCACTCAACGGCCAACACCCCGAAACTATGTATGCGTTTTGCGCGGACATTGAATTTGTCGAGGCCCTTCGACGAGCAGGTTCCATCACGCAAGGCTTCGCGATAATGCTTACTCCAGACGGCGCATTCTGGAACGATAGCGGGCGGGGAAGTCCGATCCACAATATGTTTCGGCAACCACAAGGGCGACTTGAAGGTGTAATTCCGAAGCCAACAGGCAGCCAAGAATCCTGCGTGCAATTGCAGGGTTCTTATATAGTTTCAGGTAATTGGATCATTACCGACAAGCTTCTGCCGCGTTCAAAATGCGTGATTGCCGAAATCTAGGCGGGTTCCCGTTCAGGTTCCTGTAGTTCCAGTGACAGGCATGACGACCTCCAAAACCCTTGGTGCTTTGCGCCTTTGCGTGAATCAAACCCGTTACCGCTCCCCGTAAACTCGCCATAAGAAAGTTTCACGCCAAGGCGCAAAGGCACCAAGCTGCGGTGGAACAGGCTAAACCGTTCCGAACCAATCTTCGCCATTTCCCCCTTGCTTCCGCCCCGCAGACCGGCAACCTTCCCGCCCATGCCCAAGGTCTTCACCTGGAACGGTTTCCGCTTTCACTTCTACTCGGACGAGGGCCATCCCCGCGAGCCGAAGCGCATTAATGTCGAGCGGGGCGAGGCGGATTGCAAGTTCTGGCAATATCCTGAAATCAGGCTCGCCTATAATCAGGGCTTCAATGCCCGCATTGTCAAGCAATTGACTGAGGTCGTTGAAGCGCGCCGGACCGATATCGAGAGGGCATGGAATGAGCACTTCACCTAGGGCCACCGCAGTCCGTTTCGACGATGACAGCTTCTGGGTGGACCTCGAAGACGGTCGCACCCTCGGCATCCCGCTTGCGTGGTTCCCCAGGCTGCTGCACGGCTCGCCCGAATTGCGCGCGCAGGTCAGCATCAGCCCCAGCGGCCTCCATTGGGACGAGCTCGACGTAGATATTTCCGTTGCTGCTGGTCGCGGTGACCAAACGCGGGTCCGCAAGGTGGCTGCTTAGGAATTTGCATATCGGTGTTAGGCAATAGCTTGCTAACCCAACCGCTGCTCCAGATCGTTTGCCCCGTGCAGCACACGCACAATCTCGATCCGGTTCTCAAGCACCAGATAGAACACCGCATGCCGCCCGCTGTTCATCCGGCGCAGGCTGGGCCGGCTGGCGAACTCGGGAAAGCGCAGCGGAAAGTCGCGGAGTGATTTGATGTCGTCGCGCAGCTGCGCCGAATACTTCGCGGCTTGCGCTTCGCCCCAGCGGGCGCGGGTTTCGCGCGCGACGCGCCGCATGTCGGCCGATGCCGCCGCGCGGAATGTCAGGTGTCTCACTGCTTGCCGAATTCGGCGTCGTACCAGTTGTCTATATCGAAGCTCTCATCCACCGGACTCGCAAGTCCTTCGTCGATAGCTTCCAGCAGCTTCGACTTGAACGCCGAGCGCTCCTCATGCAGCCGCAGTGCATCGCGGATAACTTCGCTCGTCGAGCCATATTCGCCCGAGGCCACCTTGCCGCGCGCGTAGTCTGCGAAGTGATCGCCGAGCGAGATCGAAGTGTTCTTTGCGGCCATGCATTGCGTGATACCAAAAACTGGTATCGCTGGCAAGCATCAGCCCTTGCTGATGCTATTGCAGCCAACGTCCACTTGACATAAGAAACCACATAGGTTATACGCTTCAGCCTCAACCGCAAGGTTGAACCAGCGACGGATCACGGGGCCGGTCTCGCGAGCTGCCTCCGCTCCCCGTGCAAAGGCCGGTGCTTCGGCGCCGCATTCCGGATCGTGGACCAACGCCAGGCGGGCAATTGCGAGCCCTCACCGCCAGCACCACTGACCGCAGGGCCGAGCCGGCGGTTATCATCTGACACCTGCCAGCCGTTCGCAAGAAAGTCAGCCAGCCAACCCGTATGGTTCGGGAAGCCAGCACCGGCCGCATCCGTCCGCCGTTTCTCAGCGCCGCAACTGTATGCCTGCGCCGCGAAATCCAACATTCGGCAGCATTGCGATGACTGCGCGCCCGATTGCTGGCATGTTCGCGCCAATGACCACCAGCGCCCCCCGCCAGCCCCCGCTCGAAGTTGCGCGCGATACTTTCGTTATCCGCGCCATCACCCCCTCGGTTGCGGGCACGTTCACCAACCTCAATTCGATGGTGATCCGCAGTGCCGAGCCGGTGCTGGTCGATACCGGCATGGGCATCCACGCACAGACTTGGTTCGAGGATGTGTTTTCGCTGGTCGCCCCCGATGACGTCCGCTGGATATTCGTCAGCCATCTCGATACCGATCATTCGGGCAATCTGATCGAGGCCATGGCGCGCTGCCCGGGCGCCGTGATGGTCACCAGCCAGGGCGAGGCCTATCGCGCGGGGGCTTCGCTGGGCATTGCGGCGGACCGGATGCGCATTCTGTCGGCAGACGAACACCTTGATGTCGGCGACCGCGCGCTGCACCTGTCGCGCCCGCCGGTCTATGACAGTCCCTATACGCGCGCGCTGTTTGATTCTGCCACCGGGGTCTATTACGCCGCCGATGCCTTCTGCGCGCCGATGCCGGAGGGCGTGGTGGACTGGTCAGACGACATCGCGCCGCCGCTGTGGGCCAAGGGCATGGCGAGCTTTCATCACCACACCGTCTGTCCGTGGATCGCCATGGTCGATCCCGCCCGGTTCTGCGTCGAGGTGGACAAAGTCGCCGCGCTGGATCCGCAAGTCATCGTCAGCGCCCATGCCCCGCCGATCGGCAAGGCGGCAGTTCCCCGTGCACTGGCACAGCTGGCGGCATTGCCGACGATCCAGCCGGTGCCGCTGGAGCAGGCGGGCGCGGCCTAAGGGTTCCTTCCCGCCAACGCCGCCAGCAAACCGCGCGCGGTGCAAGCGGCAGTGCGGCCCGCGTGATGACGCCCTACTGGCCCCCGCGCGCCTCGATCATGTCTTGCCGGTTAAGCTCGAAATCGCGGGCATCGTGGCGTTCGTGCAGCTGGCTTGCCAGCTCGCCTGCCGTGCGGTTCACCATGCGCCCGCGCTGGACGGCGGGGCGGGCTTCGAGCTGGCTCACCCAGCGTTCGACATGGGTGTATTCGTGGACCGCGAGGAATTCCTGCGCCGCATAAGCCTCGCGCATCAGCAAGCCGTACCAGGGAAAAATCGCCATGTCGGCAATCGAATAATCGCTG
>JANOBA010000423.1:0-4370 GCA_031411415.1 Novosphingobium sp.
GAAGTGGTCGACGTGATCCACGACTTCTTCTGGTAGGCCAAGACCCCTCCCGGTGAGTGGACCGGCACCGGAGCCCCCGCGAGCAATCGCGGGGGCTCTTTGGCTATGACATATTGGGGACATATTGGGGACATCTTGGGCGGATTTGCACTTGCCCCGCGCGTCCCATCGGATAGGCAAGGCGGGCCATGAGCCTGCCGCCGATGTTCACCCGCAATTTTGCCGATCGGGCCGCCCTCGCGCGGCTGGGGCGCAGCGTGCGCGAGCGGCTGGCGGCCGATGCCACGGTCTATGCGCTGGGCGATGCGCGGGCCGAGATTTTCGCCATCGCCAATTTTCTGAGCCCCGCGGAATGCGCCCACCTGATCAGCCTGATCGACGCCGTGGCGCAGCCCTCGCCGGTCTATCCTGCCGGCAGTGAAGGCCAAACCTACCGCACCAGCTATTCAGGCGATGTTGATCCGGCAGACAGTTTCGTGAAAATGATCGAGCGCCGCATCAGCGACCTGCTGGGCATTGATCCCGCGTTTGGCGAAACGGTGCAGGGCCAGCGCTATCTTCCGGGGCAGGAGTTTCGCGCGCACTACGATGCCTTCGATCCCGCCGCCGCCTATTGGCCCGCCGAAAAGCAGCGCGGCGGCCAGCGCAGCTGGACTGCGATGGGCTGGCTCAGCGATGTCGAAGCAGGCGGCGCGACCGATTTTCCCTTGCTGGGCGTCGCCTTTCCGCCCCAGGCGGGCATGCTGCTGGTGTGGAACAACGCCCTGCCCGGCGGCGCGCCCAATGCCCAGGTATTCCACGCCGGCACTCCGGTGGTGAAGGGCACGAAATACATCTTCACCAAGTGGTTCCGGAGCCGTCCGTGGGGTTAGGTCTGCGCCGCCTGATGCTCGCCGCAGGTCTGGCGCTGGCGCCGCTGTCGGCTGCTGCCCCGGCCCAGGTGGTGCGCGCCATGGCGGTTGCGGGAAACGAGGATGCCAAGCTTGCGCGGCTGTTTGCCGATGATGCCCGGCGCGAGGATGCGCTCGATCCGCTGGCGGCGATCTATCGCGGGCGCAAGGCAGACGCAGCGGTCTTCGCCCAGCTGTTCACCGACGCGCTTGATCGCCGCCGCCTTGCCTCTGCGCGGGAAAGCTTGCGGGCGCTGGCACGCATCGACCGGCGCCAGCTCTCGCCCCAGCGGCAGATCAGCTTTGACGTGATGCTGGGCGCCAAGCGCGAGCAGGCCGCCTGGCTGGAGCCCGACATCCGCATGCTGACCGCAGTGCGCCCGCTCAACCATTTCAGCGGGCTGCATGTCGAATTTCCCACGCTAATCGCGCGCGGCGGGGCGCTGGGCTATGCCGACGAGGCCGACTACCGCACAGCGCTCGCGCTGGACGGGGCCTTCGGGCAAGTGCTGGACAATGCCACGGCGCGCATGCGCGAGGGGTTGGCCAGCGGCGTGGTCGAATCGCAGCTGACGACGCGCAACATGATCGCGCAGATCGATGCACTGCTGGCCCAACGGATTGAGCAGACACCGTTCATGTCGCCGGTGCAGGAATTTCCCGCCACTATCCCGGTCGCGCGCCAGGCCGAGTTGCGCCAGGCCTTCAGCGCGGTCACCGGCGAACGCATCCTGCCCGCCTACAGGCGTCTGCGCACGTTCCTCGCCGAGCAATATCTGCCCGCCGCGCGCGCCGCGCCGGGGCTTGGCGCGATGCGCGGCGGCAACGGCATCTATCGCCGCCTGATCGAACGCGAGACGACGCTGCGGTTAGAGCCGGAAGACATTCACCAACTCGGGCTCAGCGAGGTTGCGCGCATCAAGCGCGAGATGGAGGGCGTGCGCCGCAAGCTCGGCATCGCGGGTACCTTGCGCGAAGCCTTCGATACAATCCGCGCGCAGCAGCGCTTTCACCCGCGCACCCGCAGCGAGCTGGCCGATGGCTTTGCGGCGACTGCCCGCAAGGTCGATGCCGAGATACCGCACTTCTTCGCCCGCGTCCCCAAGGCCCAGCTGCGGATCGAGCCGTACCCTGCAGTCCGCGAGAAGTTCGAGGTCGGGGCGAGCTACAACCAGGGCTCGGCTGACGGTTCACGCCCTGGGGTCTTCCTCTACAACACCTATGATCTGCCCAGCCGCTTCCTGTCAGGGATAACCACGCTTTATCTGCACGAGGGCATCCCCGGCCACCACTTCCAGGTGAGCCTCGCGCTGGAAGACCCGGGCCTACCCGATTTTCAGCGTTTCGACGGCAACAGCGCCTTCGTCGAGGGCTGGGCGCTCTATGCCGAAACGCTGGGCTACGAGATGGGGCTCTATGCCGATCCGATGCAGCACTGGGGCAATCTCGATGACGAAATGCTGCGCGCGATGCGGCTGGTGGTCGACACCGGCATCCATGCCAAGGGCTGGAGCCGGGAGCAGGCAATCGACTATATGCTGGCCAATTCGGGCATGGGGCGGACCGACGCGACCTCCGAAGTCGAACGCTACATCGCCATTCCGGCGCAGGCGCTCAGCTACAAGATCGGCGCGCTGACCATTCAGCGATTGCGCAAGAAAGCCGAAGCCGCGCTGGGGGCGAAGTTCGATATCCGCGCCTTCCACGAACAGGTGCTGGGCAGCGGCGCGCTGCCGCTGCCGATCCTGGAGGCGAAGATTGATCGCTGGATTGCGGCGGGCGGCTGAGCCTCACGGCTTCCAGTCGAAGTTGATGCCTGCGATGTCGAGAATCTCCTGCCGGTCATCCGCAAGGATATGTTTCGCGCGGATCGCCCGGTCGAGCGCGCCGGTGAACCTGGCCATATAGTCCGCCTTGCCGCCGGGATAGAGCTGGTCGAGCTTGGCCTTGTCGAACGGTGCCGTCACGCCGGCCAGCATCCCGATGAAGCTGTCCGGATCTCCCTTGCCGGACATGCGGGCGATGGGCACATCGACCCATGGCGTGCGCACTCCGCCGAGCGCAAGGCCATTGGCATCCTCGGCCAGGCTGGGCGCGACCCCGGGGCGGCCACCGCTCGCCAATTGCATCGGGCGGGTGCTCGCTGGCGGGCGGCCGCTGCGCAGCCAGCCGTCAAGCGCGGCAATCGCCCCCTCGACCACATAGTGATGCGGCTGGCCGGTGTTGAACGGCTGCTTGGAGGCGCCGGCAGCTGATGTCGTCATCGGCCTGAATACCTTGGCAAGTTCGGCGGCGCTGCGGGTGCCGTCATCGATGAAGGCGCCGGCAAACAGATAGTTATCGGCATGGGCGGTGCCGGCGACTTCCCATACCCTTAGCCGCCGATCATCCGGACGGCGCGAGGCATGATAGCCTGAAAGGCGCGCGCCCAGCAGGTCGGTCTCGGTGATCAGCGTCAGCACCGGCACGCGAAGGTCGCGGCGGAAGCGGACATGATCGGGATAGCCAGCCGCCGCACCGCGCATTGGCGTGCCATCGAGCGAAGCCGAGCTGCCAAAGCGCGAATGGACAAGGAAGCCATCAAACACCCGCGCCAGCGGATCGACCGCGTTGACATAGGTTGTCAGGAAAGCGGCAGACTGCGATTCGCCGATCGCCGTCACGCGGCGCGGCTGCAACCCGCCCAGCACATTGCCCGTCCTTGCGGCGCGGCCGGCCTGCGAGAAAATGTCATAGGAAAAGGCATCGCCCGGATGCGACAGCACGCCATAGCGGGCAGGATCGGCTTTCTTCAGCGAAGTGCCCTGCGCCATCACCGATGTGCCGCCTTCGATGCCGACCGATTGCGCCGATACGGCAACATAGGCAAAGCCGCGCCGCAGGATTTCGCGGTGGCCCACCATCCATGTCGCCGGTGTATCCTGGCCGCTAGTCACATTCAGCCATTCGACCAGCACCGTGCCATTGAACTTCGCCGCTTCCCGTGGCCGGATCACGACGATGCGGGTGACATAGGGCGCCGTCCTGTCCGCCAATGCCGCCCAGTTGCCATCGGCAGGCGGCGGGCCGGCCAGGCGGTATGACTGGGCGTTGCCGGTCAGGAAATACTCATCGACCTGATAACCCAGCTTGCTCAGATCATAGGCGGACAGCATCAGGTTCGGCTTGCCTGCCACCGGAGCGATAGTGGCTGTCTGCGCCAATGCGGGAGAAACCGCACCCAGCGCCGCAAACAATGCCAGCGCCGCGCGTCTGATCCAGGTCAACATCTCTCTGCCTCTCGCTATCGGCGCTTTGCACCATTGGTTTGGAATGTGAACTAATAAGGCGGGCATGGCAAGGTTCGACATCTGTGCGCAATGCAGGATAGATTGCGCTTGCCCGCGACTTCGGCGATTAGATCAACCAGCATGACCCCGAACGATTTCATCCGCAAATGGCGCAGCAACGAACTGAAAGAGCGCAGCGCCTCGCAGAGCC
>JANOBA010000424.1:0-5821 GCA_031411415.1 Novosphingobium sp.
TACACCTCCAGCATCGTCGCGCTCGATGCCACGACCGGCAAATACCTGTGGCACTATCAGGAAAGCCCGCGTGACAGCTGGGACTACAAGGCCACACCCAACATGGTCATGGCGACGCTGAACCTCGATGGCGCGCCGAAGAAAGTGCTGATGCACGCGCCGACCAACGGCTTTTTCTATGTGCTGGACCGGGACACCGGCAAGCTGCTCAACGAGCCCAAGGCGGTGGCCTATCAAAACTGGGCCAAGGGCATCGACATGAAAACCGGTCGCCCGATCGAGAATGCCAACATCCGCTATGAGACCGGCAAGACCGAAATCTGGCCCGGCACCATCGGGGGCCACAACTGGCAAGCGATGAGCTACAACCCCAAGACCGGCCTCGTCTATATCCCCACCCACCAGGTTGGCGCGCTGTTCAGCCGCGATCTGGCGGACCAGAGCGATGACGCGGTCAATATCATGGGGCTGGTCGTCAAGCCGATCATCAAGCAGCCCGGCGATGGCAAGGGCTATCTGGTCGCCTGGGACCCAGTTGCGCAACGCGAGGTGTGGAAAGTCACCCGCGATGAAGTGTGGAACGGCGGCACTTTGACCACAGCCGGGGGCCTCGTGTTCCAGGGCGGCGCCAACGGCATATTCAACGCCTATGACGCAGGCTCCGGCAGGGACTTGTGGCACTTCAATGCCGGGCTCGGCATTATCGCCGCGCCGATGAGCTTCAGCGTCGGCGGCAAGCAATATGTCTCGGTCCTCGTCGGCTGGGGCGGCACCTCGGCGGCCATGAGCCGGGCGCTCAATGTCGGCTGGAAATACGGCGCCCAGCCGCGCCGCCTGCTGACATTTGCCGTCGGCGGAACCGCAACGATCCCCGCCAGCCCGCCGCGCGACATGAAAGTCGCCGCGCTTGATGATCCCGATCTGAAGATCGATGAGGGCGATGTCATGGCCGGGCGGGGAATGTCAATCGCCTGCATGTCGTGCCACGGCGCGGGCTTCGAAGGCGCCGGCGCACCGGGTCCGGACTTGCGCGAAAGCGCCATCGCGCTGCGGCTCGATACCTTCACGCAATTTGTGAAAATGGGCAATCCTGCCAAGGGCATGCCGGCGCAAACCCGGTTCACCGACGATCAGCTGCGCCAGCTCCACGCTTATATCCGGGCGCGGGCGCGCGAAGTTCTGGGCCTGCGCCCGGCCTATGATCCAGCCAAAGCGATGGCGGCGATGAAGGCGGCGGCTGGCGCGGGGCCGGTGCATAAGGGCGGGTTGTAGTCGCCGCCTTCCTAACCGACCCACGCAGCCACACACACCGTCACCCTGAACTTGTTTCAGGGCCCATTGGACCGCAAGCCCAGTACCATCCGGATAGGTGCTCGGCCCACTGTTTGGATTTCCAATCCGCGCTCCGGGTGCGGGGCGAAATAGGCCCTGAAACAAGTTCAGGGTGACGAAGCTTTGGATTAGGGGAGCAAGGAGCAAGCCTCCAAATCAATCCGTCAGGTCGTTCCACACGTCCTTGATCCGGTCGAAAAAGCCCTTTGAATCCGGGCACTCATCGCCGGTCTCGGTTTCCTGAAGCTCGCGCAGCAGTTCTTTCTGGCGCGCGGTCAGCTTGGTGGGCGTTTCCACCACGATTTCGATCACCATGTCGCCAACGCCGCGACCTTGCAGCACCGGCATGCCCGCGCCGCGCTTGCGCAGCTGCTTGCCTGACTGGATGCCGGCGGGGATCGGAATTGCGTGGCGCGCGCCGTCCAGCCCCGGAATCTCGATCTCGCCGCCCAGCGCAGCGGAGGTGAAGGTGATCGGCACCCGGGTGATCAACGTGGTCCCGTCACGCTCGAACACGCCGTGGCGGCGGATGTGGATGAAGATATAAAGATCGCCCGCCGGCGCGCCATTTGGCCCGGCCTCGCCCTTGCCCGAAAGCCGGATGCGCGTGCCGGTATCGACGCCGGGGGGAATGCTGACATCAAGCTGTTGCGGGCAGTCCACCCGCCCTTCCCCGCCGCAACTGCGGCAGGGCTTCTCGATCACCTCGCCGCGTCCGTGGCAGGTCGGGCAAGTGCGCTCGACGGTAAAAAAGCCTTGCTGCGCGCGCACTTTGCCGTGGCCGCCGCACAGGTTGCAGCGCCGCGTGCCGGTGCCCGGTTCCGCGCCCGAGCCTTCGCAAGGATCGCAGGTCTGCGAGACTTCAATCTCGATCTCGGCCTGCTTGCCGTGGAACGCCTCTTCGAGGCCGATCTCCATGTCATAGCGCAGGTCTGCCCCGCGCCGCGCCTGTTGCCGCCCGCCGCCGCCGAATGCGCCGCCGAAAAAGCTCTCGAAAATATCGCCAAGATCGGAAAAGCCGGCTCCGCCACCGCCGCCAAATCCGCCCTGTCCGCCACCATTTTCGAAGGCAGCATGGCCGAATTGATCATAGGCGGCGCGCTTCTGCGGGTCTTTCAGGCAATCATAGGCCTGACTGATCGCCTTGAACCTGGCCTCGCTATCGGCGCAGCCGGGGTTCTTGTCGGGATGCCATTGCATCGCAAGGCGCCGGTACGACGACTTGAGCGTCGCATCGTCTGCGCCGCGCTCAACTTCGAGCAGTTCGTAATAATCGATTTGTGTGCTCATCTGCGAGTCTCGCCCCCGGAACCCTGAAGCCCCTCCTCTTCAGGGGAGGGGTTGGGGTGGGGGCTATCGGTTATCGCGGCGCACGCCGGAGAGCCCCCACCCCCCGACCCCCACCTCTGAAGAGGAGGGGGAGTTTTCTCAATTCTTGCCTTCGTCCACTTCCGAGAACTCGGCATCGACCACGCCGTCATCGGCCTGCGGTTCTGCGCCGCCCGGAGAAGCCGCAGCGGCCTGTTCCTTCTCGTAGATCGCCTGGCCCATTTTCATCGCCGCTTCGGTCAGCGCCTGTGTCTTGGCTTTCATCGCCTCCAGATCGCCGCTTTCGACCGCAGCGCGGGTCTCCGCCAGCGCGGCTTCGATCTCGGCCTTGAGGGCGGCGTCGATCTTGTCGCCGTTCTCCTCAAGCTGGCGTTCGGTGGCATGGATCAGGCTGTCGGCGTTGTTGCGGGTTTCCGCTTCCTCGCGGCGCCTCTTGTCTTCCTCGGCGAATTGCTCGGCGTCGCGGACCATCTGATCGATATCTGCATCGGTGAGCCCGCCCGAAGCCTGGATCTTGATCTGCTGCTCCTTGCCGGTGCCTTTGTCCTTCGCGGTCACATGCACGATGCCGTTGGCGTCGATGTCGAAAATAACTTCGATCTGCGGCACGCCGCGCCGCGCCGACGGGATGCCGACAAGGTCGAACTGGCCGAGTATCTTGTTGTCCGCTGCCATTTCACGCTCGCCCTGGAACACGCGGATGGTCACCGCCTGCTGGTTGTCCTCGGCGGTCGAATAGACCTGGCTCTTCTTGGTCGGGATCGTCGTGTTGCGGTCGATCATCCGGGTGAACACCCCGCCCAGCGTCTCGATGCCAAGGCTCAGCGGCGTGACGTCGAGCAGCAGCACGTCCTTGACGTCGCCCTGCAACACGCCGGCCTGAATTGCCGCGCCCATGGCGACGACTTCATCGGGGTTGACGCCGGTGTGCGGCTCCTTGCCGAAGAATTCTTTCACCACTTCGCGAACGCGCGGCATGCGGGTCATGCCGCCGACCAGAATAACCTCATCGATCTGCGCGGCAGTGACGCCAGCATCGGCCAGCGCCTTGCGCATCGGCTCCTTGGTGCGCTCGATCAGGCCGGCGACCATCTTTTCAAGATCGGCGCGGGTGATCGTCTCAACCAAGTGCAGCGGCGTAGTGGAGCCGCCTTCCATGCGCGCGGTGATGAACGGCAGGTTGATTTCGGTCGTCGTCGTGCTGGAAAGCTCGATCTTGGCTTTTTCGGCGGCTTCCTTCAGACGCTGAAGCGCGAGCTTGTCGGTCTTCAGGTCCATGTTTTCCTTGGCCTTGAACTTGTCTGCCAGCCATTCGACCATCTTGGAATCGAAGTCTTCGCCGCCGAGGAACGTGTCGCCGTTGGTCGACTTGACCTCGAACACGCCGTCGCCGATTTCGAGCACCGAGACGTCAAAGGTGCCGCCGCCAAGGTCATAGACCGCGATGGTCTTGCCGTCGTTCTTGTCCAGCCCATAGGCCAGCGCGGCCGCAGTCGGCTCGTTGATGATGCGCAGCACTTCAAGGCCCGCGATCAGCCCGGCGTCCTTGGTCGCTTGGCGCTGGGCGTCGTTGAAGTAGGCCGGCACAGTGATCACGGCCTGCGTCACGGTCTCGCCCAGATAGGACTCAGCAGTCTCCTTCATCTTCTGCAGAATGAAGGCGGAAATCTGCGAAGGCGAATATTCCTCGCCGCCGGCCGAAACCCAGGCGTCGCCGTTCTTTCCCTTGACGATAGTGTAAGGCACCAGCTCGGTGTCCTTCTTGGTCACCGGATCATCGAAGCGGCGGCCGATCAGGCGCTTCACCGCGAAAATCGTGTTATCGCCATTGGTCACCGCCTGGCGCTTGGCCGGCTGGCCGATCAGCCGCTCACCATCCTTGGTGAATGCGACGATCGAGGGCGTGGTGCGCGCTCCTTCCGAATTCTCGATGACCTTGGGCTTGCCGCCGTCCATCACGGATACGCAAGAGTTGGTCGTTCCAAGGTCGATACCGATAACTTTAGCCATTATTGCCCATTCCTTAGCTCAGATGTTGACACCGCGCGCTGCGTTCCCCGAATCCTAGGCGGAACAAGTCGGCGGCTCCGAATGTGAGCGCGATATAGGAGCGGTTTTGCTTGGCACAAGTGCCTCAGGCCATTAGCGATGCATCATTGGCCCAGCCGCAACCCAGCCACCCCAACGAAGGACACCGCCCGTGAAACCAGCCCTGCTTATCGCCGCGCTCGCCGCCCTGTCGCTTGGCGCCTGCCAGCAGCCCAAGACCGAACCGGCGCCCGAAAAGAGTTCGGCCGCTGCTGCCACGCCAGAGGCCAAGCCCGGCATCCAGCTTTCCGAAGGCCGGTTGGTGCTGCCCGCCGTCGCCGGCAATCCGGGCGCGGCCTATTTCCAGATCAACAACAGCGCCGGCGCCTCCACGGTGGTCGCCGCGATCAGCATCAATGGCGCTGGCAAGACCGAAGTCCACCAGTCCGTCGGCGATGCGATGACCAAAGTCGATTCTGTCGAAATCGCGCCCAGCACCAGCATCAAGTTCGAGCCCGGCGCGCTGCATGTCATGGTCTTCGATCTTTCATCGACGCTGAAGGCAGGCGCCACGACAGAACTGACCGTGACCTTTGCCGACGGCGATAAGGTCTCCGCCCCGCTCAAGGTTGAAGCGGCGGGCGGTGGCATGGAGCACTGAGCGCCAATTTCTGCCCCGCCGGCGGTGAACGCAGGCTGACACCGGGCGAAACTGCGCTGGTCGCCGCCATGTTCGGCCAGGCAATCGATCCCGCGCCAGTGCGCATCCGCCGCCGCCGCTGGTTCCCTTTCCAGCCGCGCCGCGTCGTCATGGCGCCATGCGGCCATGTGCATTTTCATCCGCGCTCAGCAGACTATTGCGACGACTTCGCCGCAGCAGACCTCGCCAGCCAAGGCCTGTTCATCCACGAAATGACCCACGTCTGGCAGTCGCAGAGCAAGGGCCGGTGGTATCTCCCGCTATGCCGCCCCTTCTCGCGTCGCTACGACTATTGCCTGCGCCCCGGCTGGCCGCTGGAGCGCTATGGCATCGAGCAGCAGGCCGAGATTGTGCGGCATGCGTTTTTGCTGCGGAATGGGGGGAAGGTTGCGGGGGTTGGGGATGCGCGAGCTTATATCCGCCTCGTCAACT
>JANOBA010000425.1:0-4485 GCA_031411415.1 Novosphingobium sp.
TGGCGTTATTGCTCTGTCCGGCAGGCGGCGGCGTCGCGGGTGCATGGCTCTCCCCGCCCTCGGCAAGGAAGGGAACTTTGAACAACGTCTCGATGTGCGTGAATAGGTCTTTGATGTCAGCGACGCCGAGTTCGGTTTCGCCTTCATATTCGAACTCTACTGGACCAGCCTTAATACGAACCTTTGCAGTCATGAAGTTTCCCCATCTACGCCGCCCCAGCGTCCAATGTAAGATGGTTCTGAATGGCGCAAAGTCAAGAGTAAGGCCTATTTACGTTGTGGATAGCTTATGGCTGGCTTATCGATAGGCGTATACCAATCGCATTCTTACGTTGATTCAGATGCTTAGAAGAATAGTACTCCAAATTGGATGTTTGCCGCACTCACGAATTTGATACAATATCTGCTCGGGAGGGATGCCGATGCGCGAAGTATTTCGAGAGTTTGTCGAACGGTATCCGCGAAATCCAAAGAGAAATGACGGCACCTTCCGTGGATCGTCGCTTCAGCAGCTAGTCACCAGGGACTTAGTCAGTTCAGTTAGGGACGTGCTGGGGGAGCGAGGAAAGGGGATTTATCCCCTTGCGTCAGGTTCGCCTCGCTGTGGTATAGACCCCAAATCGACTCGGTTTGGGGGGCAAGATGCTGAGCAATTCGATTGCTTTGATAGCGGTGGCAGTGTTGCTCGGCGTTGAAGCCTGGAAAGCAAGCGGCGGGATCGCACGGGTCGTTTTGACCCTGCTCGCGGTCGCATTTGCGCTTTCCGGCGCGCTTCTAAAGTGGCTGACCGGCACCGTTCCCCGATTGGGTCAAATCGTCGCCGACACGTTCTCACAGCCCGCCGCATGGTTTGTGTTGCTGGTAGCTCTGTTCTTTGTTGTGCGGCCTCTTTGGACGTCTAAGGCACCCGCAATTGAGCATCGAGCAAGCCCATATCTGGCGCTTGCTTCCGATGCAGGCATGGTTGCACACAACATCACGACATACCGCGCCACCAAGCGGGTGTTCCGCGATATGTTGCCAGCCTTTCTGCCGATGTTGCACAACGGCATGGCGTTACTTTTATCCTTCCAGAAGGAAGGGTTTTATGTCCCTAGCTTTCATACATCGGAAGGCGAGCGCGTTGCGGTCGGAATGGAGCATTATTTCACGGTGATAGCCCCGTTGCTTCGTGCCGGTCATATTGATGAAGCGAAGGGTTTGTCTGCGTCACTTTCCCAAGAGGCTGAGCGGCGATCACAATCATTCCAACTCGACAAATGGTGGACGTCCAATGAGTTCTACTGACCCCCAAGCCCGCTTCGACACCCTGTTGCGCGCGATGGCGCACGGCCAACCTCCATCTAGCGCGCGAAAGAAACCATCAGGCGATCAAGCATCGCATGAGGCTGAAAGCGCATATTCCAGCGATACTCAAACTCCGAAAGATACTTCGGAAGATGCTTCGCACTGACATGGATATGCGTCCCGTTGATCCCGCGCTTGACCGCCGCCCAGAAGCCTTCAACCGAGTTGGTGGAAGCGCCATCAAAGCCGACATATTCGTGCGCGCTATGGTTGACCGTCATGTGCCGGTGGCCGCGCTGGGTCAGACCAAGGTAGGAGCGCAGTTCGTCGGTGTGGACTGCGCCGCCGGGGATCACGTTGGCGTCGATGATAGGGTGCAGTGTTGCCCTGCGCTGGTTGGGAACAACATAAGTCATCACGTCGCCACCGCGCTCCAGCATCCCCATCACGACCGTTTTGGGGGAACGAAATCCGCCGATGAAGGTTTCGTCGATCTCGACATGCTTGCCGGGTCCGCCCATCGGCTCATCGCCATCGACTTCGCCCATGTATTTGCGGATTTCATGGCACATACGCCACGCCGTTTTGTAGGTAACGCCAAGCTGGCGCTGGACTTCCTTCGCAGCCACGCCGTTGCGGGTGGTGCTGAACAGAAACATGACATGAAACCAGTCACGCAGCGGTGTGCGGGTGCGCTCAAACGGAGTTTCGGCCATCGGGGCAACCTGATTTCCACAATACTCGCATGAATAGACCTTGCGCGCCTTCACCCGATAGAAGTGGGCATTACGACCGCACTTTGAACAATCGTGCCGGTCGCCAAAACGAATGCGCATCAAATGCTCAAGACAAGCATCCTCTGTGGGAAACTGGTCAAGAAACTGGCGAAGGGTTGGGGCTTTCGTTTTCATGCATATTGTATGTCACAAACATCAACCTGACGCAAGGGGATAAATCCCGAGGAAAGCGCTACCGTGTTGGAGCCAGCATTGGGAAAGGCGACTGGACGCACACTCCATGGCTGGTACTTCTCGACCCTGCTGTAACGACGACAGTCGAGAGGAACTATTACGTCGTTTATCTGCTAAGCAGGGGGGGCGAACGCTTGTATTTATCTCTGGCGCAGGGTTGCACTACGCTTAAGGACTCGGTGGGCATTCCGAAGGCAAAAGATGAACTTGCGCGCCGCGCCGCCGTCATGCGCGGACGAACACTGCCGCTCGCCAAAAGATTATCTGCGATCGAAATGGATTTGAACGTCGACAGTACGGTCTGGCGCGGCAGGCTGTACGAGCAAGGGAGCGTGCTAGGTAAGCAATACGACACTCTTAATCTGCCTTCTGAAGCGGCCATGACCGCCGACTTGTTGGAAGCGCTCGACCTCTATGCGGTCCTTAGACGCGAAGGCGGCTGGGCAGCTGAGGATAGCATCGTCGAAGAAGCCGAAGAGGATCAGATACCCAACAACGGACTTCAACAGTCCAAGACCTATCGTCAGCACAGGACGATAGAGAGAGATCCGGGTCATTCGAAGGAAGTAAAGAAACGGCAAGGCACTCGCTGCAAAGGTTGCGATTTTGAGATGTCAGACCTTTACGGCACCACAGCGCGGGGCATTTGCGACGCTCATCACCTCACACCATTAGGCACCTTAGAAGACGATGAAACAGTGACATTCGACCCACTGAAGGATTTCGCTGTCCTGTGCCCAAGCTGCCATAGGGCAATACACCGCTCGCCTGATCCGAGTGACATTCAAGGGTTGCGCACGGCACTCAGAAAAGGCGCGCTCGCACCAATTCTTGAACCTTAACGGAAACCGAAGTCATTTGCTCGGACCCAAGTCCCATCGTCCTCCCAGCGGCGAAGGGCTTCGATAATGTCGAGCATGTCACCTTCGGCAAGAGAACCAGCACGAATGCCGGGCCAGATGGCGGTACCAATGAAGTTGTCGAATGAGCCTGTTGATTTGCACTGAGAGTTGACCCGGGAGGGGCATAAATTTCCACTGAGAAGTGACCCATGTTTTGACCTTCCCCCTGGCTGTTGGGTTGGGGGATATTGGAGTGATCGACATGGCGTTATTGAGCGTAATCCGGCGCTGGCATTTCCGTGAGGGGATGCCGATCCGGGAGATAGAGCGGCGCACAGGCTTGTCGCGCAACACGATCCGCAAGTATCTGCGCAGCGGGACGGTAGAGCCGAGGTTCAAGCTCGCCGATCGGCCGAGCAAGCTGGACCCGTTTGCCGAGAAGCTGACGGGTTGGCTGCGGATCGAGGTCGGCAAGTCACGCAAGCAACGGCGCACAGCCAAGCAGATGCACGCCGATCTTGTGGCCTTGGGCTACGACGGCTCCTACGGGCGTGTGGCGGCCTTCGTTCGCGCCTGGAAGTCTGAGCGCCAACGCAATGCCCAGTCCGCTGGCCGTGGCACCTTCGTGCCTTTGGTCTTTGCGCCGGGCGAGGCATTCCAGTTCGACTGAAGCGAGGACTGGGCCTTGCTGGGCGACAAGCAGACCAAGCTGCAGGTGGCGCACACCAAGCTGTCGCACAGCAAGGCGTTCATCGTGCGAGCCTATCGGTCATCGCTGTTCCATGATCGCCCTAATGTCGGCGAGCCGCTGGAACAAGCCGCATCAGGTCTCCGCTGTCGGTGATGAAATAGACAAGTCCATCCGGACCGGTTTCAATGTCGCGTATTCGGTCAACATTATGCAGCACTGTCTCGACGAGCGTTGCCCGGTCGCCTTCGACAGTCACGCGGAACAGGTCGCGCTGCTTGAACGAGCCGACGAAAAAGCTGCCACGCCACCGGGGGAAAGCTGCTCCACCATACCATTCGACATCGGATACGGCAGGCGACGGCACCCAGCTTACTACCGGCTGCTCCATTCCCTCATGCTCAGTATTGGAAGCAACCGCCACGGCATCGTAGCGGTGGCCCCAGGTAATCACCGGCCAGCCATAATTGCGACCCTTGCCGACATGATTAAGCTCGTCGCCGCCACGTGGGCCATCCTCGACGCTCCATAGTTCACCAGACCTGTCGAAAGTCAGACCCGAGGGCTCGCGATGGCCGTAGCTCCAGACGAAGGGATAGGCTCCCGCTGTGGCGACAAATGGATTGTCCTGCGGAACTGAGCCGTCGTCGCGGATCCGCAGGATCTTGCCGTCGGGACGAGAGAGGTCCTGCGCTGG
>JANOBA010000426.1:0-8678 GCA_031411415.1 Novosphingobium sp.
TGCATTTCCCAAGTCCGGTCCATATATTCGCAGGCCCACGGGATCCAGCCCACGCCGCTCTCGATCAGGCCGAGGCGCAGTTTCGGGAAACGGTCAAACACGCCCGAATAGAGCATGATGTTGACCGGCTCGAGCATCGCCGTCTTGCCCATGGGAATGTCGGGCAGGAAATTGGTCTTGTCCTTGAAGCGGCTGGTGCGTGCGCCGAGGTGGAAGGTGATGGCAAGGTCAAGCTCGACCGCCGCCGCCCAGATCGCGTCGAATTCCGGGTCGCGATACTGACGGTCGCCATTCGCATCGCCGGTCATTGCCTGCCATACGGCGCCTTCCTTGGTGAACTGGCTGGCCGATTGCGGAAAGGCGGGCAAGTTCACCGCGACATCGCCGCGCGCCTTGGCCTCACGCATTGCCTTGACGGTGAGATCGACATCAATCGTGGTCAGGTAAGCGCAGGCATACATCCGGCCATTGGAATCGGCGCAGAAATCGGACTGCCAGCGATTGAATGCGCCGAAACTGTCGAGATAGAGCTCCAGATTGCCCGAGCCCAGCGGCCCGCCGCCGAAGCAAACGGCTTTGTCGATGCCGTCGCGGTCCATGTCATCGAGGCGCGCGCCGACCATCCAGCCGCCGCTGCGCATGTCGGAAAGCTTGCCCGAATTCTTGTATTTGTCGAACGTGCGCCCCGCCTGGCTCTGCATCAGATTGACTGCGCGGCGGCTGCCTTCGAAAACGATGTAGTCCGCGTCGTCCTCACTTTCTACCTTGGGGGCGAGGTCGCGGAACTGCGGCGAAAGATATTCGGCCCAGAAGGTCGGCGGCGGGGTGACGTGAACGTCGGCATCGACGACATAGTCGGCAACGCGGGGTTCCGCCTCGAAGGCGCGGTTAACGTCAAAATCGGCTTCAGCCATGGCACTTCTCCGGATGGGCTCCGTCAGCGCGGAGCGATGCTTCACCCTAGGCTTGCTGAACAGATGGTCAATCCCAGCGCACGGGCGGGGAAAGCCTGATCGGCAGCACGGGCGATGATATGCCCGATTCGCCGCCATCCTCATGGATCAACACCACCCGGCCAACCCCGGGCGTGGCGACGACGGCGGCGACGCTATCGACCCATTCATGCAGGATCGCCTTGGCACGGGCCAGCGCGGCACCCTCGATAGCCGTATCGCTTGAGGCTTCCAGCTCGGCTTCGAGCCGGTTCGCGCGGTCGACAGCTGCGGCGACATGTTTGGACTGGTCCATGGTCATGCCCCCGCCTGCGCCCGGATCGGCAGGCTGCGCAGGCGCTTGCCCGTCGCGGCGAACAAGGCATTGGCCAGCGCCGGCGCGGCGGGCGGCAGGCCCGGCTCACCCAGTCCGCCCATCGGCGCGCTGCTGGCGACGAATTCCACGGCGATTTGCGGCGTTTCGGCAAGCGTCAGCAGCGGATAGTCATTGAAGCTTGATTGCACCACGGCGCCTTTGTCGATGGTGATCTCCTCGTGGATCGCGGCGGACAGCCCCATGACGATCCCGCCCATCACTTGCGCCTCGGCATTGCGCGGATTGACCACTTGCCCGCAATCAACCGCCGCCCAGACTTTCTCGACCCGGGGATAGCCGTCCTCGCGCAGGCTCACCTGCACGACCTCGGCGGAGACCGTGCCGAAGCTTTCGACCACCGCGACCCCGCGCCCGGTCCCGGCGGGCAGCGGTGATCCCCAGCCCGATGCCTTGGCCACGGCATCGAGCACGGCATGCGCGCGCGAGTCTTTCGCCAGATGCGCCTTGCGGAAGGCGATGGGGTCTGCGCCGGCGGCATGGGCCAGCTCGTCGATATAGCTTTCGTTGAAAAAGCCGTGCTGCGAGGCTTCGACCGAGCGCCATGAGCCAACAATCACATGGCTCTTGTGCTCGGCATAGGTGTTCTCGGCGTCGGGCAGATCATAAAGCAGCGGCGCACCGGCCTCGAAGGTCATGCTCTGGGCAAAGGCGCTGCGCCAGGCGGCGATCTTGCCATTGGCTCCCAGCGCGCCCTTGAAGCGCACGGCAGTCTGCGGACGATAGGTGCCCTGACGCACCTCTTCCTCGCGCGGCCAGATGACCTTGATCGGGTAAGGCGCAGTCATCGCCAGTTTGACCGCTTGTGCGAGTATCTCGATCTGGCCGGGCAGCTTGCGCCCGAACCCGCCGCCAAGCAGCATCGGATGGAAAGTCACCGCGTCTGCATCAAGCCCCGAGAGCTTCACCGCCTCGGCCTTGCTGCCCAGCGGGTCTTGCAAGCCGCCCCACACATCGAGCTTGCCGTCCTTGTGGTGCGCGGTGAGCGCGAATGGCTCCATCATCGCGTGGTGCAGATAGGGCGCACGATAGCTTGCCTCGACCAGTTTGCTGCCAGCGGGCGCGGCGTAATCCTTGAGCTCTGCGGCGCAGAGCTGCTCTTGCTGCGCGAACATTGCGGCGGTCGTCGTCCCGCCTTTACCGTCGTCTGAAAACTGCGGATCGAGCGCCCGCAGGCCTTTCAGGGCCGGCCAATAGCCGCTGGCGATGACTGCCACGGCATCGTCCAACTGCACCACTTTCTCGACGCCCGCCACCGCCATGGCCGGCGCGGGATCGACTTTCACCAGCTTGCCGCCGCGAACCGGCGCGGCCATCACGGTGGCCACCCGCATGCCCGGCAGCGCAAAATCAATGCCATATTGCGCGCTGCCGTCGACTTTGCCGGGCACATCGAAGCGCGGCGGCGATGTGCCGATCAGCGCGAAGTCCTTTGCCGCTTTAAGCTTCGGCGCTGCGGTCAGCGTGCGCTCTGCTGCCGCCATTGCCAGCTCACCATAGCGCAGCGCGCGGTTTGACCCCGCGTGGCTGACCACGCCCGCCTTGGTGGTCAGCTCGCCAGCGGGAACCTTGAGCCGGGCTGCGGCCTCTTCGACCAGCGCCAGCCGGGTGGCGGCCGCCAGCACGCGCACGCCCATCTGCCCGGTGAAACGCACCGCCGAAGAGCCGCCAGTGATCTGGTGCACCAGATTGCGTGCGAGCAGCGACCAGACCGAGCCGGGCATGGCCGCGACCAGCGCTGAGCCGTTGCTGGCGTCAGTGAGAAAGCCCTTGCCGAGCCAGGCATTGCCGAAAGCGCTTTCCGCCGGTGCCGCTTCGACGCTCATCCGGCTCCAGTCGGCGTCAAGCTCTTCGGAGGCCATTTGCGCCAGCGCGGTCGGGCTGCCGGTGCCCATGTCGATGTGCGGGGTCAGCAGGGTGACGCTGTCATCCTCGCCGATGTGGAGCCACGCGCCGAAGCTGCCGGCCTTTTCGCGCCGGCTGAGCGTGGCAGCATCGCCGCGCATCGCATGGTCGCTATATTGCAGCGCGAAAATACCGCCGCCAACGATGGCTGCGCCGCCGATCAGGAAGGCCCTGCGCTTGAAACCCATCAGGCTGCTCCCGCTTTGGCGGATGCTTGCCCGGTCGCCGCCAGAATTGCCTCGCGGATGCGCGGATAAGTGCCGCAGCGGCACAGGTTGGTCATCGCCGCATCGACTTGTGCCGCGCTGGGCCGCCCGGTTTCCTTGATCAGCGCCACTGCCGCCATGATCTGGCCAGACTGGCAATAGCCGCACTGGGGAACCTGAATATCGATCCACGCCTGCTGGACCGCGTGGAGCGTGCCATCCGGGCCCTTCAGCCCCTCGATCGTGGTGATGGCCTTGCCCGCCGCGTCAGCCAGCGCCACCGAACAGGAACGCGCAATCTCGCCATCAATATGCACGCTGCAAGCCCCGCAGGCGGCAATCCCGCAGCCGAACTTGGTGCCGGTCAACCCCAGTTCCTCGCGCAACACCCAGAGCAAGGGTGTGTCCGGCTCGGCCTCAATTGCGACCTGCTTGCCGTTGACAGTCAGCGCGGTGGGCATCTGCGTTCACTCCAAAACAACGGGGACACGGAAGGCCGTGTCCCCGCACTATCACCTGGTCCCTAAGCTCACAAATCGAGGTTGAACAGCTCCGCCGCATTGCGTTCGAGAATGCGCTTGCGGGTTTCGTAGTCATAGCTGCCGAGCTGTTCGACCAGCTTTTCCTGCACGCCCGGATAAAGCGAAGTGGGATGCGGGAAGTCGGTTTCGAACATCACCCGGTCGATGCCGATTTCGTGCAGCATGTGCTGCGGCGCATAGGTTTCGAACCAGAACGAGACCCAGAAGTTCTTGGCGAAATACTCCTTCGGGCGGCGCTTCAGACCGTTGTTCTCGTTGGTCCGCATCTCGTCGATCTGGTGCTCCATCATTTCGAGCACGAACGGCACCCAGCCGATGCCGCTTTCGATCAGGCCGATCTTCAGATTCTCGTATTTGTCGAGAATCCCCGAGACCATGAAATTGGTCATCGTTGCGCAGACGCCCAGCGTGTGGAGCATGGCGTTGATCGGCAGGCGCTGGGTGAAGCGCAGGTTGTCCCAGATCGCCGAGCCGGCATCGAGCGAGGAGTTGATATGATAGTTCAGCGGCATGCCAGTGGCATTGGCCATCTCGAACACCCCTTCCCAAAACGGATTGACCTTGTGATCGGTGCCCAGATAGCCCGCCACCAGCCGCTCGGGCCGGTCCGGCAGGACCACGCCCTTGATCCCCAGATCGATGCAGCGGCGCATTTCCGCATTCATCAGATCCTTGTCCCAATAGGGCAGCGTTGCCATGCAGAAAATGCGATTGCCGGATTCGGCCATGCGTTCGGCGCAGGCGTCATTATATCCGCGGATCACCGCCATCGCGAGATCGATGTCGTTCAGCGCGAGCAGCGATCCGGCCTGGGTCAGCCCGCCGTTCTGAAAACAGATCTGCGCATGGACGCCCATCTCGTCCATTTCGGCAAGGCGCGGTGCGACCTGATAGGAGCCCGGATGAATCTCGTCATAGGTGGTGTAGGCCAGCTTGCCGAGCAGCTTGTTGCGGTTTTTGGCGATGACATTGCCGCCGATTGAGCCGAAGTCCTTCTCGCCGATGAACCAGCGGTCTGCGCCGTCCACCCGCACCACGCGCGGCAGCTTGTCCTTGAGCGCGGCGGGCGCATTCTTCTGGAAAAGGTCTGGCGGTTCGGTGAAATGGGTGTCGCAATCGACAATCTTGATGCCGTTGAACAGCGCGTGCGTGCCCTTGATATAGGCCGAATGATCGATCTGGCGCTCAAACCCGCCGGCTGAGCGGCCCTCATCAAGCCAATAGAACTTGGCATCGTCTTCAAGGCTTTTGTCGAGCGAGATGCTCTTTGCGTCGTCGGCCATGATCGTCTCCCGGGCTTCCGTGTGAAGCTTTCGAAACATTGAACGCCGCGTTGCCGGCTGAGTCAACGCATATGCGCCGCTCAGTTCCTGAAGACGACTGTCTTGTTGCCGTTGAGGAAAACCCGGTCCTGCAAATGCCAGCGCACCGCCTGCGCCAGAACGCGCCGCTCGATGTCTCGGCCTTTGCGGACCAACTCCTCGGGGCTGTCGGCATGGCTGATTGCCTCGACATCTTGATGGATGATCGGGCCTTCGTCGAGATCGGCCGTCACGTAGTGCGCTGTCGCGCCGATCATTTTCACGCCGCGCGCATGGGCCTGGTGATAGGGCTTGGCGCCCTTGAAGCCGGGCAGGAAGCTGTGGTGGATGTTGATGCAGCGGCCCGAAAGGAACCGCGCCATATCATCCGAGAGTACCTGCATATAGCGCGCCAGCACCACCAGTTCGGCTCCGGATTGATCGACCAGCGCCTTGATCTGCGCTTCTTGTGCCGGCTTGGTTTCAGGCGTGACCGGCAGGTGGTGGAACGGAATGCCATCTGTCAGCGAGACGCTCAGCGCCTCGCGCGGATGGTTGCAGACGATGCCGACGACATCCATCGCCAGCTCGCCGATGCGGTGGCGATAAAGCAGATCGCCGAGGCAATGATCGAACTTGGAGACCATCAACAGCACCTTGCGGCGCGCGTCAGCCGGACGGATTGTCCAATCCATGCCCTTTGATGCGGCATAGGCGGCGAAGGCGGTGCGCAAAGGCGCGGCATCGCCGGGCAGGCTGAACACCACCCGCATGAAGAAGCGCTGGGCACCGTCATCGCCGAACTGCTCGGAATCGATGATGTTGCCGCCATTGTCGGCCAGCAGCCGGGCAACTGCCGCGACTATGCCCGGCCCGTCCGCGCAGGACAGTCTCAGGATATGCACATTGGTGTGCAAGGCGGTTCCCCCAATCCATGCGTGTCAGTTGCGGGGCCTGTTTGATCAGTCAGCCTGCGCGGTCAACTGCAAACTGCGCCGCTTGCCCTTCGCTTGGGCCTGCGTCACAGTGGACGGCAGGCGACTCACGCTCCGGCCAGTCGCAAACAGATCCAGACAACGGGAGACTATCTATGACTGACCTTACCGCAATTCCGCTGACCCGCATTGATGGCGCCAGCGACAGCCTCGCTCAGCATCAAGGCAAAGTCCTGCTGGTGGTCAATGTCGCCTCCAAGTGCGGCCTGACGCCGCAGTATGAGGGGCTGGAAAAGCTCTATCAGGAAAAGAAGGACGCCGGCCTCGAAGTGCTGGGCTTTCCCGCCAACGATTTTGGCGCGCAGGAGCCGGGCACGCACGAGGAGATCACCGAGTTCTGCAAGGTCAACTATGGCGTCACCTTCCCGTTGTTCGCCAAGGCCGATGTCACCGGCGCGGGCAAGCAGCCGCTCTATGCCGCGCTGACCGCCGCCATGCCCGCAAAGGAAGGCCCGGCGGATGAATTCCGGGATCGGCTAAAGGGCTATGGCATGACTCCGACCGAGGACCCGGAAGTGCTGTGGAACTTCGAAAAATTCGTCATCGGCAAGGACGGCCAGGTTGCCGCGCGCTTTGCCCCGGGAACAGAACCGGGCGATCCCGCGTTACTCAAGGCAATCGACAAGGAACTTGCGAAGTAGGAGCATTATGTGACCACCAACAAGGTGGGGGGCAAGACGGGTTCAGGGATCGGCGCGAGCCTTGCGGAGCGTTACCGCGAAGTTGTCGCGTCGATCTATATCTACAACGAGCATCGCGGCTATACCGCGCTGGACCGGGTTCTGGCGGCGGCGCAGGCGCGATGCGGCGATGATCCCGGCTTCATTGCCGCGATTGCGCGCCACCGCGCGGACGAGCGCAAGCACTACCTGATGTTCAAACGCTGGTTCGAACTGCGCCGGCAGATGCCGCTCGCGGTTGATCGCAGCTTTGGCCACATCGATCGCTTCATCCGGTTTGCTTTCGGCTGCACCATCGATGAACTCGATACGGCGGAAGTAATGGCCGACGATGCCGCGTTCGAGCGGCTATGCCGGGTGATTGTGCTCACCGAGCAGCGCGGGTTGCGGCAGGTCGAAGTGCTGCTACGCCACCGCCTGATCCGCAGCAATCCGGCAATGCGGCGCATCTTCGAGGTGATCCACCGCGATGAGCCCGATCACTTCCTGCCTTATCAACGCTGGCTGGAACGCGGCGGCAGGCGGCAGACTGACTGGCGCGAGCGCTTGGCCGATGCGGTGATTCACAAAGTCCTGCTGCTGGCGAAATTGCCCGCGCTGTTTTTTCATGCCGGCGCGAAGCGGATGGCCGTCTGGCCGGATGCGGGGGAGGCTGCGTTAAGGTGAGCGGGGCGTAACGGGTCGCGCTTTCGCATCTCGCGATCATTCGTTCTCGATCCGTTGCCTTGCCGGAACAACCGCCGCACTGCCAGACGGCCATCGTTGCCCCAGTTGTTCACCACCCGCAAGCCATTGAGGGGACACACCTCACGCACACGTGAATGACGGGATTCCGCAGGCTTTGGAGAGTGCTATCCGCACCCTTGAGCGCGAAGCGCACAAGGGAACGGCGGTTTTCTGCCATCTGTCGAGAGTGCTGATCGCACTCTCGCCTCAGTCTCCTGCGCGCGCCGTCAACCCCCTCGGCCCGGCACGGCTTTGTCCGGCCTGGTCACGGTCCAGAACCCCAGCGCGGCAGCCGCTCCCATCAGGGGGGCGATGAAAAGTGCTGGGATGGCCATCTGCCCCGGGATTTGGACCACCAGGCATACGCCCACGCCCACGAATGCGCCCACGATGGCGTAGTCCCTGCCGGATGCGCGCCCCAGCCTGATTGCCAGTCGATGGAGCGGTACCGACAAGATGAGGATTGCCGGCGCCGAGATAACCGATGAACTCCATGCAGTTAAAGAGGCAAAGAATAAAGCGAAGCCCACATCGTAAGAACCTTGGGCAGAAGGCTGATCCGATATCATAAACCCAATGATGAAGCTCGACAGGAAGGATGCCGCAATCGAACCAGCAAAAGCAGTAACCATTCCCATCACAAGCCTGCTCATGATCTTTGCATCGCCGAATACGCTCCAAACGGGGAATTACGGTGACAGTTTACTCAACTCCCTAATCCCGGCACCCCGGCTTGGCCTGATGCGGCCGTGGCCGCTCAGGCCACCTGAATGTCGAAAGTGAACCACGCGCCCGGGCCATAGTCATACAATTGCACGCGCAGTTCGCTCACTTGCGCAGTATAGGCATGGGCTGACTTGCGGTCGTATCCCGAGGCCTTGGCCCCGTTGATTTCGAGGCTGACGTAAGCCTGTTCGCCGACATCGTACAACTCGGGCAGGGCGCCGCCGAACTGCGCGCCGCGGTCGCCGTCATAGCCCTGCAACTGGCCGCTGCG
>JANOBA010000427.1:0-3293 GCA_031411415.1 Novosphingobium sp.
GCAAGCGCGTCGGCTTTGGCAAGGAAGCCACGCCGCCGCACTCGCTGACCATGACCATGATCGGCGCCGCGCTGCTGTGGGTGGGCTGGTTCGGCTTCAACGCCGGCTCCAACCTCGAAGCCAACGGCGTGACCGCTGTAGCCTTCATCAACACCTTCGTCGCCACTGCCGCTGCTGCCCTCTCGTGGTCAGTCGTCGAGCAGATCCACCACAAGAAGCCCTCGATGCTGGGCGTTGCCACTGGCGCCGTCGCCGGCCTGGTCGCGATCACCCCGGCCTCCGGCTTCGCCACGCCGATGACCTCGATCTACCTCGGCCTGCTGGTTTCGCCGCTGTGCTACTTCTTCGTCTCCTATGTGAAGAACAAGCTGAAGTACGACGATACGCTGGACGTCTTCGGGGTCCACTGCATCGGCGGCATCGTCGGCGCGATTGCCACCGGCGTGGTTGCGGATCCGGCGCTCGGCGGACAGGGTTACTTCGATTACACCCAGTTCCCCGCAGGCGTTGGTGCCTACGATATGGGCGCTCAGGTGATGACCCAGATCAAGGCCGTGCTGCTGACCCTGGTGTGGTCGGGTGGTGTCTCAGCGGTGCTGTTCTTCGCCATCGACAAGATCTTCGGCCTGCGTCCCACCGAGGATGCCGAGCGTGAAGGCCTTGACCTCAGCGAACACGGCGAACGCGCCTACAACTACTAAGGGAGCATCTCGCGGAAAGTGGGAACCGGTTTTCACTTTCCGCGATGCGACCAGACTAAAGACTCAACCAGTTTGGCGGGGACGGGATTTCCTCCTCCTCCCTCCCGTTCCCGCCATCCGATGTTCCTCCTGCGAACACCAACTTAATGGGCCCGGACCAGCCGTCCGGGCCCCTTTTTTTGTTTCAACTGATTACCAGCAACTTGCCATCCTCGGCACACTCGAACAGGTGGCGGTCGGGATGTCCGAGCATGTCGTCGCTCAAGTGGGTAAGCACGAGCCGTTTAGGTCGCAAACGATCGAGGTTGGCTTCAATCGTATTGAGACTGAGGTGTGTCGCGATGGCCTTGTCGCGAAAGTAGGCCTCGGCGATAAAGAGGTCGGCATCGAGCGCGGCCGGGATAAGGTCATCGGTCCACTCGCTGTCGCCGGTATAGGCAATGGCTTGGCCTTCTGTTTCGATCCGCAGAGCCAGATACGGGCCGCCTGGCGGACCATGGAGGGCCTGGAATGCCCTGATCGTCACGCCATCTACTACGACCACCTCACCTGCCGAGACCTCGCAAAGGCGCAGATCAAACTTTTGCTCCGGCAGCGACGAACCCGGAAAGGCGGTCTCCATCACCCGTTCGTACCATTGCGGCAACCCCGGTGGCCCCACAATCGTAAGCGCCTCTTTCCTCTTGCTGAAGAATTGCGCATCGAGGATGAAAAACGGAATCCCGCCGAAATGATCGGCATGGAAATGAGTGATCGCAATGAGGTTG
Source organism: Novosphingobium sp. (assembly GCA_031411415.1). Taxonomy (GTDB): domain Bacteria; phylum Pseudomonadota; class Alphaproteobacteria; order Sphingomonadales; family Sphingomonadaceae; genus Novosphingobium. The sequence continues at coordinate 1,469 of JANOBA010000427.1, forward strand.
ATGGCGTTGCGGTCTATCTCGAGCTTCTTCAAAGCGATTAACGAGGAAGCGCCGCAATCAATAAGCAAGTTGGTTCGTGCACCCGTGAGATGGAAGCAGGTATTGAAACGTCCACCCGAGCCGAATGCATCACCGCAACCAACGAATTGTAACTTCAGAGTCATCGTTCCTCCCGCTCCAGCCATCTATCCCGGATCATGTCGCTGGTCTCGCGGCTGCCATCGTGGCTCCAGCCCGGCACCCGCCAGACATAGCTCAGCTTAGCGCCCCACGGCGCGCGCCCCACGTCGCGGGCGATGGCGATCCATTCGTGGAATGCGGCCCACAGCAGGTTGAAGCTGCCGAGCTGGCGAGTGATGCCATAGCGCGCCGGCTCGGCCTCGTCCTCGGGGGTGAAGCTGCGAAACAACCGGTCCCACAGCATAAACACCCCGGCGTAGTTGCGGTCGAGATAGCGCGGGTTGGTGGCGTGGTGGACGCGGTGATGGCTCGGCGTGTTCATCAGCCACTCGAACCAGCGCGGGCAGCGCGCGATGGCTTCAGTGTGGATCCAGAACTGGTAGATCAGGTTGAAACCGGCGCATGTCGCCAGCATCGCCGGGTGGAAGCCGATCAGCGCCAGCGGGATGCGGAACAGGAATGACAGCGCCACCGGCCCGGTCCAGGTCTGCCGCAGCGCGGTCGACAGGTTATAGTGCTGGCTGGAATGGTGGTTGATGTGGCTCGCCCAGAACCAGCGTACCCGGTGGCCCAGCCGGTGGCCGATGTAATAGCCCAGATCGTCAGCCACGAAGGCCAACGCCCAGATCCACCACTGCCAGCCGAAGGTGTAGATGCGGAATTGATAGAGCCACGTGGCGGCGGCAAAAATCGCCCCGGCCGCAGCAATGCCCACCGCTGTGCTGCCCAGCCCAAGCGCCAGCGAGGTCAGCGTGTCGCGCGGCTCATAGGCCGTGGGCGCGCGGGCGCGGGCCCAGAGCATTTCCAGCAGGATCAGCAGGACGAATCCGGGGATCGCGAAAGGCACTGGATCAAAGCCCACGGTGTCAAGCGGCATGGGCTGTCAGCTCCCCAGCCGCCGCAGCGCGCCGGCCCAGGCCTGCGCTTCCTCGCGCAAGTCGAGCGTGACCGTGCCAAAGGCGCGCTCGCCGGTGGCGATGACGAGGAAATTGTGGTCGAGCCGGATGTCCTCGTGGCTCTCCAGCAGCCGCGCGGCGAAATGTGCACCGTGGCGCCGCAGCAGCATCACCCGGCCCGACTTATCGCGCAGCAGCGCGCCGATCCCCGCCCGGTCAAGCCCGACTTCGACGGCTTCGAAACCGAACACGGCCTCCCCGGCCAGCAGCCGCGCCTCCCCGGCGTCGCGGATGCGCACGTCGCCGCCCAGACCCAGCCGCAGTGCGATCCACGCCAGCAGCAGGATTGCGGCGAGCGAACCGCCTAGCTGCAAGGCAATCGCGCTCATTCCTTGCCAGCCGCCAGCATGTCGACCGCAGCGCGCACCGGGGTGATGTCATAGCCGGCATTGGCGGCGCTGGCGGCGAGCGCGGCGGGGTTGCCGCCCCGGCTCGCCTCTGCCAGCGCCCAGAGCAGGGTCGAGCGTGTACCCGAGCGGCAATAGGCGAGCACCGGGCCAGCCGCGCCAGCCAGCGCCGCAGCCATCGCGGTGACTTGCGTCTGGCTGAAACCGGCATGAGTCACGGGGATTGCCAGATAATCGATTCCCGCCGCGCGGGCCGCCGCTTCGATCTCGGCGCCCGGGGTCTGGTCGTCGCTTTCCTCTTCGGGGCGGTTGTTGACGATCAGCGTGACGCCAAGCGCCTTC
>JANOBA010000428.1:0-3408 GCA_031411415.1 Novosphingobium sp.
GCGGATTTGCCGCGCGACCGATAGTCCGCGCGCGGTGTCGCGGGTGAAGACAGCTGCTGAAAGGCCGTATTCGCTGTCGTTGGCGATGCGAATTGCGTCGGCCTCGTCCTTGGCGCGAATCAGTGCGACGACCGGCCCGAAGCTTTCGTCGCGGTAGATGTTCATTGCTGCGGTCACGCCATCGATCACGGTCGCGGGCATGATCACGGTCTCGGCCTTGCCTCCGGCGATGATCTTGGCGCCCTTGGCGGAGGCGTCGTCGATCAGGCTGTTGACGTGAATAACTGTCCTCTGATCGACCACTGCGCCGAGCGGCGTATTGCCTTCGCGCGGGTCACCGGCGGGCATCGCGCTGGCCTTGGCGGCGAAACGTCTGGCGAACTCATCCGCCACACTTTCGACCACGATGATCCGCTCGGTCGACATGCAAATCTGTCCCTGATTCATGAACGCCCCGAACGCCGCAGCCTTGACTGCCTCATCGAGGTCAGCATCCTCCAGCACCAGTAGTGGGGCCTTGCCGCCCAGTTCGAGCAGGCAGGGTTTGAGGTGCTCCGCCGCCCGTTTGGCGATGATACGGCCAACGCCGGTCGAGCCGGTGAAGTTTATTCGCCTGACCTCGGGCGCATCGATCAGCGCGCCCACTACTTCGGCGGCATCCTCGGGCGCGTTGGTAACAAGATTGACCACGCCATCGGGGAAGCCAGCCTCGGCAAAGGCTTCGATGATCAAGGCATGGGTCTGCGGGCAGGTCTCGCTGGCTTTGAGGATCACCGCATTGCCGCAAGCGAGCGGCACTGCGATCGCCCGCACCCCCAGGATGATGGGCGCATTCCACGGCGCGATACCGAGGATCACGCCGACCGGTTCCTTGAGCGCCATCGCGATGCAGCCGGGCTTGTCGCTGGGGATCACCTCGCCGGAGATCTGCGTGGTGAGAGCCGCCGCTTCGCGGACCATGCTCGTGGCGACGCCGAGGTTGAACATCGCCCACCCGGCGGTCGAACCGGTTTCCGCGATCATCGCGGCGATGAATGCATCCCTGCGCGCCTCAAGCCCGTCGGCAGCCTTGGTAAGCACCGCACGACGGGCATTCGGACCCATTGCCGCCCAGACCGGAAAGGCCGCAGCTGCCCTAGCGGCGACTGCCGGGATATCGCCAGCTTTCATCGCGGGAGCGGACGACGCGACTTCGCCGGTCAGGGGATTGAGACGTTCGAACTTCATGGACACTCTCCCGAAAGTTAGGGATCTGACATTTTCGCTATCACCTATAGCAATATCCGATAGCGGGCAACCGGGTTCGCACGCCTCGTGACCGATCGAGCACCTGCATGGTCCGCCGCAGGAGGACGGCTCCGGCGTCGATCTGTTGAACGTTTTCCGGTCGCGCTCTTGCAAGCTTCCTACCCAAGATTATGCCCATCAAGCGGTCCCCGACGCGGCCACTCCAAAGCCAAGCGCAGGCGCTCAACCTGGTCAGGGTCCATGCCGTGATCATTGCGCTCCCTTCCAGCGCCAATGGTTCAGCCAATCAGGACCGATGGGACATGAAACCTAGCAGCGGAGGAGGGCCATTTGGAGGCGAATCCAGGCCTTCTTTGGTGTTGCGCACAGCGATACGGTAGCGCGTTTGGTCCAAGAATCCGTCTAGCATTCGTTGAACAAATCGATCAAATCTCGACTTGGCTCCCCAATTCAATCACGCGGGTGGTGGGCAGTTTGAAAAATTCCATCGCGCTTTCGGCATTGCGAACCATTCCGGCGAACAGCTTCTCGCGCCAGATTGCCATACCCGGGCGATTGGAGGCGATCAGCGTCTGCCGCGACAGGAAGTAGCTGGTGTCCATCGCCCGGAATGGACCGCCCGCCCGTGCTTCGTTTGCCAGCTCTGCGGGAATGTCGACTTCATCCATGAAGCCGTAGTGGAGTACGATGCGATAGAAGCCGTGGCCCAGTTCTTCAACATCGCGACGACCTTCCGGTGGCACATGCGGCACACCTTCCGTCGAGACCGTCAGAAAGACGACGCGCTCATGCAGGATATGGTTGTGCTTGAGATTGTGCAGAAGCGCGGGAGGTATTCCCTCGATGGTCGAAGCGAGGAAAACCGAAGTGCCTGACACCCGCTTAACTTTTTCAGCGGCCGACTTGAGGAAGAGGTCGATCGGCATGGCATCTTCATGCAGCCGCTCGCGCATCAGGCGGCGGCCTGTGGCCCACGTGGTGAGCAGCGTGAAGGCGACGGCAGCGACAAGCAGCGGGAACCAGCCTCCGTCCGGAATCTTCGTGGCGTTCGAAGCGAAATAGAGGCCATCGACCACGAGGAAAGCCCCAGTCACCAGCGTCGCCACCAGCGGATGCCATTTCCAGACCGCAAAGGTCAGGATGCCAAGCATGCAGGCCGTGATGAACATCGTGCCGGTGACCGCGATGCCATAGGCCGCAGCCAGATTGCTGGAGCTCCTGAAGCCGATTACCAGCATGATGACAAGCACCAGCAGGCCCCAATTGACGAGCGGGACATAGATCTGCCCTGCCGCTTTGGCGCTGGTGTGAAGGATTTTGAGGCGAGGCAGAAAACCAAGCTGCACTGCCTGCTGCGAAACCGAATAGGCGCCCGAAATCACCGCCTGGCTGGCGATGATAGTCGCCATTGTCGCGAGCACGACTAACGGCAGTCGCGCCCATTCGGGGGCCATCAGAAAGAACGGATTTTCGACGGCGGCAGGATTCACTAGCAGAAGTGCCGACTGGCCGAGATAATTTATGATCAGGCACGGGAAGGCCATATATAGCCAGGAGACCATGATTGCCTTGCGCCCGAAATGCCCCATGTCGGCGTACAGCGCCTCGGCCCCGGTGACGGCAAGGACAACCGAGCCAAGAGCGAGGAAGGCCAGCCCCGGATCGATCAGTAAGAACTCCAACGCATAACGGGGGCTCAGCGCCCAAAGCACCTGAGGTGCCTGCGCGATGTTGACTATCCCCAGCACCGCCAGGACGAGGAAATAAACGATTATCACCGGACCGAACAGCTTGCCCACGGCCGCCGTGCCGCGCGACTGGATCGCGAAGAGCCCGACAAGGATGCCGATCGAAAGCGGCAGCACCCAGCGGGCGAACCCCTGATTGACGATAGTCAGGCCTTCCACCGCCGAGAGGACCGAAATGGCCGGAGTGATGATGGCATCGCCATAGAACAGGGCGGTAGCGATCACACCCAGTATGGCGATGGCCGGGCTCCAGCGGTTTTTTCCAAGCTTGCGGCCGATCAGCGCCAGCAGCGCCAGACTGCCGCCTTCACCCTTGTTGTCTGCGCGCAGGATGACGAAAACGTATTTCAGCGTTACGATCAGCATCATCGTCCAGAAGATCAGCGACAGCACCCCGAAGATGTGCGGCTGG
>JANOBA010000429.1:0-28387 GCA_031411415.1 Novosphingobium sp.
GCGGTCGCAACGGTAAGTCCTGAGCGGGACGCTGCCTTGCTGTGCGATCGCCAGCGCGTCCTGTTCGGAGCGGAAGCGCACCTTTCGGTCGCATATGCTCAGTCTCGTGCGCATGGCGGTTGCGTCGTTCGCACGTTCAATCCTTAGCTTCGAAAGCCACGCTGCCCTGATTGAACAATTCCGCAATCAATTCCATCACCACACCCGATTCCGCCAGTTTCAAGCTAACCTCAACTCGGTCCCGCGCGCACAGCTGCTCGGCGAAAGCGGCGGCATCTCCGGTGCAGTCAAAACATGCGCCATCGACGAACAGCGAGACTGCTCCCAGCTCCCCCCGCACGAACGAAAACCGGCTCGCCGGGTTGCGGAGTAGCGGCACACATTCCGCCAAATTGTGCCGCAATTCCTCCACTCCGAGAGCCTCTTCTGGCGACCAATCCATTTCAGGAAATTTGGGGGTGGTGTTGTAGCCGCCGAACCAGCGCGCGAAGGCGGCTTTGTCATCCAGCTTCTCGGTGATCAGTGCGTGCAGTTTGGCCAAAGCCTCAGCTGAAATTTCGCCGGGGTTCGCCTGTGCTGCCAATCCCGGATCCTCATAGCGATCATCGTCGTCCAGTTCCGCCACCAGATCATCACACCAGCCGCCGATCAGCTCCGCCCGTGACGGCGCGCGGAAGCCGATGGAGTAGGTCATGCAATCATCGCCCACCGCGACGCCGTTGTGCGCGAAACGCGGGGGGACGTAGAGAATGTCGCCCGGCTCCAGCAGCCATTCCTCGCTCACCTGAAAATCGGCCAGCAGGCGCAAATCGTCGTGTGGCAGCAGTTCAGTGCTCTCATCGCACAGCTGACCGACTTGCCAGCGTCGCTGGCCCAGGCCCTGCACCAGAAACACGTCATAGTGGTCGAAATGCGCGCCCACGCCGCCGCCGTCGGTAGCATAGCTGACCATGACATCGTCGATCCGCCAGTTGGGCACAAAGCGGAACGGTTCGATCAGCGCGGCGACCTCTGCCACGTGAATATCGACTGCCTGCACCAGCAGTGTCGAGGGGCTCTTACCGAGTTTGCCAAAACGCGCTTCGGGGAAGGGGCCGTGCTCCGCCTGCAGCGCTGCTTTGGTCTGCGAGATGAGCCGCGATTCCACGCCTTCCTCGCAGGCCAGCCCCGCCAGCTCGTCCGGGCTCAGCGGATTGAGCCACCTGCCCCACGGATTGCGGATCAGCAGCGGTTTGCGCTGCCAGTAGTCACGCAGGAACGTGTCGGTGTCGAAATTGGCTAGCTGCATTATCAATCGCTGACCTTGGCAAAGGGAAGAGTTGGGCAAAGGGAAGAGTAAAGTAGCCCGGATGGACACACACGCGGCTTTCGGCAGATTTGCGCGAACAAATCAATCGGCCGCCCCGACGCTCTGCCCGAATAGCCGGAAATCCGCCAATCTTGAGAAAGTATCAAAGTCGTTCTAGGCTGCGTTGATGGCTGTAACCTGTTTTGGCGAACTTCTGCTCCGGCTCACGCCGCCGGGGAACCGGATGCTGGCCCATGCTGACAGCCTCGACATGGTGGTCGGCGGCGCCGAGGCAAATGTCGCGGCCGCGCTTTCTGCGCTGGGGCATTCGGTGCGCTTTGCCGGGCTGGTCAGCGACAACGCGCTGGGTTCGCGGGCCACGCGCGAATTGCGCGCGGCGGGCGTCGATACGGAATTCCTGGCACGCGCTGGCGGACGCATGGGGTTTTATTTCATGGAAAGCGGCGCGGGGCCGCGTCCTTCGCAAATCACTTATGACCGGGCAGGCAGCGCCTTTGCCGAGGCTTTGCCGGGCGCGATTGACTTTGCCGGGGCGCTTGCAGGCGCGCGGCTGCTCCACACCGGCGGGATTACTCCGGCGCTGGGGCCGAAAGGCGTTGCGCTGGCCAAGGCAGCGCAGGCGGCGGCGAAGCATGCCGGCGTGCCAATCTGTTTCGACGGCAATTACCGGGGCCAGCTGTGGTCAAGCTGGGACAGCGATCCCGGCGCGGTGCTACGCGAACTGGTGGCCGATGCGACGATCCTGATCGGCAACCACCGCGACATCTCGCTGCTGCTGGGGGGGGCTTTCTCGGGCGATGGACCAGAGCGCCGGCGCGAGGCGGCGGAGGCAGCCTTCGCGGCCTTTCCGAAGCTGGAACTGATCGCCTCGACCGCGCGGGCGATCATCTCCAGCGACCACCACCGGATCGCCGCACGGGTCGATTCGCGCGAGGGGGCGCACCAAACCGCCGAGATCGATGTAACCGGTATCGTCGAGCGGATCGGCACCGGTGACGCCTTTGCGGCGGGCGTGCTGCACAAGTGGCTGGATGGCGGCGATCTGGCCGCCATGGCCGATAGCGGCCTTGCGCTGACCGCGCTCAAGCACACGCTGCCGGGCGATATGTGCCTTGCCACCCGCGCCATGCTGGAGAGCTTTTCGCCCGAAGCTGGCGATGTTCGCCGCTGACCATTTCAGCCGGCGCGGTCTGCTGGCAGGCGGCGCGGCACTGGGGCTGGCTCAGATGGCGGGCGCACAGGCTGCAGCAAGCCCGGTCAAGGCCCTTCGTGGCATCCGCTATGCCCGAGCCGCGCGATTCCAGCCGCCTGAGCCTGTGGCATGGGATGGCGGCGACCTGGCCCGCTTCGGCCCGTCCTGCCCTCAGCAAGGCAATCGCTATGCGCCGCAGGACGAGGACTGCCTGTTCCTCAATGTCTGGTTTCCCCGCGCACGATCCGCGCGGCCCCGTCCGGTCATGGTCTATTTCCATGGCGGCGCATATTCCACAGGTTCGGTGACCGACCCACGCAATGACGGCGCGCGGCTGGCGGAGCGCGGCGATTTGGTGGTGGTGACAGTCAACCACCGGCTGGGTGCGCTGGGCTATCTGTATCTCCCTGAGCGATTCCCAGACAGCGGCAATGCCGGCCAGCTCGATCTGGTCTGCGCGCTCCAGTGGATCCAGCGCAATGTCGCGCAGTTTGGCGGTGATCCCGGCAATGTCACCGTCTTCGGTCAATCAGGCGGCGGGGCAAAGATCGCGACGCTGATGGCGATGCCCGCCGCCCGTGGCCTGTTCCACAAGGCGATCACGATGAGCGGCCAGCAAGTGACCGCCAGCGGGCCCGGCAATGCCACAAGGCGCACCGAGGCCTTCCTTGCCAAGCTGGGCGGTGCAGATCCGGCGACTGCGCCAGTCGAACAGATCATAGCCGCGCTCTCGGTGAGCGACCCGATACTTGGCGGCGGGCTCTACATGGGGCCTGTGCTCGACATGCGCAGTCTGATGCGTCATCCGTTCTGGCCCGATGCCGCTCCGCAATCGCTGGGCCTGCCGATGCTGTTGGGCAATACCGTGGCCGAAACCCGCGCCTTCCTGACGCCGGATCATCCCCGGCTGAAGGGCCTCAGCTGGAACAATTTGGCCGCGCGCATCGCGCCTGAGATGAAAGTCGATCTCAGCCCTGACTGGGTCGTGACGCAATTTCGCGAGCGCTATCCCGCAGCCGAGCCCGAGGACATGTTTCACCGCATCGTCACCGCATCACGCTCATGGCGAGGACAGATTGAGGAGGCCGAGGCGCGCGCACGGGCCAGGCGCAGCAACACGTTCGTCTATCAGCTCGATTTCGAGAATGCCAAGCACACCGATGATATCGGCCTGTCGTTCGGTACCTTGGAAGAGCGCACCCCGGCGCGCGCGGCAATGAGCGAGCGCATGATGGATGCATTTGTCCGCTTTGCCCACACGGGCAATCCCGGCTGGGCACCCTATTCGCTCGCCCGTCGCGAAACGATGGTGTTCGATACCGCTAGCCGGCAGGTCAGCGATCCGCGCAAATGGGAGCGTGAGTTGTTTGCCCGCGTGCCTTATATCCAGCCGGGAAGCTGAGCCTATTGCGTGTTCGGGTAGCTGAGGATCAGCGACAGCGGCCTGCGCCCCAGCTGGCGGATGCCGACCACAGCGCCTTTGTAGAGATAGGCGGCCATGCCCTTGCGCAAAGTGGCGCGCGCGCCGTCCGAGACGACTTCGCCTTCACCGTCCAGCACATAGTAAACCTCGTCGTGGGCAATTGGATGCTCGCCGACAGCCGCGCCGCGATGCAGAATGCGGCGGCGGAATTCCATGGCGCGCGGCTGGGGCGCGGCGTCGGAGATACGATAGGCCGTGCTCATGCCGATGGCACCGTGCGGCGGCGCTTCCTCGCGGCGGGTCTGGCGCTCGTCGATCACCACCATTGCGGGTGCGGCGGTGGCCAGCAGGGTCAGGGCATAGAGGCTCATTTCACCACCTCGCTTGTCAATGCAGCGGGCCGAAAGTCTGGCTGCTGCGCGCCAACATGGGCGATCCAGCTGGCCTCATCGGGGAAATCACCGCGCCGGCTCCAGGTCGCGCCGGAGTAATAGACGAAGGGATGCCCGGGCAGAACATTGAGGATCACGAGGTAATTGTCAGCATCCTCGCGCACTTCGGCGATCATCGCCGGATCGACTATCAACGCAATGCCCATTGCGCCCTTGCCGGGATCCTCAGTGCTCCAGAACGTGAACTTGCCATGCTTGCGATCCGCCACGAAGTGACCGGGCTGGTCGGATGTCGGTCGTTTGGCCAGCCCGATGCCGACCAGAAGTGAACCCGCCCGGTTCGACGACAGGTTTGAGACCATGCGGGTGAAATTGCTGCCCAGCGCGAGCGAGAAGCTACGCGTCTCGTGGACGTTGCGGGCAATTCCCACCGGCCAGGGCGCATAGCTGACTTCGAAAGCCGCCACATCCGGCCCATCGCACAGGATGCGGTGGCTGGCCCAGTTGCGCGAGGTCCACAGCTTGTTGTCGAACCAGATGCCGAGCCCGCCGGCGCCCCGGCTGGTGCCGACACTGTAGTAGTCCAGCCCTTCACCGTGGAAGCCATGCTGATAGCCAGTGGCGAGCTGGCGTTCCATGAACAGCCAGTCGACCAGCTTGCCCCAGGCATCGATCCCCGAGCCTGACGGCGGCTCTGCCTTCTGCAGCGCTGGGCCATAGATGCGGTGGGCGGTGCGGTCATTTTCCCAGAGGATGTCATCATAGCGATAGGGCGCGAAGACCACGTGGGCGCGGGCCGTGCGCGCCTCAGGCGGCGGCGGCGCGAGCGGCGCTTGCTCGATTGCGGGCAGGCGTTGCGCTGGCTCGCTGGCCAGCCGCACGCCGCCAAGCAGCAGAAGCGTGCCGAACAGCAGCCGCAGGGCGGTCAATTGCGCATGGCCTTGTCGCGCGGCGAGAGATGCTCCTGCGCCCCGTCTTTCTGGCCGGGATAGCGGCCTGATTTCGGCGTCATGGTGTCGAGGTTCCAATTAGCCTCGACGAAAGGCGCGGCGCTGGGGGCGAGGTGCGGATAGCCGCCGACCTGCTTCTCGTCGTCGATAATCTCGCCGCGTCCTTCAGCGACGAAAAACAGCACGCGGATGTCGTTGTCCGCGCGGTCCCAGGGGCGGGCACCGACGCTGGCGAGCAAGCTGGTTTCCACATCCAGCGATGGCAAAATCGTGTAGCCCGCCAGCGAGGCCAGCGGAGCCTTGGCGGTGAGCAGCTTTGCACGGGTTTCGCCATAGCGGCCAAACTGCGGCAACGCATTGCCGTGGCGGTCAACCGCGCGGTTGTCGCGGCCATAGTAAGCCAGATCACCATCGCCGCCGAGCATCAGGAAGGGCAGCCCCGGATTGCTATCGTTGCCGCCGCGCATGACATTACCGACTGCGGTAATCTCGCCGGTTACATACGGTTTCCCCGCCCATTCCAGCGCCATCAGGTTGTAATGCACCGCACGGTGGCCGGGGTTGTAGATCAGGTTGTTGATCATCAGCGCCTGCGCCCCGCCCTTGATCAGCGGCGAGCGCTCGACATTATGAGCAAAGACATTGCGGTAAAAAACGACGCCGGTGACGTTGTCGTGGATCAGCGAGCCTTTGGAGTGTTCGCCTTTGGGATGGGTGGAATGGGCCAGGCCTTCGGCGGCCAGATTGTCGCGGAAAATGACATTGTGACTGGTGCCCGCCCGCCATTCGGCGACAGTGTTGCCAGTGAAGCGCGGGCCGGATGCCGACATGTTTTCATCGACGCCCCACATGAAGCTGCAATGTTCGACGACGACGTTGTGTGCTGCCACGGTGGTGAAGGCATCGGCGGCGGTATCAAGCAGGCCGCTGTGAGGATTGATCCCCTGAACCACCGTCGCTACGTTGCCCCCGGTCATCACCCGCAAATGGCTGAGCACGACGTCATGGCCTTTCAGGTCGATGCCGCCCTTGATGATCGTGATGCCCGGCGAGGGGGCGGTTTGCCCGGCGATGGTCAGGTAGGGCTCATTAATCTCCAGCAGGTGCTGGCCCAGATCGATTACGCCGCCGACCTCGAACACGACAATGCGCGGCCCCTTGGACTGAATAGCTTCCCTGAGCGAGCCGGGGCCATCCTGCGCGAGTGTCGTCACCCGGATGATCCGCCCGCCCGCGCCGCCGCGCGTCGGATCGGCGGGATGGTCCTGCGCGAAAACGCGCCCGGTTCCGGTCAGCATCAATGCCAGTGCAAGCAATGCGGCATGCAAGTATCGTGTCATCCAACATCTCCCGTTTGGCCGCTTCTTGACAGAGCGCGCCATTCGCGGCAATAACAAATGACACCGGTTACCAAAGACGGGTTCGCAAGACCGTCAGGCAGGTGCCGACCGAACAACGCGCTCGGGAATTGCGCGAGGGAATTGGGTGCAATGGCAAGGCGCACAGCGATGCGCTCTCCTTTGACACCGGTATCAGGAATTCGCCCCAGCGGCGATCGAGGAGGAATAACATGCGCCAGACCGTTTCACGCACATCGTTGATCAAGGCCGCACTCATAGCCGGCAGCGCGCTGGCTGCACCAGTTGCGGCTTTCGCCCAATCTGCTCCTGTTAATGGCGCGGCCCCTGCTGACGTCGCAGCCAACGGCGATGAGATCGTCATCACCGGCTTCCGCCAGAGCCTTGAGAAGGCGCTCAACGTGAAGCGCGAATCGGTCGGCGCGGTCGATGCCATCGTCGCCGAGGACATCGCCAAGATGCCCGATCAGAACCTGGCCGAATCGCTCCAGCGCATTCCCGGTATCTCGATCAGCCGCGATGCCGGCGAAGGCCGGGCGATCACCGTGCGCGGTCTTTCCAGCCAATACACCCGGGTGCGGGTCAACGGCATGGAAACCGTCGCCACCTCGACCGACGGCGCCAGCGCCAACCGCGACCGCGCGTTTGACTTCAACGTTTTCGCATCCGAACTGTTCAGCTCCATTGTGGTCCACAAGACCGCCGAAGCCAGCCTGGATGAAGGCTCGCTGGGCGCAGTGGTCGATCTCAACACTGGCAATCCGCTGGGCGGCAGGTCTGGCCTCACCGCCGTCGGCTCGGTAGTCGGTTCCTACAACACGCTCTCGAAAAACATCGGCCCTCGCCTTGCCGGGCTGCTCAGCTGGAAGAACGATGCTGGCACCTTCGGCGTTTCGCTCTCGGCTGCCTATTCGAAGACCAAGACGCTGGAGCTTGGCAACAATTCGGTGCGCTGGGCGCAGGCCCGCTTCGATCAGGTTGGCGCCACGCCTTGCTTTACCACTCCCAATTCGGGCGGCGCCTATGTGCCGAGCACGGATTGCGACAAGGCCTCGCTGGCCTTCCACCCGCGCATTCCGCGCTATGGCGAGGTCGCGCATGATCGCGAGCGTCTGGGGCTGACCGGCTCGGTCCAGTTCTCGCCGACCGATGCAACCAAGATCTCGATCGACGGGCTCTATTCCAAGTTCGACGCGACCCGCGAAGAGAAGTGGGGCGAAGTCCTGCTGCGTTCGAACGAGCGTTCGATCAATCTCGTGAACCCGGTTTACGACTCGAACAACAATATCATCTCGGCAACACTCAACGACGCGTGGGTGCGCACCGAGCACTATCTGCGCAAGAGCACGACCGAGTTCTATCAGCTTGGCGGAACCTGGGATCAGGATGTGGGCGACAAGTTCCGCTTCACCCTGCTGGGCGGCTTCTCCAAGTCCAATGCCGACATCCCGGTCGAGACGACGGTCATTTTCGATGACCGTGATGCCGTGGGCTATTCCTATGATTACAGCAACATGGCGACGCCGAAGCTGGCTTTCGGCACCAGCGTGACCGATCCGGCCAATTTCCAGCTTGCCGAAATCCGCGACCGGCCCTCGAATGTCACCAACCGCTTCAAAACCGCGCAGCTGCGCGCCGAATATGACGCAACCGACTGGCTGACCCTGAAGGCCGGCGGCGTGTGGCGCCGGTTTAATTTCGACGTAATCTCCTTCACCCGCGATACCGCAGTTTGCGGCAACGGCGGCACCAGCCTGGTCACCAGCACATCGGGCACAGTGGCTTGTTCGGCGACCGCGCTGTTCGGACCGACAGCGATCTATGGCTTCCCGGTCACTTCGGCGCTCTCGGAGACTTTCAACCTGGGTAATGCCGGCCAGCCGGCGGGCAATACCAACACCTGGCTGGTCGCCAATCTTCCGGCAACGACCGCCTTCACCAACCTCTACAGCCGCGCGCTGGTGGTTGATGCCGGCAACAATCGCGGCGTGCAGGAAACCACCAAGGGCGGCTATGTCCAGGCGGACCTGAAGGGCAACCTTGGCGGCATGCGTTTCGCGCTGAATGGCGGCGTCCGCTATATGAAGACCGAACAGAGCTCTTATGGCCTGGTCAGCGGCGTCAATGCGACGGTGACGCGCAGCTATGACGACTGGCTGCCTTCATTCAACCTGGCGCTGTTCCCGACCAAAAAGCTGATCCTGCGCGGTGCGGTTGCCAAAGTGGTGACCCGGCCGACGCTGGGCGGGCTTACTCCGGGCGGCACGGCCGATGGTTTCAACTACCGGGTGACCAGCGGCAATCCGTTTCTTGAACCTTTCCGCGCGACCAATTATGACATCGGAGCCGAGTGGTATTTCGCGCCTGGTGCCATACTTTCGCTGGCATGGTTCAAGAAGGATGTGAGCACCTTCACTCAGTCTGCATCGATCACTGGCGCAACCTTCACCCAGACCGGTCTGCCGGTCTCGGTGCTCAACCCGGCATCGCCCGCCGCGCTCAATCCGGCGCAGCTCAGCCAGCCGATCTGGACGCTGGTCACGACGGTCAACGGCTCGGGCGCGACGCTTAATGGCTGGGAAATCGCCGCACAGTTGCCCTTCAAGGTGTTTGCCGACGGCATTCTGGGCAATTTTGGCGTAATCGCCAACGCGACCTTCATCAATTCGGATGCGAACTTCAACTTGCAGGGACCGGCGACAGTCTCGGGCGGCGGACTCACCAACGTTTCGGTGACCAACACCCTGTCGAACGTTTCGAAGAAGGCGTTCAACGGCACGCTTTACTATGAAGACAGCAAGTTCAGCGCCCGCATGATGCTCAGCTATCGCAGCCGCTATCATGAAGGCTCCAGCGGCACCGGCAATGTGCTGGAAGGCTATGGCGCGTCGACCAATCTTGACGCTTCGATGCGTTACAAGCTGACGGACTGGGTCGAGGTTTCGGTCGAAGCCAGCAACCTGCTTGATACCTATCGTTATCGTTACGCCGATTTCGCTGCCGACCGGAACTATGAGAATAACCATTTCGGCCGCACGTTCCTGGTTGGTGCGCGGTTCAAGATGTGATTGAATAAGCCCGAAAGGCAGGCTGGCGCGATGACGATCAATCGAAGGTCAATCATCGTTGCCGGACTCGGCCTTGGGGTCGCCCAAATACCGATAACGCGGGCGGGGGCGCAAACGCTTCCGCCCGTTGTTGCGTCGGGCGAACTGCCTCCCGGCCTGCCGCAGCCGGTTGAAACGATTGACCTGTGGCCCAAGGGTGCCCTGCCAGCGCCAGCCAGACCGCTGATCGAAACGGTCAACGAAGGCTCAACTGACAGCCTCGTTACTGACCGCGCGGTTTTCGGCATTTCCGTGCCCCGCATGGCCGTGTTTCGCCCCGACCGGCCCAATGGCGCGGCGGTGTTGCTGACGCCGGGCGGCGGCTATCGCTGGGTGGTGATCGACAAGGAGGGCTATGAGATGGCCCGCTGGCTCGCCGCACGGGGGTTCACCGCTTTCGTGCTGTTCCACCGCCTGCCGGGCGAGGGCTGGCCCAGCGGCCCGGATACCCCGCTGGCCGACGCCCAGCGCGCCATGCGCCTGATCCGCCACCGTGCGCGCGAATATGCCATTGATCCCGAACGCGTCGCGGCGATGGGCTTTTCCGCTGGCGGACATGTCTGCGCCAGCCTTTCCACCCGTTTTGCCGCGCCGGTCTATCGCGCCGTCGATGCGGCTGATCGGTTGTCGGCCAAACCCGTCTGCGCCGCACCGCTTTATCCAGTGGTCAGCATGGACCCCGCGATTGCCCATGCGGGGTCCCGCGCGCTGCTGCTGGGCGCCGATCCCACCCCACAGGTAGAGGTCGCCCATTCGCCCGACCGCAATGTGCCCGCCGATGCCCCGCCGCATTTCCTGCTCCACGCAGCCGATGATGATGTGGTGCCGCTGGAAAACACGCTCCGCCTCCATGCGGCTTTGCGGGCACACAATGTGCCAGCGGAATTGCACGTCTTTGCCAATGGCGGCCACGGCTTCGGGCTACGCAAAGCAGTCGGCAAGCCGTTGGAGGCATGGCCTGACTTGTGGCGCAACTGGGCGCACACGGTCGGCCTCGGCTGATGGCAATCGGGCGGCGTGATGCCCTGAAGGCGGCAGCGCTCGCGGGGCTTGGCATTGCCGCGGCACCCGCCGATGCGAGGCCGCCAAAGCTGCTCCCCGGCCCCGGCCGTTTCCTCAATCCGGTTCTGGCGGGCGACCGGCCCGATCCCGCGATCCTGAAGGACGGCGCGGACTATTACCTGACATTTTCAACTTTCGATGCTTATCCAGGCCTCACAATCTGGCACAGCCGCGATCTGGTCCACTGGCAGCCGCGCACATCTGCCTTGCGCCGCAATATCGGCTCGGTCTGGGCGGTAAGCCTCGAAAAGCACGGCGGGCGCTATTTTCTCTACATTCCGGTTAAAGCGCAGCCCAACGACATCTTCGTGATCTGGGCGGACCACATCGACGGGCCGTGGAGCGATCCGGAGCCGCTGGGGCTCCACCGCCACATCGATCCCTGCCATGCGGTTGCCGAAGACGGTTCGCGCTGGCTGTTCCTGTCAGGCGGAGACCGCGTGCGGCTGAGCGACGATGGCCTCAGCACGGCAGGCGAGATTGAACACGTCTATGACCCATGGCGCTATCCCGGCGACTGGGAGGTGGAAGGCTTTTCGCCCGAAGGCCCCAAGATCTGCCGCCGGGGCGACTGGTTTTACATGCTCACAGCCGTCGGCGGCACCGCCGGCCCGCCCACCGGGCACATGGTGATCGCGGCGCGTTCGCGTTCGCTGCACGGACCGTGGGAACAGCATCCCGGCAACCCGCTGGTGCGCACCCAGTCCGACGCCGAGGCATGGTGGTCACGCGGACATGCTTCGCTGGTTGAAGCTCCGGACGGTTCGTGGTGGTCGCTTTATCACGGCTATCGCGCAGGGTTCTGGACACTGGGCCGCCAATGCCTGCTCGATCCAGTGCAATGGACAGCCGATGGGTGGTTCCACATGACCGGCGGCGACCTTTCGCGCCCGCTGCCGGTGCCGCGCGGCGGACAAGCTCTGCCGCATGGCATAGACCTGTCCGACGCCTTTTCCGGTTCGTTGCAGCTGGGCGCGAAGTGGACCTTCTTCCGCCCCGCCGCCGATGAAGCCGCGCGCGTGGCCCTGTCAGGCGGCGCGCTCAATCTGCAGGGCAGGGGTCTTGCCCCCTCCAGCGGCTCGCCCCTGCTGCTGACGGCGGGCGACACATCCTATGCATTCGAGTGCGACATCGAGATTGCACCGGGCGGGACTGCGGGGCTGGTGCTGTTCTATGATCAGGCGCTCTATTGCGGGCTTGGTTTCGACGAGCAGCGCTTCGTCACCCACCAATATGGCATCGAGCGCGCCCGCCCGGACAATCCGCATGGGCGGCGCATGCGCATGCGGATCACCAATCGCCGCCATATCGTCTCGATCCACACCAGCGGCGATGGCGGAAACAGCTGGCAGCGCTTCGACCGGGGGATGGAAGTCTCCGGATATCATCACAATGTGCGCGGCGGCTTCCTGGCACTGAAGCCCGGGCTTTATGCCGCAGGCTCCGGCACCGCCAAGTTCCGCGATTTCTGTTATTCCCGTCTGGATGACTGACTGGCAAGCAATTGCATGCCAATCAGCGCCACGAAAAACCGCCGTCAACGGGAAGTTCAGTCCCTGTGGTAAAACCTGAATCTTCGGTCGAGAAAAACAGCGCTGCTCGCGCGACATCGTCGGGCTCGCCAAGCCGCTTCAGCGCCACCCGGTCTGCTGCCCGTTCGGCATGTTCGTGGTTTTCCCAGATATAGCGGGTCATCTCGGTTTTGATAACGCCGGGGCACAGGGTGTTGGCGCGAATGCTGGGGCCAAGATCGAAAGCCAGGCATTTGGTGAACATGGCAAGGCCTGCTTTGCTGGCGCCATAGGCCGCCATCCCGGCCATGGGCATCTGGCCGCCGACCGAGGCGATGTTGACGATAGTCGCGCGCCGTGCCGCCCGCAGCATGGGCAATGCGGCGCGGACTACATTGTATGGCCCGGTCAGGTTGACCGCGATCACCCGGTCCCAGCTCTCAGGGTCGAGATCGTCGAATTGCTTGCCAATCAGGATTCCCGCCGCGTTGATGACGCCGTCGATCCCGCCCAGCATTGCGGCTGCCTTGGCCACGGCGGCATCGACCGACGCCCGGTCAGCAACATCGCAGGCGATGCCAGCCGCACCAAGCGCGTCCGCCGATGCCTGAACGCCGTCCGCGTTCCGGTCCAGCATGGCAAGCGCCGCGCCTTCCTGAGCAAACAGCCTGGCAATCGCCAAGCCCATTCCGCTCGCCGCACCTGTTACAAGGATGCGCCGGCCCGCAAGTTTCTTAGACACCATCAATTCTCCTGAATTATGTCGCTGCTATCGCCCCGGCATGCGCCGCGCGCGGATCGCTGCTGCTGCCGGAAGCCAAAAAGTTGAATCCGGAATAGCCTGCGTTGACGATGGTTTCGCATCGTTCGACATACCGATCCAGACCGCCGATATACATCAGGAACACGCGTGGCTTGCCCGGAACATTGGCGCCCATGTACCAGCTATCGGCCTTGGTATAGAGCGTCGTCTCGGCCAGATCCGCGACTTCATGCGCCCAGGCGACCTGCGCTGCTTCATCGGCATCGACCCGCATGAAGCCGTGCCTTTCCATGTAAGCAATGCAATCCACGATCAGGTCAACATGCTGTTCGAGCGCCTGCAGCATGTTTGCCAGAACCGAGGGGCTCGAGGGGCCATTCACCGTGAACAGATTGGGGAAGCCCGATACCATCAGGCCCAGATAGCTTTGCGGGCCCTGCTGCCATTCGTCCTTCAGTTTTCGGCCGCCGATGCCAGTGACATTGAGCGCGATTAGAGGTCCCGTGACGGCATCGAAGCCGGTCGCGAAGACGATCAGATCGAAGGGATATTCTTTCTCGCTCGTCCTGATCCCAGCCTTGGTGATCCGTTCGATCGGAGTTTCCCGGATGTCGACGAGTTCGACATTGTCGCGGTTGAAAGTTTGATAATAATTGGTGTCGAGGCAGAGCCGTTTGGTGCCGAACGGGATGCGCTTCGGAATCAGTTTATCGGCAAGTGCCGGGTCGTTGACGACGCCGCGAATCTTCTCATGGACGAAGTCGGCGACTGCGGCATTGGAATCCGGATTGCTGAGGAGGTCGCTGAACACCGACTGCATGGAAAATGCGCCGAACTTCCATGCTTGCTCAAACTTCGTGCGCCGCTCTTCCGCCGGGACGGTCATCGCCGGCAGTCCGGTATTGATGCGCGGGGGCACGCCGCCCCGGGTCTTGCGGGCCATCTTGCAGTGCGCGACATAATCGGCGCGAACCTTGGCTTCGTATTCCGGATCGACGGGGCCGTTATGGGCAGGGACGCTGTAGGTCGCAGTGCGTTGGAATACCGTGAGTTGCGCTGCCTGTTCGGCCAGCACCGGGATCGACTGAATGCCCGAAGATCCGGTGCCGATTACCGCCACGCGCTTGCCAGCGATATCCACCGGCTCGTGCGGCCAGGCTCCGGTTTGCACCCAGCGGCCTGCGAAGTCTTCCAGTCCTTCTATCTCGGGCGCTTTGGGCAATGACAGGCAGCCGACTGCGGACAGCAGATATCGGCATTGCACCTCGTCGCCGCGATCGGTCCGGACGATCCATTGGTTCGACTGCTCGTCAAAGGTCGCCGATGTTACCCGCGTTTCGAAGGCAATATCGCGGCGCAAATCAAAGCGGTCCGCGACATGGTTGGCATAGCGCAATATCTCTGGCTGCGTGGCGAAACGCTCGCTCCATTGCCATTCCTCGAGCAGTTCTGGTGAGAAGGAATAGATGTAATCCAGGCTCTCGACATCGCAGCGGGCGCCCGGATAACAGTTCCAGAACCAGGTGCCGCCGATTTGCGGAGCTGCCTCAAATCCGCAGGCGGTCAGCCCAAGCTTTCTGAACTTGTGATGGGCATATAGCCCGGCAAAGCCGGCGCCGATCACCACGACGTCCACTGCCGCCGGAACCTTGCGTTCGGAGAATCTTGTAACGGCATCAAGCATCGGTCCGCTCCTGATTGGCGCATTGTAATCCGGCTTGAAATGTCTAAGCCTTGCCCGAGAGCGGTCTGCGCGACTAAAGGTTACTGAATTGGGGAATGCTGTGCAACCAAAGACATCGGCGGTGGCCAATACGGCTGAAAAGCTAAGGCGCCTTTCCATGGCAAAGGAGGAAGGCGAACTCCTTGGGTCGGAGGAAGAGCTGATTGCCGAACTGGGGGTCAGTCGGCCGACGTTGCGGCAGGCGTCGGCGCAGGTGATCCAGGAAAATCTGATTGCCGTGCGCCGTGGAGTGGGTGGCGGCTATTTTGCCTGCGTGCCGAACAGCATGACTGTCAGCCGCATGGCAGCGATCTATCTGCAATCGCGCCAGCTCCATCTGCCCGACATTCTCCAGGCGCTCAAGCCGCTGCGAACCGAGATCGCCGGCCTTGCTGCCATCGCCAGTCGTGGCGCGGAAAATGAAGATCTGGCGGAATTTATCGAGACGGAAGCAGCCGACCTCCAGGGCGGAAATCCGCCAACTTACCGCGGATTTCTGTCCGGCG
Source organism: Novosphingobium sp. (assembly GCA_031411415.1). Classification (GTDB taxonomy): domain Bacteria; phylum Pseudomonadota; class Alphaproteobacteria; order Sphingomonadales; family Sphingomonadaceae; genus Novosphingobium. Next base: position 15,297 of record JANOBA010000429.1, read on the forward strand.
AGCGCGAATTCGGGCGCATCATTGGCGATATGGCAAAGAACGACGTGTTGAACCTGTTCCTCAACATCGTTTACGACCTTGCCCCATTCACGCGCCGCGATGAAGATGTCTGGGTGAATCATCCAGAGCGCGTGGAGGCCTATCGGCAACAGCGCCTGCAGATGGCCAAAGCCATTCGCGATGGCGACGACGAGATCGCAAGAGTGGCGAGCGGTCGCTGTTCGAACCTGATCATGGAATGGATGCGCGTCGATTCCATCAGCAAGGCGCCATGAATACAGGCCGCAACTTCGGCGCTGGCAGTTCATCGGCAGATCAGGCGAGGAAGCCATGACAATCGATACGACCGCCTTGCGCGCCGAATGCCTGGAATTGGAGAGGTTCCTGCTGGGCATGTCACCGGCGGACTGGCAGCGGCGGACCACGTTCTATGGCTGGACGGTCGCGGATGAAGTCATGCATTTGTGCCAGGTCGACAGGTTCGGCCAGGCTGCGCTTGATAGGCCAGAGCAATTTCCGCAGCTGGTTGCGTGGGTCCGGTCAGGGCAGGCGGAGGGCATCGAACTCAGCCAGCGCATGCGCGAGTCGTGGGGCGCATTGGGGCCTGAAGCGCTGATGGCGGACTGGCATGCGGGCTGGACCGCGCTTGCTGACGGGCTGGAAAGCGCTGACCCGGATCGGCGCCTGCCCTGGTTCGGCCCGGATATGCGCCTGCAATCGTTTGCCAATGCACGTCAGATGGAAGTTTGGGCACATGGGCAGGACATTTACGACCTGCTCTCGGTAGAACGGCACAACGCCGAGCGCATACGCACGATTTGCGATCTGGGCGTCCGCACCCATGGCTATTCATTCGCCCAGCGGGGCCTCGAACGTCCGGTGCCGCCCGAAGTGATCCTGACCGCCCCCAGCGGATCCACCTGGGTCTGGAACGAAGGTTCTGCGGCGCGGGTTGCCGGCAGTGCGGTGGACTTCGCGCTTGTCGTCACGCATCGCCGCCATGCAAGGGATACTGCGCTCATCGCAACCGGGGAGGGCGCGGGTGACTGGCTCGCCATCGCCCAGTGCTTCGCCGGCGAACCGCGCGACTGGTCAGCGGGCGCCGATTCCGGTTGAAGGACGTAATCAACTAGCTCAATGGCGCAGCCGCAGACTGCCGATCGCAAGGCTTCAACCTAGTCCTAGGGCTGCTGCCAGGCGAAACTTCTCGACCTTGCCCATTGCGTTTCGCGGCAGAGACTCGACGAAAGTGATCGTGCGGGGCACTTTGTAGTTCGCCATCTGCTCGCGGCACCAGGCGATCAGGGCTGCCATATCAGGATCGCCCTGCGCGGTGTCCCAGACGACGAATGCCTTGCCGATTTCACCCATGCGCTCGTCCGCCACGCCAATTACGGCAACTTCACGCACCGCGCGATGGGCTTGCATCAGGTTCTCGATTTCGGCTGGATAACAGTTGAAGCCACCAACTATAAACATCTCCTTGGCGCGGCCGGTGATGCGGACAAAACCAGCTTCGTCCACCACGCCGAGATCGCCGGTGTGAAGCCAGCCGGCAGCGTCGATTGCTGCCGCTGTCGCGGCGGGATCTTCAAAATAACCCTGCATCACATGGTAGCCGCGCGTTACCAGCTCGCCTTCCAGCCCGCGTGGCAGGATCGTGCTATCGCTTCCCATCGCTTCGAGTTCAGTGCCGCTGATTGCACGGCCCGAGGAGACGATCACCATGCCATGTGGATCGTCAGGGCAGATCATCGCGGCGGTGCCGCAACACTCGGTCAGGCCATAGCCGGCATAGATGACACCTGCGCCCAATTCGGACCGCACGGCGGCGATCATTGCCGGATCGATGGTCGTGCCGCCCGTGCCGACGACGCGGAGTGAATCGAGGCGGATTTTACCTTCTCGCTGCACCTGCAACAACGAATGGAACAGCGTTGGCGGACCGGGCAGGAAGGTGATTTCCTCGGCCATCGTGCGTTCTACCAGCCGCGCGATGTCAAGCGTCGCTTCGGGATGGATGGTTGCGCCGACCAGCACTGCCGCCAGCCAGCCAGCCTTGTAGCCAGAGCAATGGCTCATCGGCCAGATCAGCAGGAAGCGATCATCGGGACCAAGCGTGGTGGCCCGGTTCCATTCGCGGCAGGTGCGGACATTCTGGCCGTGGGTTGTCACCACACCCTTTGGCGCGCCGGTGGTCCCGGAGGTGAAGATGATATCGGACACGGCATTGCCCGAAAGACTGGCGAGACGCAGCTCGGCTTCGGCCCGCGCGGCCCGGTCGTTTGCGGCTGATGCGATGAACGCGGCGAGCTCGTCGCCGCCTTCGCCCTCCAGATCGACAGCGATGCGGCGCTCGATGAACGGCAGTTCGGTCCCCGCCAGGATCGCGGCATAGTCAATGCCGACGAAACGGCGTGGGTGAATCAGAATGCGTGCGCGGATCATGTTCAGCGCGTGCGACACTTCCGCGGCCTTGTAGCGTGTGTTGAGCGGCACGAGCACTCCGCCCGCTGCCTGCACGCCCATCGCCGCGACCACCCATTCGGCGCAGTTCGGCAGCCAAACGCCGACCGCATCGCCCTTGCGCAGCCCTGCGGCGACAAGCGCGGCGGCAAACGCCATCATCTGCTCGGCGACCTGGGCATAGGTCAGCTGCGTGGTTGGCGAGACGACGGCGAGGTGTTCGCCCCGCAATCTGGCCATGTGCAGCACGGCGCCGGGGATGGTCTCCGGGATTTGAGCGTTAGCGGTCATTCAGCGTCAACATAGCGGCATTGCTTGCGGTGGAAATTGCTATTTGATCTTTCCCGGTGCGGATTGGGCTTGGGGCCGGCAAGCCCGCGCAATATCTGCCAGAGTGAATTAAGGTATCGGTAAACGGTGCCGGAACCGGTGACTTCAAATTCATTTGTCTCTCCAGAGCTGGTTTTTGTAGTCAGTACGCAGGCAGCGGTGATCATAACAGATATTTGAATTGACAAAAATGGGTTTGCAAATAGCCTTGGTTCTTCGCTAGGCCGAAACTGGCTTGTGCGTCGCGCCAGCACAGAAACTGAACGTGAGGGGCATATGGCTGAGAAGCTGACGACTGATGATTGGGTGGCAATCAGCGATTTCATGGGCGAATATTGCTGGCGGGTCGATGAAGGCGACGGCGACGGATGGGCGGCGCTGTTCACCGAAGATGGAGTTTTCTCCGGTTTCACGCCCGAACCCCTTGTCGGCCCGGCTCAACTGCGCACAATTCCGATCAACGCCCATAACGATTATGGCAATGGCATGATGTGCCACATCGCTGGCAACATGACCTGCCGCTATGGCGAAACGCGCGATGTGGTCCATGCCAAGCTCTATAACTATGTCTCGGTCTGGGGCGGGGCGCCAGGAGCGGGGAATTTGGTTATGGCCAAGTGCAAGGTCACTTTCGTGCGCAACGGCGATAGCTGGTTGATCAAGGAAAATGCGCTGAATTTGCTGTTTCCATGATCTTGCCACCTACGACGTAAACAGAAGCACAGGGACAGCACTTTGAGCAACGACGGTCTTATCCGTAGCCAGATCACCGATGAATCGCTGGACCTCATGCGCCGCCGGATCGGCTTTCCCAATCCGACCTTGCGGACCGGCGTGATCGATGAGCCGTGGAACATCGCGTGCACAGATGATGCGGTCCGCCGCTTCGCTATTTGCATCGGCGACAACAACCCGCTGTTCACCGATCCCGAATATGCGAGGCAGACGTGCTGGGGCGGGGTGATTGCACCGCCGGCATTCGAAAAATCGATGGGGATCAATCGCAACCCGGTGATGGATGCCGAAGAAGCCAAAGTGACATCCAAGGCGCTGCGCGGCGTGCAGCTGTTCCATTCGGGCGGCGAAAATTTTTATTATGCGCCGATCACCGAAGGGACCAGGCTCTACCGTTCGCGTTTCGTGAAGGGGGTGGGGGACAAGCAATCGGAATTTTCGGGCCGGTCGGCTATTGTCACCAACGGCCTGTGCCTGTGGAACGATAACGACACGGTGATGGTCGATGGCGTCGACTGGTTTGTCCATGCCGAGCGTAAGGCAAAGACAGGCAAGACCGAGAAATACGCGCGCGAGGAACCAGCCTTTTATACTGACGATCAGCTTGCCGAAATCGAGGCGGCCTATGATGCGGAATACCGTCGTGGCAGCGATACGCTGTGGTTCGAGGATGCAGCGCCGGGCACGCAACTGCCGCGCATGGTCAAAGGTCCGCTGACCATCACCGATCTGTTCAACATCCACATGGGGGCGGGGTGGCTGGTCTATGGCAACTGGCCGAACCGGCTTGGCTATGAAAACCGCAAGACCTTGCGGGGCTTTTACAGCCGCGATGAATTCAACAGCTGGGACACCATCCAGCGGGTCCATTGGGACAAGGACCTGGCGGAAAAGACCGGCGTGCGCATGATGTATGACATCGGCCCGGTCCGGCAATTTCACGTCAGCAACTATCTGACCAACTTCGCAGGCGACGATGCCTGGATTCACCGCATCCGTTTCGAGTTTCGCCGGTTTAATTATATTGGCGATGTCACATGGATGAACGGCGAGATCACTGAAGTTCGCAATGACGAGAGGCTGGGTCCACTCATGGAAGTAACTTTGCGCGGCACTAACCAGCGCGGCAGCGACAATATCCGTGCCGATGCCACCGTGCTGCTGCCATCGCGTCAGTTCGGTCCGGTCAAGCTTCCGGCCCCGCCCGCGCCGACGCAGCATCGCCGGATTGTCTGATGCCTCTTGCCGGACAGGTGTGTCTTGCAGATCAGCAGAAAATTGAGCGCGCGCTGGGAATGAGCGGAGCTGCGCCGTCTGAATACTGCTTCGCCAACATCTTTCTGTTTCGCGGGCGGCATGCCTACCGGATCGTGGACGACCCAATGCCGCATCTGCGGGGCACGACTTATGACGGGGCGATCCATGCCTTGCCGCTGGTGCCAATCGATGATGCCGTCCTCGCCGCATTTGCAGGAAGCGGTATCGATTGCATCTATCCGCTATCGCTGGAATTACGCGACAGGCCTCTGCCCGACGGCTGGCGGAGCGAATTCGTGGCTGCGGACAGCGATTACTGGTATGATGGCGAGGCAATGGCGCAAATGTGTTTCGCCAAGGCGCGCCGGGCTGAGGGATTGGCATTTGCTGCCGAATTCCAGCCACGTTTTGAGTGTTGGAGCACTGCTGCAGCGGGGGACGCGCTGGCCGTGCTCGATGGATGGCTGACAGATGTTGGCCGCGCCATCGGCGACACGGATTACGACGAATGCCGGGAGGCGATTTCACTTGCCGAAGAACTCGGTCTGGATGGCGCGCTGGTGCGTACCGGCCAAGGGGTGGCGGCCGCCTTCCTGCTTGCCAGCCGCCGTGATGATGGCGTCAAGGTCATTCATTTCGCCAAGGGACGTCGCGCATTCTCAGGGGCCTATCCATGGCTCTTTGCGGGCTATGCCGAACAAAGCGGTGCGCAAATGCTCAATTTTGAACAGGACCTCGGCAACCCGGGTCTTGCTCAATCGAAGCGGTCCTACCTGCCGATCGAACAGCGCAGGAAGTGGAGGCTGATTGCGCCCGTATGAACGAATCCCGGTTTCAACTTGGGGTATCTCAATATACAGAGGCCAGTGCAGCTGGCGGATAGGCAATATGAGCGGAAATGAATTCCTGAAGCTGAGCCGCGATGGCGGCGTCGCTATGGTGATGCTGAACCGCCCGGATGTGCTCAATGCGCTCAATCCGTCGTTGATGCGGGGCCTTGCAGAAATGCTGGGCGAGTTGGCGGCAGACGAGGCGGTGCGCTGCGTTGTCCTGACCGGTGCGGGCAGGGGGTTCTGCGCGGGCGGCGATGTGCGCGCCATCAACAAGGCTGCCGATGACCGCATCAGTGCGGTTCCGGCAGGAGACGGCGATGATTCCCGCCGCACGGCCGCAACAACCGAACAGCGGGCGAACTGGTTGCGCCGCTGCGCCGAGGCCTCGCGGCTGCTGCATGAAATGCCCAAGCCGACCATCGCTATGATTAATGGTGCCTGCGCCGGGGCCGGGCTGAGCCTCGCGGCTGCCTGCGATTTTCGGTATGCAGCGCATTCCGCAGTGTTCCGGCCGTCGTTCCTGATCAACGGCATGTCGGGTGATTACGGCGGGTCGTGGCTGTGGACCCGCATTCTCGGCACGTCAAAGGCGCGCCAGCTCTATTTCTATGATCAGCGGCGCGACGCAAGGTCAGCGCTTGATTTCGGCCTTGTCGACGAGATCTTTGCCGACGCAGAATTGGCTGGCGAGGTCTTGGCGCGGGCGCATCAGCTGGCAAGCCTGCCCGGCGCTGGCGCGGCTTTTGCCAAGGCCAACCTCAATGCGGCCTGTGATGAATCGCTGTCTAAATCCCTTGATCGCGATAGCCAGGGCATGATGCTGTCGCGCGAAGTTCTGGTTGAGGCGCGGCGAAGAAGCAATGCGGCGCTCAAGGCTGCGTCATGACCGATGACCATTTTCGCCAGGAAGTGAGAAGGTTTATCGCCGCAGAGCTGCCGCATGACATGGCTGCGCGAACTCTGCTGGGCTATCATCCGCACCGGCCCGATGTTGAGTTCTGGACAGCCCGGCTACATGCGCGCGGCTGGTCGGCGATGAGCTGGCCGGTTGAATATGGTGGCCCTGGCTGGACGCTCAATCAGCGCCATATTTTCGAAGAGGAGTGCTTCCTTGCCGGTTGCCCCGCAGTCAACCCGCAGGCCTTCGCCCTTGTTGGACCGATCATTTACGCTTTGGGCACTGAAGCGCAGAAGCAGCGTTTCCTGCCCCCGATCCTGCGCGGCGAACACTTTTGGGCTCAGGGTTTCTCGGAGCCAAATGCTGGATCAGACCTCGCCTCGCTCAAGACCCGCGCTGTCCTGGATTCCGATCACTACGTTGTAAACGGCCAGAAAATATGGACTTCGGAGGCGCATTATTGCGACTGGATTTTCCTGCTGGTGCGCACCTCCACCGAGGGCAAGCCACAGGCCGGCATTTCCTTCCTGCTCGCCGATCTCAAGTCGCCGGGCATCACGATCCGCCCGATTATCGGTATCGACGGCGGACATATCCTCAACGAGGTTTTCCTCGAAGATGTGCGCGTGCCGGCAGAAAACCTGATTGGCGAGGAAAACAGAGGCTGGACTTATGCCAAGCAGCTGCTCGGTGCCGAGCGCACGCATTCTGCCGAAGTGCCGCGCTGCAAAGGCCTGCTCGCACGCGCCAAGGCAGTTGCTGCAAAGCTCTCCGCGCGGGGCCGACCACTGATCGGCGACCCGCATTTTGCCCGCCGGTTTGCGCAACTGGAGATCGAGATACTTGCCCACGAAGCGACGCTGTGGCGCTGTGTTGCCGAGGAAGAGGCAGGCGTGAACATCGGTTCTCCGACTCCGTCGATCCTCAAGGTCAAGGGAACCGAGCTGGCCCAGCGCGCTGGCGCTATGCTGGTCGAGGCGTTGGGCGATGACGCGCTGCCCGAATATCCGGAAAAGGATTATTTCATGACACCGCCGCCCGACGCGCCCGGCGATTCGCTGGCCTATGGGGCCGTGCCAGATTTCCTCTATCGCCGGGCGATGACCATATACGGCGGCTCCAACGAAGTGCAGCGCAATATCATTGCCAGCCAACTGCTGCGCGCCTGAGCCATGCCGATCCAGTTCATACCAACTGAAGTCCAGACCATGCTGCGCGACTGCCTGCGGCGATGGGGCGCCGAGCGGGATGTGCGCGAGGCAGGCGATTTCGCACAGACCTGGAAATTTGCTGCCGAGCAAGGCTGGCTCATGGCTGGTTTGCCGGAAGATCTGGGCGGGCTGGGCGGTGATGCCTGTGACATGGCCGTCATCGCCGAAGAATTTGGCCGTGCGCTGGTTCGGGCACCCTATGTCGAAGTGGCTGTGGCGACGACTTTGCTGTCGGCGCTGGCTGCTGATCGCATTGCCGCAATTGTCGGCGGCAAGGCGATTGCGCTGCTTGCCCATGACGAGCCGGATGCGCGCGGGGACCATGGCTGGGTTTCGACCACCGCGGTGGCAGATGGCGATGGCTGGCTGCTGTCAGGCCGCAAATCCGGCATTATCGGCGCGGGCCATGCCGACAGTTTCCTCGTTACCGCGCGGCTTGGCGATGGCGGCATCGCCCTGTTCGAAGTTACAGCGGCAACCGCGCCGTTGCAGAGATTCGTAACCTTCGACAACCGCACTGCCGCAGATTTGCGACTGAACAACACTCGGGCAACGATGCTTGCCGGTCCGGAATTGACTTCGCCTGCGCTGGCAGCGGCGCTCGACCAGCGGCTCATTCTTGAAGCCGCCGAAGCGCTTGGCGCGATGGAGCGGGCGCAGGAAATTACCCGCGATTATCTGCTCACGCGCAAGCAATACGGCCACATCATCGGCACCTTTCAGGCGTTGCGACACCGCATCGCTGACATGTTCATCGAAACCGAGCAGGCCCGCTCGATCATTCAGCGCGGGCTTGGCGCGCTGGCCGATGGCGATCCGGCTGCGCGCGCGCTGATGGCGTCGGCGGTTAAGGCACGGGTGGCGCAGGCTGCGCTGTTCGTTTGCGGCAATGCCATTCAGCTGCACGGCGGCATTGGCGTGACCGATGAATACCCGGTCGGGCATTTCTACAAACGCGCACTGGCCTTCGATCAGCGACATGGCGGCTCAGCGCGGCAAGTGGAGCGCTTTGCAGAGCTTTCAGCGCGCGCTTAGCCTGCTGGGCCAAGCACCCGGTGCCGTTCCGCTGCGCGGCTGCTGCCGAGCAGGGCCATCAGATGCGCACGCTTGAGAAACAGGTGCGCATCGCATTCGGCGGTGAATCCCATGCCGCCATGGATCTGGATATTGGCCTTGGCATTGTCGATCGCCGCGCGCGCGGCCAGCATGCGGGCTGCGGCAATTTCGCTGGCATCGTCATGGCCATTGCCGAAGGCGACTGCGGTGTAAAAGCATTGTGCTTCCGCCGCCGCCTCGCGTGAGGCCATATTGGCGCATTGATGCTTGATCGCCTGGAATCCGCCAATCGGCTGGCCGAACTGTTCGCGGGTCTTGGCGTAAGCGACAGCCATGCTGGTTGCGGCCTGGGCAATGCCGGTCAGGTAGGCTGAAATCAGCAGAGAGGTGCGATCGGCGGCGGCGCTTCGCGCTGGCAGTTCGGACGGCACGGATAGGCGGGCAAGCGCCACTGTTTCATCCATGCCGGCCGCGACCTGCGCCTCGCCCAAATGACTGCGCGGCACGAGTATTGCGCCTTCCGGACTCAGCAGCAAAACCCGCTCCGCCCCGTCACCGTCGATCAGGTGGGCAGTGCCATCACTTAGGCAGTTGGCAAAAGCAGCTCTCGTATTCCCGGCGATCAGCGCGGCGCGCAATGTGCTTTCGGCTGTGAAATGCGGAGCCGCAAGCTGCGCGAGCACAGCGGGCGAGGCAAGGACAAGGCCAAAGGCCCGCGCGACGAGCGCTTGCTCGGCAAGGCCCATCCCCATGCCGCCATCTTGCTCGGCGCAAGCCAAGCCGAACAGGCCAAGCCCGGACAGTTCCGGCCACATCGCGCGCTCGGCAGCTCCGCCATGATTTTGCGGCAAACGCAGGCGCAGGGCCGGCAGGCGGTCTTGCAGGAAATCGCGTGCACCGTCTTCGATCATGCGCTGATCGTCGCTGAGAGACAGGTCGATAATCATCGGGCGGCATCCCTGGCGCTGGGGCCTTTCGGCATGCCTAGCATGCGCTCGGCAATCGCGTTGCGGCGCACTTCGTTGGTCCCGCCGCCGATGCCCCATTTGAAGCTTTCAAAGTAGTGCAGCGACCAGTCATGCGCGCCATCACGTTCCAGCGCGCTGGGGCCGAGCAGGTCAAATGCGAAGCCATTCACACGGCGCGCCAGTTCAGAGAAATATAGTGCCACCACATTGCCCTCAGGACCGGGGACCACCTCGCGCATCCCGCGCGAGACCGATGAAACAGTCAATGATCGCAGTGCCATGACCTCGCTCTTGAGGACCGCGAGATCTGCCATGACCGCCTCATCAGCGCCGCCGGGCATGGCCCGCGCCATGGCAATCAGGCTTTCGACTACCTTTGCCAGTTCTATCTGGTGCGCAATCGTGCCGGTGCCGCGCTCGAAGCCCAGAGTCGTCATTGCCACTTTCCAGCCGCCGTTGATCTCGCCGACCACATTGCTCAGCGGTATCCTGACGTCGTCATAGAAGACCTGGGCGAAGTGGGTGAGGCCGGACATTGCCTTGATCGGCCGCACTTCGATCCCGGGGCTGCGCATGTCGCAAATCACCCAGCTGATGCCCTTGTGTCGCGGTAAGTCCGGATCGGTGCGGACCAGCAATTCCTGCCAGACCGCGTGTTCAGCATAAGTCGTCCAGATCTTGGTGCCGTTGACGACCAGATGATCGCCATCAATCGTCGCCCGGCATTTCAGACTGGCAAGATCGGAGCCCGCGCCTGGCTCGGAGAAGCCCTGGCACCAGTTCTCCTCGCCGCGCAGGATAGTGGGCAGGTGCCGCTGCTTTTGCGCCTCGCTGCCTGAAACGATCAGCGTTGGCCCGGCATGGCTCAGAGCCACGAACATCGAGGCCGAAGGCGGCGCGCCGGCGCGGGCATATTCCTCGTGCCAGATCAGCTGTTCGAGAACCGATGCCCCGCGCCCGCCGTATTCCTTGGGCCAGGATATTCCCGCCCAGCCCGCCTCATACTGGCGGCGCTGCCAGGCAAGGTCATAGTCGCGCAAGGCTGCGCCTTCGAGTGGACGTTGCCCTTGTGGGACATTGTCCGCTAGCCAATCGCGGCACGCAGCGCGGAACAGGTCCAGTTCGGGCGACGAAATCAGATGCATTGCGCTATGGCCCAGTCACCGGGAAATGGTCGCCGGATAATGAAGGTAACTCTATTGCGCATGTCCCGCGCAATGGGAAGCACTGTGACCGAGGCCGCTTTATCGACAATCATTCGCCAGTGAATTTAGGCGGGCGACTGTCACGGAACGATAGGCCCGCCTCATGGTGATCCTTGGTCCAGGCAGTCTGGGTTTCAAACCCGAGATGCGTTTCGACCAGACCCTCCAGCAGCTTGCGCAGGACCAGGTTGACCGCCATCTTGGTCGTGCTGACCGCAAGGCGCGGGCTGGCTGCCAGACGCTCGGCCATGCCGAACACCTTTTCGTCGAGTTCTTCGATGGTCTCGACTGCACCGGTGATCAGGCCGCATTCGGCGGCCTCCCGTCCAGTCATCGCCTCGCCAGTCAGCAGGTGATATTTCGCCTTCTGGAAACCGATCAGCAGCGGCCACATCAGCGATCCGCCGTCGCCTGCGGTGAGGCCGATGTTGACGTGAGTGTCGGCGATTTTAGCCTTGGCCATCATGAAGCTGATGTCGCAAAACGAAACGAGCGTGGAGCCCAGCCCGATGGCATGGCCATTGATCCGCCCGATCAGCGGCTTTTCGAGGCGCAGCATGCCATAGATGATGTGGCGCGCCTCCTCCATCTGATGGTTCCACATGGCGTGGTCTGCCGATTCGTAGCGTTCCACCATCTTGCCGACATCGCCGCCGGCAGAAAAGGCGCGCTCGCCAGCGCCGGTGAGCACGACAACGTCAGTCTCCCGGTCGTGGTTGATGTCTTCGAATATCTGGGAGAGCTCGCGGTGAGACACCGGCGTCGTCGGGTTGAGCGGCGGATTGTCCAGCGTGACAACCAGGATTCTGCCGCGCCGCTCGATCTTCAACTCACGATATTTCTCGTACACGCACGCTCTCCCGCATTTATGCTGGCAGAATAGAGATAATGGAATTACGTTGCAAGCTGAAGGGTGGTGTTTGAAGGCCGGGGGCTGCTCCTAGCAGCCGCGCGGGCCAACACGGCGTGAACTGTGCGACAAGCCCGTCGTGCCGTGCGCGCCTTGTGCAAGCGTCCGCCCTGTTAGAAAAGGAGCGCACGACATGGCCGAAGCAGATGGTAAGCCGATGGACAATCTCGCTTATCTGATGACCAGCGTGAAGCCGGTCGTCACGCAAAGTTCTGTGCTGGTCAGCAGCTCGCCCTGGCTCAATCACCCGTTGCTGCGCGACTGGATTGCGACGCAGTATCTGCGCCGTAACGGGCCTGACCGCATGACTTCCAGCGATACCGCCGACGGCCTGATCCCGTTGCTGGCGGAACTGCGGGACCCGGACAAGGTCGCGGCACTGATCGCGCATGAGAAGGAGATCAATCCGCGCTTCAAGGCCTGGGTAGAGGAGCGCTTCATCTCGCCGCTCACCCGGGATGACTTCGCGGGTTATGCTCCCGGCACGGTTGGCGGAATTTATTATCGCTATCAGGTCGAGCACAATATCCAGCTCAACCTGGCGCGCGATATGATCGTGCCGAAAGACGATTACGAGTTCATGCGTTTCCGCTTCGGCCAGATCCATGATTACGAACACATCGTTGCCGGTGGCGGCTTTGATACGTTGGGCGAAGTTTTTCCCTATTTCGTCCGCCTCTCGTCAACCTTCACCCACCTCTCGCCAGACCTCGCGCTGGCATTCGGCGATGTTTATATTCTTGGCGGCTTCCGGCTGCCGCTGCGCTCGGCGCTCAATTATCCCGAATGTTTCTTGAGCGTGCTCGATTGCATGTCCCGTGCGATCCGCATCGGGATGAAGTCCGAGCCGGTGTTCATGGCCAAATTTGAAGATGTGCTGGACCTGACCCCGGCCGAGGCAAGGCTGGCGCTGGGGATCAGGGAAGCGGAGGATGTCGCAACGGCCGCGGTGTCGCGGGTGTTCGATGATCTGGATCGCGCGCATCCGGGGGCGGGGCATCTGCGGCGATAGGGGTGCCGCCGTTCTGGACTGAAGCTGGCGGCAAATGGCCCCGTTCAAGCAATTTGGCTAAGCCAAATTACCTGAACGGGGCCACAAAGATTGAGGCCTCTCTTTTGGTAGACTCCTAGAATTCAACCGTTACGTCGACACCATAACGGCGCGGCTCGATGAAGGTTGCCGATGCAAGTCCCGACTGGTTGAACGGGAAGGAGATCGACC
>JANOBA010000430.1:0-4969 GCA_031411415.1 Novosphingobium sp.
CGCGCCTGAGTTTTCAGGTTATGAATTTCTTGGGCTTCCTCGACCTGCGGGCGTGGCGGAATTGGTAGACGCGCTGGTTTTAGGTACCAGTATCGCAAGATGTGGGGGTTCGAGTCCCTTCGCCCGCACCAGTTTCCGCCCATGCGCCAGCCGGCGATGTGCCCCAGCCAAACGAAGAAGGCATTGATTGGTCATGCAGATTGTCGAAACCACCAATGAAGGTTTGAAGCGCGCCTATTCGGTGAAGATCCCCGCGAGCACGATTGAGTCGCTGCTCGATGGCGAGGTCAAGCGCATGGCGCCGCAAGTGCGCATGCCTGGCTTCCGCCCCGGCAAAGTGCCCGCCAATCTGGTGCGCAAGATGCACGGTCCGGCGCTGCATCAGGACGCGCTCAACAGCTCGATTCGTGATGCCATGGACAAGTTGATGGCCGAAAAGCAGCTGCGCCCCGCCATGCAGCCCGATGTTTCGCTCGGCGAAGGCTATGAGCAGGGCATGGATGTCGAGCTGACCGTCAGCCTCGAAGTTCTGCCGCAAGTTACTGCGCCTTCGCTCGAAGGCCTCGCGCTGGAGAAGCTGACAGTTGCGGTCACCGATGCCGAAGTCGACGAATCGCTCGCCCGCCTCGCTTCGGGCCAGAAGAGCTTCACCGACGCCAAGAAGGGCAAGAAGGCCGAGAATGGCGATCAGGTGGTCTGCGATTTCCTCGGCAAGCTGGACGGCGTCGATTTCGACGGCGGCAAGGCCGAAGATCAGGCGATCGAACTGGGCGCTGGCCGCCTGATTCCGGGCTTCGAGGATCAGCTCGTCGGCGTGAAAGCCGGCGACGAGACGGTGATCACGGCCACGTTCCCGGAAGATTATCCCGCTGCCGAACTCAAGGGCAAGACCGCGACTTTCGACATCAAGGTTCACGCGGTGAAAGTTGCCGGCGAAGCGAAAATCGACGACGATTTCGCCAAGAACCTGGGCCTCACCGATCTGGCGCAGCTTACCGGTCTGCTGCGTGGCCAGCTGGAGCAGGAACTGGGCGGGCTCACCCGCACCCAGATGAAGCGCGCGCTGCTCGATCAGCTCGCCGCCGGTCATGATTTCGATGTGCCGCCCTCAATGGTTGAGGCTGAATTTGCCCAGATCTGGCAGCAGCTGACTCAGGAAGCAGCCCGCGAAGAAGATCCCGAAGCCGCGCTGAAGGAAATCGAGGCCGAGAAAGACGATTACCGCGCCATCGCCGTGCGCCGCGTGCGCCTTGGCCTGTTGCTGTCGGAAATCGGCCAGGCGAACGGTGTCGAAGTGACCAATCAGGAAATGTCGATGCTGGTGCAGCAGGCTGCCCAGCAATATCGCCCGGAAGACCGCCAGCGCTTCATGGAATACGTCCAGCAGGACGCGATGGCCGCCGCCCAGCTGCGCGCGCCGCTCTATGAGGACAAAGTCGTCGACTTCCTGTTCGACAAGGCTGAAGTGACGGAGCGGGAAGTTACCCGCGAGGAATTGCAGGCCGCGATCGAAGCCGAGGAAGGCGAAACGCCGGCTCCGGCAGCCAAGCCCGCCAAGAAGGCTCCGGCCAAGAAGGCAGCGGCGACAGACGCCGAGCCCGCCGCTGAAAAACCCGCCAAGGAAGCCAAGAAGGCAGCCGCTCCCAAGGATGAGGCTCCCAAGGCCGACGCACCCAAGGATGGGCCTGCTCCAAAGAAGAGGCCTGCCGCCAAGAAGGCCTGATCGTCAGCTAACCTTGCAGGTGCGAATGCCGAGCAGCGAATAAAGCGGGCAGACGCCGACCAGCCCGGTCAGCAGCGGCGCGACGCCGAGCCAGGTCCAGGGTGTGTAGATACCCTGGACTGATAGGCCCAGCAGGACCAGCCCGGCGATCACCCGCAAGGTGCGGTCTACGGTTCTCTCGTTGCGGCTCATTGTGCGATTCCCTTGCAGGTTGTTGGGGCCGCCAGTCTTCACGCCGGGCCGCTCCACTGTCTTTGACCGGGATCATGAGCCGCAGAAATCTTGCAATTGCCCGAAAAAAGCGCGCTTTGGGGCCACCGCCCCGCCGATAATCGGGTTAACGCCCTTGAACATCGCCCTGCCCCGCGCGACATAGGCTCTCGCAATTCAACGAGGACACCCATGATCGATCTGTTCGGCCACAATTCCGGCGCTCTTTACGGCAGCCAGGGCAAATTAAACCAGGACCCCGTCACTGGCGCGCTGGTTCCCATGGTGGTCGAGCAGACCAGCCGCGGCGAGCGCAGCTTCGATATTTTCAGCCGGATGCTGCGCGAACGCATTATCTTTCTCACCGGCGAGGTTGAGGACGGTATGGCTTCGTTGATCGTCGCTCAGCTGCTGTTCCTTGAATCGGAGAACCCGTCGAAGGACATCTCGATGTATATCAACTCGCCGGGCGGCTCGGTGACCGCTGGCATGGCGATCCACGATACCATGCAATATATCCGCCCCAAGGTGTCGACTGTCTGTATCGGCCAGGCCGCCTCGATGGGCAGCTTCCTGCTGGCCGCCGGCGAGCCGGGCATGCGCATCGCGCTGCCCAATTCGCGGATCATGGTCCACCAGCCTTCGGGCGGGGCGCGGGGCATGGCTTCCGATATCGAGATTCAGGCGCGCGAGATCCTGCGCATTCGTGCGCGGATGAACGATCTTTATGTCAAATACACCGGCCAGAGCCTGACCGACATCGAGAAGGCAATGGACCGCGACACTTTCCTCGAGGCCCCGGAGGCGCTGCATTTCGGCATCGTCGACAAAGTTTTCGAAACCCGCCCCGATGCCGAAAAGGCTGGCGAAGCGGGTGCAAAGGAATAATCAACCCTGGTGCTTCAGCCCGGTGCAACTCTGCCGGGTTATGAGCCAGAGTTGAAAATCGCGCCCGCACGGCTAAGCTTGGCGAGTCGCCACGCTGCGGGCACAATAGGATAGAGCATGACCAAATTGAGTGGTTCCGACGCAAAAAGCACGCTTTACTGCAGTTTCTGCGGCAAATCGCAGCATGAAGTGCGCAAGCTCATTGCCGGCCCCACCGTGTTCATCTGCGATGAATGCGTCGAGCTGTGCAACGATATCATCCGCGAAGAGACCAAGGCGGGCATCGCCGGCAAGAAAGATGGCGGCGTACCGTCCCCTCGTGACATCTTCGCGACGCTCAATGACTATGTGATCGGCCAGGATCGCGCCAAGCGCGTGCTTTCGGTCGCGGTGCACAACCATTACAAGCGCCTGAAGCACAGCGGCAAAGGCGGCGATATTGAGCTGCAGAAGTCGAACATCCTGCTCGTCGGGCCTACGGGTTGCGGCAAGACTTTGCTGGCCCAGACACTCGCCAAGACCTTCGACGTGCCCTTCACCATGGCCGACGCGACCACGCTGACCGAGGCAGGCTATGTCGGCGAGGATGTCGAGAACATCATCCTCAAGCTGCTGCAGGCCAGCGACTATAACGTCGAGAAGGCGCAGCATGGCATCGTCTATATCGACGAAATCGACAAGATCAGCCGCAAGGCGGAAAACCCCAGCATCACCCGCGACGTCTCGGGCGAGGGCGTGCAACAGGCGCTGCTCAAGCTGATGGAAGGCACGACTGCTTCCGTGCCGCCGCAGGGGGGCCGCAAGCATCCGCAGCAGGAATTCCTCCAGGTCGACACGACCAACATCCTGTTCATCTGCGGCGGGGCTTTCGCCGGGCTCGACAAGATCATCGCCGACCGCCTGCAAAAGCGCTCGATTGGCTTCGGTGCGCATGTCGCCGACCCGGACAAGCGCCGGGTGGGCGAGCTGCTCCAGAAGGCCGAGCCTGAAGATCTGCTGAAATTCGGCCTGATCCCCGAATTCGTCGGCCGCCTGCCGGTGATCGCGACGCTGGAAGACCTCGATATCGAGGCGCTGGTCAAGATCCTCAGCGAGCCGAAGAACGCGCTGGTCAAGCAGTTCCAGAAGCTGTTTGATCTGGAAGACGTGGCGCTGACCTTCACTCCGGATGCGCTTGAAACCATTGCCAAGAAGGCCATCGAACGCAAAACCGGCGCGCGCGGGCTGCGTTCCATCGTCGAGGGCATTCTGCTCGATACGATGTTCGACTTGCCGACCGAGACGGACATTGCCGAAGTCGTGGTGGATGGCGACGTGATTGAGGGCCGCAAGGACCCGATCCGGGTGCTGAAGGGCGATAAGGCGGAAGAGGCGGCTTAAAGACCCCCCCACCACCGCTACGCGGCGGTTCCCCTCCCCATCCTTGCTGCGCAAGACCAGGGAGGAATTTTCATTCGACAGTTGAGCTAAATTCCTCCCCGTTTCCGCGAAGCGGGAATGGGGAGGGGGACCGCCGCGTAGCGGTGGTGGATGGGCTACCCGCCCTTCGCCAGACAATATCCCACAATTGCTTCCGCAAGGCCTTCGGCGCCGGCGAGGACTTGCGCGGCAGGAATTCGCTCGAGCCGGATTCCCTGGCTCTCGAGGAAGCTTGCCCGCCGGGCGTCGTGTTCAGGCCGGTTGCCGGTATCGTGGGCAAAGCCATCGACCTCAAAGCCTGTCTTGATCGCCGGGCAGTAGAAATCGATTACATATGGTCCGACGGGATGCTGCCTGCGAAACTTGACGCCCTGAGGCTTGCGGCGAAGTTGCCGCCAAAGTAGGCCTTCGGGCAACGACAGGTTCCGGCGCAACCGGCGAGCCAGAGCATAGTCATGTTCAACCTTGTGCATGCCGTTCTTTCTCCAAAGGCAAGTCTTGGGAACATACTAAGAACAAAAGTCTGAATTGGAAGAGGAAATCGCATGCCCGCCCCCATCCCCGTGTCTCGCATCATCCACACGATCCACGCCACCACTGACATCTATGGCATGCGCCTGCGCTATCAGGATGCCATGGGCGGCTTGGTGTTCGCCGAGAACTATTTCCCCGCCGAGGACCGCGACTGCGCGCTGATGTATGTGGCGAACCACATGGTTGAGCCGATGG
>JANOBA010000431.1:0-2395 GCA_031411415.1 Novosphingobium sp.
GCTGACGATATAGTCATTGCCGGCAAAGCCCCTGAGGATGTTGTGTGTGCCAGGCGAAAATACAGCATCGCCATACAGCTGATCGGCACCCGAGGAGCCCAACAGAACATCATCGCCGCCATCACCTGACAAATACGAACCCGCGGCTTCGGCGCGCAGGGTGTCGTTTCCGGCACCGCCATAGACCAAATCCCCCGGCAGCGCCGTGTGATCATCGTCGCTCCCGTCCAGAAAAATCAAACCCATCGCCAATACCCCGCCATGACCGTAAGTCATAATCCGACATTCTCAATTTGTCCTGCCGTATGATGGCAAGTTCGCGTGATTTTGCCTGCGGATCAAGTATTTTGCTCTCCAAGCCTCGTCTGCGCTCGCCGGAACGCTCGATTGTGGGTGCATCGGACCGCGAGACTGTGTCAGCTTGGTCAGACAAACACGTTTTTCAGCGCGGTGGACAAACCTGTCCTGCGGCTTTCGTTCGCTGTCGGTCGGATTCAAGGTCGCGCACATGACGGCGGCGCTAGCAATCGGCGGATGGCGGCAAAGCCCAGATGACCGACGAGATCACGGCTGAAGACCTGGAGACTTTCATCCTGGCCTTGGGCTTCCCGGCCTTCGCACCTGCGCTGAAACGGCATGCCCAGGCCGTGATCCGGACTGCCGTTACCCAGATCGACACCCTTCAGGGACCGGGGAGCAAGCTGATCGGCTATGCCATCGCAGAACAGGCCCGTCACCTGGCACCCGCCGCAGGGCGAGAAACCACCATCCCAGAGCGCGACGCGGTTATCCTGAACCGACCCTGACGACCGAAGTCATCATAGTGAAAAGCTCGAAAAATCATGCAACATAGTGGAATGTTCCGGACGAAAAGCGTCAACTTAAGGGTATGTTAGCGGGCAATTCCGCCTGTTTCGGAGGCCAGGTCGAATTAAGAAAGTGCCACGATTTCTGCAGGAACAGCTTTTTCTGAAACATTCGCGACCGCACCGTTCTCGGCCAAATGGCGCCACGGACATGAGCCATTCGACCGGACGTTCCAGAAGTGACATAGCGCAAATCCGGGCGTAAGTTGTGACTATGGAAGGCGAGGACTGGACCGAACCCGAAAACGACCTGATCATCGCAGACTATTTCGCGATGTTGAAAGACGACCTGGCCGGACAGCCCTACAACAAAGCTGAACACAACCGTCAGCTTGCAAGCCGCATTGCTCGCGGTCGTGGTTCAATCGAGTTCAAGCACCAGAACATCAGTGCCGTGCTAAAGGGCCTCGGTGAACCATGGACGCCGCCAGAATGACATCCACAGCTTCGACATTGACGGTGCGGACCGGCTGATCGAGGTGAAGACCACGAACGGCTGGGAGCGCATGCCCTTTCACATCACCCGCAATGAACTGGAAGTGGCTAAGGAGCGCCGTGAATACTGGCACCTGGTCCGGCTCTGGAACTTTGCACGAGACCCTGCTGCCTTCGAAATCCGCCCTCCTCTGGACTCTCATGTCACCTTGACCGCCACGAGCTTTCAGGCCAGCTTTCGGTGATCAGTATGCCGATGGCTAAACGAGGTGATAACGGACGCTTACGCTGCTCCTCAAGGGTCGACAACTTTGGATTGCATTTTTTGTTTTTCAGGCCAATTATGGGATCTTTAACCATTGTCCCCCAGATTGGTTAAATCTTGACCGAAATGGAGCCTTCCGTTATGCGCATACTGCTCGTGGAAGACGACCCGATGACCTCGCGCAGCATCGCGATGATGTTGGCTCAAGCGGCGTTCAGCGTTCACTGCACGGATCACGGTGAAGAGGGTGTCGATCTGGCAAAACTCTACGACTACGATCTCATCCTGCTCGATCTGAACTTGCCTGACATTTCCGGACACGACGTCTTACGCCACTTGCGTCTTTCGCGGATCGAAACCCCAATCCTGATCTTGACCGGATCAGACGACACAGAGAGCAAAATCAAAAGCTTCGGTTATGGCGCAGACGATTACCTGACCAAGCCTTTTCAGCGAGAAGAACTCGTCGCCCGCATCCATGCAATCGTCCGCCGTGCAAAAGGTCATGCTCAATCGTTGATCCGGACAGGCAAGGTTCAGGTAAACCTTGACGACAAGACCGTTGACGTTGGTGGCGCGCCTGTCCGCCTGACCGGCAAGGAATATCAGATTTTGGAACTGCTGTCGCTGCGCAAGGGCATGACGATAACCAAAGAAATGTTTCTCAATCACCTTTATGGCGGGATGGATGAGCCGGACTTGAAGATCATCGATGTCTTCATCTGCAAGGTGCGCAAGAAATTGTCGGAAGCGACCGGAGGTCAGAACTACATCGAAACCGTTTGGGGGCGTGGTTACATGCTGCGCGAGCCCCTTCCTGACGAGAAGC
>JANOBA010000432.1:0-4760 GCA_031411415.1 Novosphingobium sp.
AACCGTAGCCCGCGTCGATATAGCCTGAAAGGTCTTTGGTCGGATCGGCCGTTGCGATATTGAAGGCACCTGCGAACGACGAACGACCGTAAAGCGTACTTTGAGGTCCCTTGGCTACTTCGAGCCGCGCAGTATCGGTCCGGTTGATCACCGTCGACAGCGTCGGAAGCACGAAAACGCCATCCTGGAAAATGCCAACCGCAGAATTGGACGGACTGCCCGCGATAGTCCGGTTGCCAAAGCCGCGAATGCCGACTGCCGGGATTGGCCCAACTGTCTGGAACGTGACGCCCGAAACCAGCGACTGAACATCGGCGAGCGAAGCCATGCGCGCAACGGCGTCGCCGGTGATGGCCGAAACGCTGGCCGGGATATCCTGAAGCCGCTCCTCCGTTCGCCGGGCGGTCACCACGATGTCGGCAATCTGGTTGCCGCCGCTGCTCGCTGAGTCGTCGGGACCTGCCGTCTGGGCATGCGCCGTTGTTGCCACTGACAGGGCGAAGGCAACCGCCAATGAGGAACATGCGATGAGGCGCTGACCAGCGCTGGCCCGATGCCGGAGTTGTGGCCTGGCAAGATTCTTGTTCATGGTTTCTCTCCCTGTCATTTGAATTTTGATATATGGTGACCTAGTCTCTTGTTGCCGTCAATCTAAAACTGACGATTTCAGCCGTTCGATCTCTGCGAACATTGCGCT
Source organism: Novosphingobium sp. (assembly GCA_031411415.1). GTDB lineage: Bacteria > Pseudomonadota > Alphaproteobacteria > Sphingomonadales > Sphingomonadaceae > Novosphingobium. The sequence continues at coordinate 698 of JANOBA010000432.1, forward strand.
GAATCCCGTCATGGCGAACGCGATAACGGTACTGTCAGCGAAGCGCCCATCGACGATCCTGGCAGCGACATGGCCAACGACGATCTCTGGCGTGCTGACAGGACGGGCGAGTGCGCTGACAACGGTTTCGCGGATCTGATACTGCGCCCTGACGCCGCCGGTCACGGCTGGTGACGAGGTTACGATCAGAACAGGCTTGTCTTTCAACGGCGAGCCATTGTGCGGGCGCGATGCCCAGTCGAGTGCATTTTTGAGAACGCCGGGAATCCCATGATTGTATTCCGACGATGAAATCACAAGGCCATCGGCTGCCGCGACCAGATCACGGAAATACTGCACGGAAGCAGGCAGCGGATCGACATAGAGGTCCTGGTTGAAATGCGGCAGCGTGCCGATCTCGGCATAGTCATAGCTTGCCTGGTCAGCTGTCGCCTCTGCCAGTGCATTCAGCACTGCCGTGGAAAAGGAATTGGCGCGCAGGCTGCCCGAAATTCCGAGCAGTCGATATTTGGCGGACATTCGATGAATCCTTTCTCGCGCGCGGTCAGGGCGCAGTGGCCGCGCGCTCCGCGACGACGTTGGTCAGAATTCCGATACCTTCGATCTCGATTTCGGTGACGTCACCGGGGCGCATGAACACCGGCGGCGTGCGCGCATAGCCGACCCCCGAGGGTGTTCCGGTGGCAATCACGTCGCCCGGCTCCAGCGTCATCGCTTGGGAGAGGATGGCAACCAGCGTGGCGACATCGAAAATCATGTCAGCCGTGTTGCTGTCCTGCATGATTTCGCCATTGAGCCGCGCGATCAGGCGCAGGCCAGCCGCTCCAGATGGCAGTTCGTCAGGCGTGACGAGCTCAGGACCGAAACCACCCGTTCCGTCGAAATTCTTGCCCATGGTCCATTGGGTCGATTTGCGCTGAAAATCGCGCACCGAACCATCGTTGAAGCAGCTATAGCCAGCGACATGATCAAGGGCGTCTGCCGCCGCGACATTGCGCGCTCTCTTGCCGATGATGACGGCGAGTTCCGCCTCATAGTCGAGTTTGTCCGAGCATTCGGGATAGATCATCGTTCCGCCCGGCGCGGCAAGAGATGTTGTGCAGCGCATGAATACCGCCGGATAATCCGGGATGGCGTTGCCACCCTCGATGGCGTGCGCCCGGTAATTGAGGCCGATGCAGATGATCTTGCCGGGGTTTGGCACCGGCGGCAGCAATTCCACGTCGCTGATCGCCACTTCTCCTGCGGCCAAAAGTGACGCGCCTTTCTGGGCGAGTTCGACAGCGGAAGTCGCGCCGGGATAAACCTGGATTGTGTCACCAGTTCTTGTTCCATGACGGACAGTGCCGTTCTGGCGAAATGTCACGATATGCATTTGGGTTCTCCGGCCTGCTCAGACTGACGTTTCGGTGAAAAGGTTTTGGTGCAGGCCGCGCAACTCGGCCTTCTGGACCTTGCCCATGGCGTTGCGGGGCAATTCGTCGACAATGATCGCGGACTTCGGGCGCTTGAACGCCGCAAGTTCGGAGCTGACTGCCGCGGCTATATCCTGCGCTGTGATTGCCGACCCCGGCACCCGCGCGACGATGGCGACGACAGCTTCACCAAAGTCCGGATGCGGGACGCCGATGATGGCACTTTCGGCAACGCCCTCAATCCCGTCGATCACCATTTCAACTTCTTTGGGATAGACATTGTAGCCACCCGAGATGATGAGGTCCTTGGCGCGGCCGACGATGCGGACGTACCCGGCCTCATCCTGTGTCGCGATGTCGCCGCTGATGAAATAGCCATCGGCAGTGTGGTCTTCCGCCGTCTTTTCCGGATTGCGCCAATAGCCTGCGAACAGATTGGGGCCTTTGATCTCCAGAACACCCGGTTCGCCAGTTGCGGCTGCGATACCATTTTCAGCGACCACCCGCACCGAAATCCCAGGCAGTGCAGGACCGACACTGCCGGCAATGCGCGGACCATCATAGGGGTTGGAGGTCACCATCAGCGCTTCGGTCATGCCATAACGCTCAAGGATGACATGACCGGTCCGGTCGCTGAACTCCTCGAATGTGGCATCGAGCAGCGGCGCGGAACCACTGACAAAGAGCCGGATCCCAGCGCACAGCGCCTTGTCAAACGCCGGTTCGGTCAGAAGCCTGGTGTAGAAAGTTGGCACGCCCATGAACACTGTAGCGGACGACATGTCGCGAAGGACGATATCGGCATCGAAGCGTTCATGAAAGAGGATGGGCGAGGCATGCAGCAGGGCGCAGTGCAGCGCCACGAACAGGCCGTGGGCGTGGAAGATGGGCAGGGCGTGCAGCAGAACGTCGCTGTCCTGCCAATGCCAGGCCTGGCCAAGGACCAATACGTTTGAGGATAGATTGTCGTGTGTCAGCACCGCGCCTTTTGAGCGACCGGTGGTGCCGGACGTGAAAAGAATCGCCGCCGCATCGCCGGGCTCCGCATGCACGGTGGGAAGATGGCCGGCTATTTTCGACCACGGAGAAGCTTGCAGATCGCCGGAAATTAGCGCGCGCGTGCCCTCGAATGGAGCATTTTCTCCCGGCAGGCCGTGACTGGCGACAAGCAGCGAAGGCTCTGCGTCCGACAGGAAATACGCAAGTTCGCTTTCCTGATAGGCGGTATTGAGCGGAATGAAGACGGCTCCGGCGCGCAGACATGCGAGGTAGAGAATGACGGAAACAGGCGATTTGTGCGCCTGAACCATGACACGATCGCCTTTACGGATGCCTGTGGACTGCAACCAGGCAGCCGCCCGGCCTGTCTCATCGAGCATGCCCGCATAGGTCAGCAGCGGCTTTGCATCGACGACCAGGAACGGCCGGTCCGCATGGGCAGTCGCCGCAGCCTCAAACAAAGCAAACACGTTGCTGTTCGAAGAATTGGACAAAACCATCTTGCTGTTAGCCCTCTGACTCAAAACTGGATGGTCAGGCGACTTGCCTGAATGGGGGTGACAACATCTCGGACAAATGTCTGATGGCGCGGGTCGGCTTGGTAGGACTTCCACGCCGCCTGGTCGGCAAAAGTGGCGACAAGCGCATAGTCGCCATTGCCTTCGCGGAACGCCAGGTCCGGGCCGTGGCTTATGACTGCACCAAGATCGGAAGCCAGGCCGGTGAGTTTGTCTGAAAAAGCCGAAATCTGATCGCCGGTAACGCCGGGAACCCAATTGAAGATTACAATGTGCGTAACCATCTGCGCCTCCCCAGCGTCACACCACGGACCGGTTCGCCGCCTGATTTTCGAGGCGTGGGCGAATCGGCCGGAAGCGACTTTTTATAAAATGAGTTATCTCTCATAATGAGAGGCCTGTCAATCAGCGGCGTCGAGACGGCGCGGCACTGCACTCCTGTGATTCTGCTATGATTTTGAGCAGTCGCACGTCTATCCATCGGCTCTGCCCAGCATAGCCCACCCGGCGGCAACCAGCGCGCCGACATCCGCCAACGAAGACGTACCGAATATGTAGTAATCAGGCCGAACCAGAACCGCATCCACATCGATCTGGTCGAACCAGACGTTATAGGTTCCCTCCACGTCCAGCGTGTCACCCTGTGGACCGAAATCTGCGACAATAATCCCCATCTCCCGGACGATTTTCGCGCTAGTCGGTGCAAGAGTCGCAGCGTTGTTTTTGCTGCGCATCAGCAATTGCCAACCCTTGCCAACAACGTCATCGAACAGGCCCTCGCGGCCTCCCTTTCGAACCACACCCTGCACCGAGAGATAGCCGGACTGAGCGTCGTCGAACCGGTAGGCACCGGCAAAGCCGAGGCGCGGCTCTGGTGGTGGCTTCACGCCGAGCGAGGGGTCTTTCATCGCCGCCTTCATCCGCATGTCGCGGTCAGCAACGTCGTCCGGGTCGAGCATGCAGATCAACCGCCCGATTTCAACCGCCTGCCGGATGATTTCGCACACATGTTCACGGCGTTCAGGGCCGTAGGATTCGAGCAGCTCTTCCGTCGCCCCCTTGCCAAGCACCTCGGCCAAACGCCAGCTCAGCGCAAACGCATCGCGCATGCCCGAGCACAGACCTTGACCC
>JANOBA010000433.1:0-2410 GCA_031411415.1 Novosphingobium sp.
TCTTCCAGCACCCGCCCGGTAAAGGCCGTATCGACATCGCAGACCATGAAGCGATGCCCCTTGGGCCCAAACAGCGGCTCAAGCTTGACGAAGCCCCAGCCATAGTCACCGATCGGCAGCTTCGCCACGCCGACATTCCAGTATTTCGCCAGTTCGTCGGCAAGGCCCGGCTGAAGGATGTCGCCTGCGAGGATCTTGATCGGCACATCGGGATAGAAATAGCGGATACTTGCCACACAGATACGCGTGAGCCGGGCATCGCGCGAACACGCCGCGAGATAGATCACATCGACGGCTTTGGCCGCAGCATCATTCATAGTCCTGTCACCATAGCTTGATCGCCGTGGCCTTGTGAGGCGCCTTTGGCTTCGAGGAGCTCAGGATTGATACGAAACCGCACCATGCCCCTCCACTTATGAAAAATCCGACTCGTCATGGTCTCGCCCAGCAAGCCAGACTTGGCCAAGAGGATGAGCACCAGGCCGAAGAAATAGAGCCCGGCTGGCGACAGCCCGCGCATGCGCGCGACTTTCCAGCACTGCATGGCATCGCGCAAGCTGCCTGCCTGAACCATCAGTTCGCTCACAAAGAAATAAAGCCCGCAAATCGCCCGTTGCCGGCTCCAGTCCATGCCAGGCCCTTGACGCACGCACGTTTCGAAACCGGCAAACATCGATATCGCTGCCCGCAAGTGATCCAGTGATCGCCGTTGCAAGATGCTCACTTTTTCGTGTTCGAACTGCCAGCGGATATCATGATCAATCTCGGCAAAACGAAGATGCCGCCCGCCGCTGGTGAGCGCCCGGATATGCAGATCGACATCCTGCCAGCTCGGCAGCGCTTCATTGAAGCCGTCCAGTCGCTCAAGCATGGATTTGCGCCAGACGGGTCCAGTGATAATCCATGGCGCATCGAAGCAGAGGAAGCGCAGCATGGCATCGCCATAGGGATCGGCGATGACCTCATGGGGTAAGTCGCCTGGAACCTGCCTGAAGGCAGACGAGCCAAAGACTGCCAGATCAAGATCGCGGTTGCGGTCCATCGCTGCAACGCGCCCGCCAAGGCAATGCGGACGCAGGAGATCATCCGAATCGAGCAGAACGATCAATTCCGCCCGGGCCGCGCGCAGCCCGATGTTGCGGCAGACGTTGCCTCCTTTGGCTGTGCCTTCTCGCTCGATGAAGCGGATGCGCGGATCTGCCCGCACAACTTCGGCCATGGCTTGCGCGGTGCCGTCGCTGGAGCCGTCATCAACGACGATCATTTCCCAGTCGGCGAAATGCTGCGCCTGTACCGATGCGATAGTCTCGCGCAGCAGTGGCAGCCGATTGTAGGTCGGCGTGATCACGCTGATGCGCGGCGGCTCCATCATGCAGCGCTACGCCGGAAGTGCGACGCCAGCTTGGCAATCGCAGTGACCAGCTCGCGCGCTTCGGCGGAACCCAGACGCTCGTGCACATCGATACGCACCATCAACTTGCTGGCGGCATGGGCATTGGGCAGCGGATAGACCGCCGGGCGGCGCTGATCGAGCGACCAGGGCAGTCCGCTGGCGCCAAAGACGACCGCATCGCGGTGCCAGGCCTGATCGGTGGGGAAGAAAGGATAGCCTTCGTGGACCCCTTCGATGCCTTCCAGCGCCAGTCCAGTGCAGAACGCGGTGTTGTCGCAGGTGAGCTTGACTGGATCGAGACGGATCAGCAAGAACCAATATGCGCCCACGCTGTCATCCGGCGGGCCGATGAATTCCACCCCGCCCAGACCGGCGATGCCGGCTTCAACCTCGGCGGCAAACGCCCGGCGAACTTTCAGGAATTCAGGCAATTTCTTCAGCTGCACCCGGCCGATGGCAAGGCTGATCTCGTCCTGATTGAAATTGAGCGAGGCGATTGTGTTGCCTTGCGGGCTGACCGCGCCAAAAGGTTTGCCGCGATCGGTGATCTGGCGGATGCGGGCGAAGATCATCGTGTCGCGGGTAAACACGACGCCGCCTTGCGCCCCAGTCGAATGGTGTTTGCCGAACATGGTGGAAAAGGTCGAGACCACGCCCATCGTCCCCGCCATGCGGCCTTTGTACATTGCGCCGTGTGCCTGCGCGCAGTCTTCCACCACCGGAATGCCGTGCTCTGCCGCCAGCGCGAGGATCGGATCCATATCGAGCGTCTGGCCGGCAATGTGGGCGATCAAGATCGCCGATGTCCGCGCCGTGATGACTTTGGCTATTTCTTCCGCGCTGGTGTTCAGCGAACCCTGCACGGTGTCTGCGGGCACTGGAATGCAGTTCATCATAACCACCGGCATGGTGCCGCCCGGATCGGTGATGGGAGGCACGATCACCTCGGAGCCCGCCTCCAGATCGAGTGAGCGCAGCGCGACATAGACCGCGTTGGTCCCCGAATTGACCGTCTCG
>JANOBA010000434.1:0-15418 GCA_031411415.1 Novosphingobium sp.
CACCACCGCGATCTTGCTCATGTGGCCATAGCCGGTGCCAAGGCCCCCGCCGTGTTCCAGCCGGACATAATTGCCATGCCCGCCGTGGCGCCCGGCAAAGGAGACTATGGCATCGCTCACCGCAAAGATCGGCGAGCCCCAGGGCGCGCCGAAATCGACACCCGCATGGAGCCGGGCATAGCCCAAAATCGGATGGCGCCGCATGCCGAAGCCCGAGGTCATATGCCCGTTGACCGGCGCGAAGACCGAGCCCTGCTGGCTGGTAGAGACTCCGCCGCCGCCGCTTCCCGTTGCGTCGAAGAACTGACCGTCCGACCCCCAGCGCACCAGCTGCGTCACCGGCTTGCCGGCGCGTTCCAGCCCGGCATAGAGCAGCGCGCCGGTTTCGCTCTCGCCGCTGGCCGAGCGCTTGTAGGCGACGATGAAATCAAACTTGTCGGTGCTGGCAACCTCGCCATCGAGGCTGACATGGCCATCCAAAGTCTGGAGATATTGCTGTATCGCCTTCATCGGCGCACCGGCGGCGCGGGCCGAGCGATAGAGACTGGGGCCGACCACCCCGCGAATGCGCAGCGGCGTCGCATCGACCGCCAGCGGCCTTGCGGCGAGCGCGAGACTGCCGCCCTGGCGGGCCACGGCCAGATCGAGATCAAAGCGCGCGCGGAAATCGATCCGCTCAAGCGGGCGCGGCGTGTCCGGTGCGGCGCGGCGGCCAAGCACGACATCGAAGCGCGTGCCGCCGACGATCTCGCCAAGCGGGATTTTGGCCGCAACCAGTTGTTCGGCCCGGCCTGCATCGCCGGCGCTGACCCCGGCGCGCTGGAGCATCCGGCCGAAACTGTCGCCCGGGTTCAGTGTCGCCACCAGCTTGATCTGCGCGCGCTCGGGCACATTGGCGAGCGGCTGGACGGCAGCGCTGGCCCCCATGCGCCGCCCCGAATCGCCGCCAAAGGCAAGCGGCATGATCATCTGACTGCGGAATTCGTCGCGCGTCGCGCGGTCGGCCAGCGGGCTGGTCGCCGCTTCCACTGCGCTGAAATCGGGCCAGAAACTGAGCGCGGCGAACGAGAGGCCCAACATGGTGGCAAAGCCGCGCAGCCAGCGCGGGCTGCCGATATCCTGCGCCAGATCAGGCGCAAGATCGATGCGGCGGCAGTGTGCTTCGATCCAGTCGCGGCCGGTTTCGAGGTAGGCGAGCCAAGGGGCCGCAGCCTGCGGACGTGCGGCCGCCTGCACCGGCGGCGCCACAGGCGTCAACGGGCCGGAATTCCAGCTTTCGCGCCCCCTGAACAAGACCGGCGAACCTCCATGTGGCTGCAAAGCACCCTTGTGGCAGCATCAGGGTTAATTTTGGTCTAAGGAGACCTGTCTTTTGGGGATGGTTTCCCGGCTTCGTCTTGCGGGAGCGCGGAGCCGATGCCACATTGGCGCCTGCAATGGTCCGTTCCGCGCCAGCCACTCCCCGCAATACAACAGACGCCCGCGTCAAGGCGGTGCTTGGCCCGACCAACACCGGCAAGACCCATCTCGCCATCGAACGGCTCTGTGCCCATTCCAGCGGGGCAATCGGCTTTCCGCTGCGACTGCTGGCGCGCGAGGTCTATGACCGGGTGGTGGCGATGAAAGGCGAAAGCCGTGTCGCACTGATCACCGGCGAGGAGCGGATCGAGCCGAAAGACGCGCGCTGGCTGCTGTGCACCGCCGAAGCCATGCCACTGCATGCCGACCTTGCTTTTGTTGCGCTCGACGAGGCGCAGCTTTCCGCCGACCGCGAGCGCGGGCACATTTTCACTGACCGGCTGCTCAATGCGCGTGGCCGCGAGGAGACGATGATCCTGGGCTCGGCAACGCTGGCGCCGATGATCAAGGCGCTGGTGCCCGAGGCCGAAATTGTGAGCCGCCCGCGCTTTTCCACGCTCAGCCATACCCCCGCAAAGAAGCTCTCGCGCATCCCGCCCCGCAGCGCGATCGTCGCCTTCTCGGCCGAACAGGTCTATGCAATTGCCGAGATGCTGCGGCGCTTCCGCGGCGGCGCGGCAGTGGTGATGGGCGCGCTCAGCCCGCAGACCCGCAACGCGCAAGTCGCGCTCTACCAGTCCGGCGAAGTTGATTATATCGTCGCCACCGATGCCATCGGCATGGGGCTCAATCTCGACATCGGCCATGTCGCTTTCGCCGGGCTCTCCAAATTTGACGGCGTGCGCCAGCGCCGGCTCACAACCTCCGAGATGGCGCAGATCGCCGGGCGCGCCGGGCGGCACCAGCGCGACGGCACGTTTGGCACGCTTGCCGGCAGCGGGGGCCGCGATGCCGAGTTTGCCGACGAGGAAGTCTATGCCATCGAAGAGCACCGCTTCCCGCCGATCACTCGGCTATATTGGCGTGAGGCGGAGCCGCGCTTTGACAGCCTCGAAACGCTGATTGCCGATCTTGAAGCGCCACCGGTCTCGCCTGAATTGATGCCTGCGCCCGAGGCCATCGACCTTGCGGTGCTGCGGCGGCTGGCGGAAGACCCCGAAATTGCCGGGGCCTTGCGCGGGCGTGCGCAAGTTGCCCGCTTCTGGCAGGCCTGCTCGCTGCCTGATTTCCGCCAGCAGGGCTCCGAAACCCACAGCCGCTTCGTTGCCCGGCTGTGGCAGGATCTGCGCCACGGCCAGCTTGGCAGCGACTATGTTGCCCAGGCAATTGCCGCGCTCGACAATCCGGCGGGCGATATTGATACGTTGCAGGGCCGCATCGCCTCGGTGCGCAGCTGGTCCTACATCACCCAGCGGCCCGATTGGGTGCTGGCCAAGGACGAGATGGCGGCACGCGCCCGCGCGGTCGAGGCGCGGCTATCCGATGCGCTTCATGGCCGGTTGACCGAGCGATTCGTCAACCGGCGCACCGCAGTGCTGATGAAAAAGCTCGGCCCTGATGCGGCGCTGCTGCCGGTGCGGCTGGAGGGCGAAAGCGTGCTGGTCGACGGCGAGGCAATCGGCGAGCTCAAGGGCTTTCGCTTCGTGGTCGATCCCACGGCGCGCCACGGGGACCATAAGCTGCTGCTCGCCGCCGCCGAGCGGCATGTGCCCGCGCTCGCCGCCGCGCGGGGCCAGGCGCTGACGCTGGCAATTGGTGAGGGCAGGGCAGAGCTGCGACTGGAGGGCGGGGCGCTGCTCTGGCAGGGCGAGACGCTCGGCGTGCTGGCGCGCGGGCGCGGGCCGCTCAGCCCCCGGCTGATTGCCGATCCGGCGCTTGCCGTGCTGGGCGAGGCCGCGCGTCAGACCTTGCTGGCCGCACTCGAACTCTGGCTGGACCGCGCGCTGGCACCGCTCGCCCCTTTGCGCAAACTCGATGAGGCAAGCCGCAGCGCAGAGGCCGGGCCGGACTTGCGCGCGCTGCTGATCCGGCTGGTCGAGGCGGGCGGCAGACTGGAACGGCGCGGCTCGGGGCTGGACCGGCTCGCCCCTGCCCAGCGCGGCATGCTGGCCAAGCTGGGGGTGCGGGTCGGCGCGCTCGATCTGTTCGTGCCGGCGATGCTCAAGCCCGAGGCGCTGGCGCTGTGGCGCGAGCTGGCGCTGCTTTGCGGGCAGCGGTTGCTGGCGCCGGAGCCTGTCATGCCGCCGGTGCTCGCCGCCAAAGGCCGCGTGGCGCCTCCCGGATACCGGGCACTGGGCAAACAATGGCTGCGGATTGATGTTGCGGAAAAATTGCTGCGTGAGGCGCACGGCGCAAGGGGAACGGCTGGCCGAAAGGGCTTTGCGCTTGATCCCGCCCGCGCAATCTCCACCGGGCTAACCACGGCGAGCTATGCGCAGCTGCTGGGCCTTGGTGGCTTTTCCCCGCTGATGCCGCGCGCGCTGGCGCAAGGCGCATCGGGGCCCCCGGCGCGGCTGCTCTGGCGCTGGCGGCCCTTGCGCGCCGATGTGGCGCCGCAAGCCCCGGCCCTGCCCCCGCCCACCGGCGCCTTTGCCGCGCTGGCCGAACTGGTCCGCTGAGACGGGCAGGATGAGAGTAGACAAGCTCCTGTGGTATCTGCGCCTCGCCAAGACCCGCAGCCTCGCACAGGCGATGGCCGAGGCGGGCCACATGCGGCTCAACGGACGGCGGATCGAACGCGCGGCGGCCAAGGTCGCGGTGGGCGATGTGGTGACTTTGGTGCATGGCGAACACTTGCGCGTGATCGCACTGCTCGCCCTGCCCAGCCGGCGCGGCCCGGCCTCCGAAGCGCAAAGCTGTTATCGGGCGCTTGACGAGGCCGAGGATTTGCCTCTAGCAGCACCGGATACCACCGCAGCTGCCAAAGGGGATTTGCAGCCATGACCTATGTCGTCACCGACGCCTGTATCCGCTGCAAATATATGGATTGCGTGGAAGTCTGCCCTGTCGATTGCTTCTACGAGGGCGAAAACATGCTGGTGATCAACCCCAGCGAATGCATCGATTGCGGTGTGTGTGAGCCCGAATGCCCGGCCGAGGCGATCCTGCCCGATACCGAGAGCGGGCTGGAACAGTGGCTGGAGCTGAACACCAAGTTTTCCGCCGAGTGGCCGAATATCACCACCAAGAAAGACAGCCCGGAAGACGCTGACGAATACAAGGGCATCGAAGGCAAGTTCGAAACGCTGTTCTCCGCCGAACCCGGCGAGGGCGACTGAGACTGACAGAACCGGGACCTCGCGGCGCGCGGTCCCGGAGTCTTTCCGACCTAGATCCCAAATGCCGGCAAATGCAGAATCGGCCGTTCCTCGTCGCAGGCCGACCAGACCAGCTCCTGGAGTTCGGCGGGCCTAAGCGGCTGGACAAACCGGATGGCAAAACAACGCTCGCCGACTGAGCGCACCGTTCCTGTAACATCCCCGAAGCCCTCGACCTCAACCGTCACCACCTGATCGAACCGGAAGGCGTCATGCCCGTATCCGCCAATGCGGCAGGCCTCAAGCGAGACTTCGATCATCGTGCCGCACACCATGTCGCCCACCATGTCGCCATTGCCGGCCCGCAAGCGCACCTTCTGCCTAATGGCAAATCGCTTGTATCGTGGTATCAGCACCCCGCCCATGGACTTCCCCCGGGGTCGCCAAAAAAGCCCCGCGCTGGCAGAGAATCAAGCAGCACCATCGCGAGCAAGCGCTGTGAGACAGGCGGCCGCAGGCGTGGGACGAACGCCCTACCTGACCCGCGCGGCGAAACTCTTGCGCAGCTTGGCCAGCTTGGGCGGGATCACCGCAAGGCAATAGGGATTGCCCTGGCCTTCGCCCTGCCAATAGGCCTGGTGATAGTCTTCGGCAGGATACCACGGGGCCGGGCCTTCGATGGTGGTCACGGCGCGCTGGCCGGGATGATCGGCGTTCCAGCGGTCAATCGCCGCTTCGGCTTCGGCGCGCTGGGCATCATCCAGCGGGAAGATTGCCGAGCGATACTGGGTGCCAATGTCATTGCCCTGACGGTTAAGCTGGCTGGGATCGTGGGTCGCCATGAAAATGTCGAGCAGGTCGGCAAGAGCGAGCACCGTCGGATCGTAAGTCACCCGGATTGCCTCGGCGTAGCCAGTGGTGCCCGAGCAGACCTCGCGGTAGTTCGGATTGGCATTCGCGCCGCCGATATAGCCGCTTTCCACCGTGCTCACGCCCATGCAATCGAGGAACACCGCCTCGGTACACCAGAAGCACCCCCCGGCGACGATTGCCGTTGCAGATTCACCCATCTTTCCGTTACTCCTTCGCGCACAAGATAGGCACTGTCTGCGTGCTTGTCATCGCTACCTTCGAGAGGTCCCGCATGCGACGCCTTGCCCTCATCGCCGCCGCGCTGGTGATTGCCGCGCCCGCCGCTGCCCAGCATCATCGCGGCCATGCCGCCGGGGCCCCGGCAGCCACGCTGTCGCCGGCGGCGCAGCAGGCGCTGACCCCGGTAATTGCCGATGCCCGGCGCGACAAGGACCGCGCGCGCGATGCCTTCCGCCATCCGGTCGAGACACTGGCCTTCTTCCGCATCGAACCCGGCATGACCGTGGTTGACTACATGCCCTCGTCCGGCTGGTGGACGCGGGTGCTGGTGCCATACCTGGGCACGGGCGGACGCTATATCGGGATCAACCCCGATGTGCGTGCCGCCGAAGCGCCGCTGCAGCGCATGTTCGCCAACATGGCCGGAACCTTTCCTGCGCAAGTAACCGAATGGACTGGCGCCCCGGCAGAACGTATCGGCGCCTACAATACCGACAGCCTGCCAGCGAGCCTGAACGGCACGGTCGACCGGGTGCTGATCTTCCGTGAGATGCACAACATCTGGCGGATGAACATGATGCACCGCGAGCTGACTGCAATGCGCCGATTGTTGAAGGATGACGGCATGCTCGGCATTGAGCAGCACCGCGCGCGTGCTGATGCTCCTGCCGCCTACACCGATGGCAGCAAGGGCTATCTGCGCGAGAAGGATGTGATCGCGCTGGTCGAAGCGCACGGCTTCGCGCTGGTCGGCAAAAGCGAGATCAACGCCAACCCTGCCGATCCAGCCAACCATCCCGCTGGCGTGTGGATGCTGCCGCCGGGCCTGCGCGGCGTCGCCGATGCCGACAAGCCGCGTATGCAGGCCATCGGCGAGAGCGACCGCATGACCCTGCTGTTCCGCAAGCGGCCGTGACCCTGCCGGCATGAACGAAGTTACCCTAGCCGCGCTCCAGCTTGCTCTGAATTCGCCAGACGAGGCGGAGAACATCGCTGCCACTGCCGCGCTGGTCGAGCAGGCGGCGCAAGCGGGCGCGCAGATTGTGCTGCCACCCGAGCTGTTTGCCGGCCCCTATTTCTGCAAGACGGAAGACGAGGCACTGTTCGCGCTCGCCCGGCCAACGCAGGAGCATCCTTCGGTCGTGGCGATGCAGGCGCTGGCAAAGTCGCTGAATATTGCGATCCCGACGAGCTTCTTCGAGCGCGACGGGCAGCACTATTACAACACCCTCGCGATGATCGATGCCGGCGGCGAGATCCTGGGCACCTATCGCAAGAGCCACATCCCGGATGGGCCGGGTTATGAGGAAAAGTTCTATTTCCGCCCCGGCAACACCGGCTTCAAGGTTTGGGATGTGCCATTGGCTCATGGCACCACGCGAATCGGCGTCGGCATCTGCTGGGACCAGTGGTATCCCGAATGCGCGCGGGCGATGGCGCTGATGGGGGCCGAAGTGCTGCTGTACCCAACCGCCATCGGTTCCGAGCCTTACGACGACAGCCTCGACACCAGCCGCATGTGGCGCCGGGCGATGCAGGGCCACGCCGTCTCCAATTGCATGCCGGTAGTCGCTGCCAACCGCATCGGCCTTGAAAGTTCAGGGGGGGAGGGCGCGCAGCGCTTTTATGGCCACAGCTTCATCAGCGATGAATGGGGCGATCTGGTGGCGGAATATGGCGCGGAAGAAAGCGGCGTGCTGCTAGCCCAGCTGGATCTGGGCCGGGCGGCGAAGCACCGCGCCGGCATGGGCTTCTTCCGTGATCGCAGGCCGGAACTGTATGGCCGGCTCTGTCAGGACATCTGAGCCCGGCTGGCTCTATCTGATCGCGCTCGGATCGAACCGTCGCCACCACCGGCACGGCGCGCCTGAGCAAGTTCTGCGCGCCGTGCTGGGTGCGTTGAACCGCAACAGTATCGAACTGCTGGCGGCATCGCCGATCATCGCCAGCGCGCCGCTGGGCCCTTCGCAGCGGCGCTATGCCAACGGCGCGGCGCTGGTCCGCTATGCGAGCGATCCGCCGGCGCTGCTGGCGCGGCTCAAGCGGATCGAGCAGCACTTCGGCCGCCGGCGCGGCGGGCAACGCTGGGGCGCGCGGGTGCTCGATCTGGATATTGTGTTGTGGCAGGGCGGGGCATGGTCTTCTGCCGGCCTCACTGTGCCGCACACCGCCTTTCGCGAGCGGCGCTTTGTGCTCGGCCCGGCAACCCGCCTCGCCCCCAACTGGCGCGATCCGTTGAGCGGCCTGACACTGACCCAACTCAACGCGCGCCTGACCCGGCGCTTGACCCGGCCTCGCCCGCTGCCTAGGGGACGCGGGCGCAGTGTGGGCCCTTAGCTCAGTCGGTAGAGCAACTGACTTTTAATCAGTAGGTCGCTGGTTCGAACCCAGCAGGGCTCACCATGCCATATAAATCAATAGATTACGCCCAGAATACTGCTGGTTGTAACACACCAATGTATCACAGTCGGAGTTGGGCGGCTGGTGGATAAGCCGGTAGCGTTGGGCCGCTCATAAGGTTACCAACTCGGACATGCCCGTGCGGAAAACATTCGACATGCTCATCGACCAGCAACTGGCCGATGTTAGGGTAAGGCGTGATGCCGAAATTCTAGAGAATCTGCGGGATGCGGTGCGCTCAGACTTGCTTCCAATCAGGCGGCCAGCGGGTGTGCCAGCGCAACCAACATTATATTCTAGATACAGGGGAAAAGGGTTTCCTCTCCGCAAGAGGGATGGACGACGGTTACCTGGATGGAAACATCTCTCTCCATGGATGAAGGTTCAACTGGCTTCATTGGTATTGGCGGAAAGCGCGCATCGGCCCTTCAAGGTGCAATTGCACGACGATCTCCGGGATGAAGTAGAGACCAAGGGAGCCGATCAACGGGCTTACCTTCGTGACAGGATTAAGCGGGTATTCAGGGATCGCTTTGACTCTGAGGTGCCCATGTTCTTCTTCGTTATCGAGGACATGGATCGCGATGGAGCACCTGTTCGGCCTCATGCTCACGGGTCGATCGAAATCAAGCCCAGGCCGATCGTGGATGTCAATAACGCACGAGCGAGGAGACACATCGCGGCGATCGAGCGCAGACTTGGGCGTAAGGTGGCCGCGGACTTGGCGGGGCGTTGGGCTGTGCGCGCGGCGCTCAACTTAGCTGCGGGTGTCAATGAGCGGCGCGGCAAGATTGCCTCGACCGGTATCGACCAATCACGGAATATCTGGCTCGGCAAGCCGACCCTACCTCTTTTTAACCCGGACTGGGTGACCTACGCATTCAAGAATGTCGGAGAGTATAGCCCATTGCTTACTGAGAACCGGCTCGTCCTACCATATTCGCTTTTGGGAAAGGCGAGACACCTTTGGGAAATTGTCAGGGGCGACTGAGGGAAGCTCGCTGAGCTCGAATTTGACGTCGGTGCACTCCGGTAGCAAGATCACCATCTTCGCGCTGAGCGATGCCCTGAGCGCAGCACAGAGCATGTTGCGGTGTGCGTCTCGCAACCGGGCTCGCGCAGCTGGCTGATAATGATCGAATTGGCATTATTTTCAATTCCTTGTGCCGAAACGGTATCCCAGTTCAGGACAAGGTTTTGAGGTTCGACAAAGTCCGAGTCATCGCTCGACACCCACTCGAGGACAACGGCGATTGAATGCGGCATTGAAATGTGATCGCCCATCAAACTTGCCGCCACGCTGATCGTGTGAAACACCATCAGTCGAACACGAGGAGTTCAAGTTCGGATGGCAGAACGAGATTCAATGCGGAGCAAAAACATTGCGCTTCTCATCGACGCTGACAACGCGAAGCCTGACAGCCTGGACACCGTCCTGACAATTCTTGGTGATCTTGGAACCGTCAATGTCCGAAGGGCCTATGGCAACTGGAGCAAGCCGGGGTTGAAGGGCTGGTCGACCCTCGTGCACCGGCACGCGATCGAGCCTCAGCAGCAGTTCGACATCACCAAGGGCAAGAACGCGACGGACATGAAGATGACAATCGATGCCATGGACCTGCTTTACGCCGACCATGTCGATGGGTTCGGGATCATGTCCAGCGATAGCGATTTCATGCCGATCGCGATGAGAATCCGCCAGGACGGACTTCCTGTGTATGGGTTTGGATCAGAGCGAACCCCGGAAGGATTTCGCGAAGCCTGCACACGGTTCATCGATTTGAGCGCACTGGCGGCGACTGAGGTGATCGACGCGCATCAACCTGCGCCTCGAGTTGATGATGAACTGGTCACCCTCCTAAGCGATGCGTGGAAGGCGTCAAAGAGGGATGATAGAGGATTTGCCAGCCTCGCCGAGCTTGGTCAGCGTGCGGCTAATCGCTCGTCGTTCGACGCGCGCAGCTACGGATTTTCGCGCCTATCGGAATTGATCGAGTCACTGCCGAACTTTGCGACTGAAAAACGCGATGGCGGCGGTGTCTTCGTCAAGCGAACGCGTTGATTAATTAGCAGAATCGAACATCGCAGGCCGAAGCCTTTCGAACAACACGATTTGTTTTCTTGTGCCGGTGCCGAATGCACTACATCTCAACCCCTAGGCCATGAGGCGGTCTGCTTGGAGAGAAGTCTTGGACGAGAACAGGCCGCACCTAGAGACCATTAAGTCAGAAATCTACGAGGGCATGCCGCCCAACCCAACACCAACCAACGAAGAATCTCACTCCAAGCGCAACGTGCTGATCGGAAGTGTCCTCGTCTCAGCCGTGTTCTATGCGTTTTGCGGTTTCTATTCGGTGCAGCCAATCGGCGCATTGCCTGATGGGGCCACGGTGATTGTCTGGCGACATAAGGGCGAACCATTCTTCAACTCAGCCGACGCCATGTGCCTGGAACGCATGGGCGGTGTCTCACTGATGTGCCGCGCCATGGCAATGGGGCAAGGACCTAGCGATCGCATTATCGTGCGATTGCCCTACGTCGCTTGGGTCTACTCTCTCAGCACCGGGGGCCGCGAATTTGACCGTTAGGTCTGCGCGCGTTGGTTTGGGAGGGCAATGAATTGGAGTGAGTGTGGCTATCGCCCAGCAGATTAATCGCGACTATTGGAATTTGTCTCTAGTCACTTTTATTCCTTTGCGATCAAGCCGCATATCTCCCGTCCTTAAGTCGTCGCGCCATGCCAATGCCGGTGAGTGCGTCCAGCACAGGGCGCACCGTGGCGGCACGTTTCCCCTTGAAGGCGCGCGCGACATCCTGGGGGGTGAGCGGAGCATTTGCCGAAGCGAGAACGGACTGAATGGCGCTGACCTGCTCGGGGAGGCTGGCGGGCCAGGGGATGACGTTGTCGGGCAGCGGCGCGGTGGTCTCGCCGAGGTCGAGCATCTGGGTGACGGGCGGCTGGTAGTCCGGCGCCTGGTATTCGGGACGAAGCCAGCGGATCGTGCCACGCACTTCCTCGGCTGCGCGCTGCTTGTTGAGCGCAACGAGGCGGGTGAGAATCTCTTCGTCGGACAGGTCGCTAGGCCAGCCGTAGGCTTCGGCGACCAGGCCATTGATCGCGTCGTGATGGCGGCGGATCATGGTGACGAGGCCGCGGTCGTGGATGTCGCGCTCGGCCTCGGTGAGCGTGCGTCCTTCCCGCAGTGCCTCAAGCACGTTGTAGAGCCGGGTCAGGGTCAGGTCCTCATGTTGGGTGAGAACGCGCTTGCGCAAAGCGTCTAGCGCTTCGGCCTCGGTGCGGATGCGGTCCTTGAGCGGTTCGGGCAAATCGGAGGGGAACGGGAAGGGATCGAAGCAGACTTCGTTTTGGTAGCGAGGATCATTCCCCACGCCCATTCTGCCCCCAGCCGCGACCGCCCACACGACATGGATGCGGCTGCTGACCAGCCCCAGGAGCAATGCGTCGTCGCTGCTGATCGCGATGACGGAGCCGTCGATCAGGTTGGCAGGCCATTCGAGAAACTGAAAGAACCGATGCTTTGCGACCTCGCTGGTCACAATGTAGCGGGTCAAGCCTGCGTTCGCGGCGCGCAGATCAGGACGTGGTCGTCCGAAGAGCCACCACTTCTCGCGGAAGGTCCGGTCGTTGTTCTGTGCCCGTTCGGGCCGGACGTGGGATAAGAGGTGCTGATATAGGGTTGGCACACTGGCTGCTGCCTCGCGTTCGACCAGACCAAACAGATCGACGACGTGTTTGCTCACCGAGGACTGCGTCAAATCCCGACCGGTCCAGTAACGAGGCAGGTAACGTGATGTGTCGGGCGCACGAAGCGCCTCATCCTGCGCATCATCCAGAATGAATCCGGCGCCGACGAGCTTGCAGCCCTGCCAGCATAGGTTCGCGTTAGCCATCAGCGGGCGAACATCGGTAACCGCCGCGCCTATCGAGAGGTCGGCGTTGATCTTGCCGGTGCTCTCGACCATGCGGAACGATACCGAGCCATCACCAACGGCACTCTCGTCCGTCACCCGCACCGCAATCCCAGTCCGCTCACCCGGTGCCGCTACGGTCATGCTGACGCGAACCGCAGCATCGGTTTCCGCGTCCCGCCATGGATGATCGGCGACGACGAATACAAGGGATGCGGGCGCCTTTGAACCGAGTAGCCTCTGGACAACCGGCCGAGCCTGTATCTGCGAAAGGCTGTTTGTCGTAATCAATCCGAACCGCTCGATCGCTCGCTTAGATAGCAGCTCCGAACAGCGCGCCCACCAATACATTACGAAGTCGATGGAAGCGGGCACCCCTCGGTATGCGGACCGCAATGCATCTACATATCCGGTGCCGAGCCGCTCCCGCATACGCTTGTTGCCGATAAATGGCGGGTTTCCGATCAAGTAGTCCGCCTTGGGCCAGCTTGCCGCACGGGGCTTCACATAGCGGTAGACTTCCTTTCGTCCGGTCTCGTCCGGCACCAGTTTGCCGGTGACTGGGTGCTCCTTGAAGCTGACACCATCCCAGATCGTGACCGGCATTCCGGCCTCGTCGCGCTCCAAGACGCGGTCGTCATACTCGATCAGCGCGTCACGGTTCTCGATTGTGCGCACGTCGCGCAGGATCGGCTCGGGCGGGGCACGGTCCTTGCCGTTCACGCGGAAATGCCATTGGAGATAGCCGATCCACAGGACCAGCTGGGCGATCGCCGCGGCGCGGGGGTTGAGCTCGATGCCAAGAAAATTCTCCGGCGTGATCGTGTGCCCGGTGATCTCGGCGACATACTGGTCGTCCCCGAGGCCGACCAGGAGGTCAAGCACTTCGCCCTCCAGCTCTTTCATCCGCGCCATGGCGACGTAGAGGAGGTTGCCGGTGCCGCAGGCGGGATCGAGCACTTTCGTCTGGGCGAGCCGGGCGTGGAACGCCTCGACATGGACGCGGGCCTCTTCGGCCCTGCCCTCGTCGACCAGCGCGGCGGCGGCGGCCTGCACCCCGCTCCAGTCGGCACGCAGCGGTTCCATGATGGTCGGCCCAACCAGCCGCTCGACATAGGCGCGCGGGGTGTAGTGCGCACCGAGCTTGGCGCGTTCCTTCGGGTTCAGCGCGCGTTCGAGCAGGGTGCCGAAAATCGCCGGCTCGACATCGGTCCAGACCTTCGAGGCGGCCTCGATCAGCACCTTCAGCTCGTCGGCGTCGAGCGGCAGCGCCTCGGTGGTCTTGAACAGGTAGCCGTTGAACCGTCGCACCTGCAGGGCCAGCGCAGGCGCAAAATCGCCGGCGTCCATCGCTTTCCACAGCGAGGAGAGCGAGCGAGGCAGGTTGTCGAGGTTATGCTCGTGCGCCTTGAGCAGCTCCTTGAAGCTGTCCTTGGGCCTGATCACTCCCTGATCCGTGCGCCTGAATTCCCTGTTATGGGAATGGAAATTCCCTGCTCCGTTTCCTGGGAGTTTTACCAAGAAACGTTGGATTTCTGCGGGTCTTGCGACCATTGCGTCGCCAATCAGCGCCGCCAAAACTGCGAATTTCCCTGTTAATTTCCGCATAACAGGGAAAAACAGGCAGAGACCCGTTAGGTCAGGACTGCCCCATTCACCACGCAGTCGGCAAGTATGCAAAGGGTGGCCTTCGGGAACGCCTTAAGCGCCCCCGGATTTCTCGGTTATCGCGGTCAGGGCCGTTTTCACATGCCGCGCCTCGTTGGCCAGCTTGCCCTCCTTGCGCGCAGTCAGCGGATCGAAGACGCCCATGCCTTCGGATTCGGCATTGAGCCGCCCGTCCATCTCGGAATCCCATTCGGTGAGCAGGGACTGCTTGTCGTCGTTGCTCAGGTCAGGATCGGCCAGCAGCGCTTCGGGCGTGTCGAAATGCTTGCGCGGGTCCGGCGCTTCATCAGCCATGGCCAACGCGGCGGGTGTCGCGGCAGCACATGCCTGCTCACGGTGGACAAGCAGCGCCTGGCCGATCGTCGCGGCGACGGTTTCCGGGCTGAACGGTTTGGTGATGAGGTAAGTCGGTTCGGGCCGCTCGCCGGTCAGCAACCGTTCGGGGAAAGCGGTGATGAAGATCACCGGCACATCCATCAGCGCCACAATTTCCCTGACCGCATCGATGCCGCTGGAGCCGTCGGCGAGGCTGATATCGGCAAGCACCAGTTCCGGACTGGCCTGCGCTGCCATGGCGACGGCTTCGCGGTGGGTTCGGGCTATGCCGGCGACATCGTGGCCGAGGTCCTCGACAATCGACTTGATGTGCATGGCGATGATCGATTCGTCCTCGATAATCAGGACCTGTGATTGCAGGCATTCCGCAATGGCCTGACGCGCCGCGGCAATTTCGGCGGTGACGTCCGCGATCGTGCTGCCAAGGATTGTCGCCGCCTGGGCAACGGTGAATTCCTCGATTGTCGTGAGCAGCAGCGATTGGCGCGTGTGCATCGCCAGGCTGGCAATTGTGCCGCTGCCGGTGCTTGCCAGCCCTTGCCACAGCCGGTGAAACAGCCGGTATATCTCCTGACGGGGCGGCTTGGCAGTGTCGAATTCCGCCGGCGCGGCGAGCAAAGCCTCCAGCACTTGGCGCACTGCGGCATCGCCCAGCGTTTGCGATCCGGTGAGCGCGCGCGCATAACGGCGCAGCAAGGGAAGTTCCGGACCCAGTTCGGCTTTCAGTGACATGCGTGCTCCTTGGCTTGAATTGTCCAAACCGCCGCGAACAAAAAAAGTTCCCTCGGCATGCAACTTTTTCCGATCACGATGGTTTAGCCCGAGAATACCATTGAGAAGCAGGATAATATGGCCAACGACCCACCACGGAAAGGCCCGCCACGAAAAGGATTGCTGATGCCCGAAGCCGCCACCGCCTTTGATCCTGTATCGGCGGCCTTGCAGCAATTGCATCAGGCCGTCGCGAGCGAAGAAGTACCCGAGGATTTCCTGCGTATCCTAGAAGATATCGACGCCAAGATTGCGGCGGCGAAAATCGGTTCAAGACAGTGAGTGACGTCTCCCCTGAAACACTGGCGGCCGATCAGATATTCAGGGATCAACTGGTGGCCCTCATCCCATCGCTGCGCACTTTCGCGCGCGGCCTGTGCGGCTGGCGCGATATGGCTGACGATATGGCGCAGGAAGCCATGGTGCGCGGCTGGGCGGCGCGGGCGAGCTTCACCCCGGGCACTAATTTCCGCGCCTGGATGTTCATGATTCTGCGCAACCAGTTCTACACCACGCTGCGCAAGGACAAGCGGATGACCAGCTGGGATCCCGAAGTCGCCGAGCGGGTACTGGTCGAGGCCCCTGCCCAGCAGGATGCGATCCAT
>JANOBA010000435.1:0-5434 GCA_031411415.1 Novosphingobium sp.
CCCGGCTGATGGCCGACGGACTGATGGAACTGCCGCTCGGCCGGGAATACCTCGCGCTGTTCCCCAACCTGTTCCTGCTGTGCAACCCGGCGCAGCACTTCCTGCACACGGTGCTGCCGCTCGGCCCGGAGAAATCGCGCGGGGTGATCCGGCTCTATTGGGTGGGCGACGACGAGACCGCGAGCACGCGCTTCTTCCGCGAAGCATCCATGGCCACGGCGCGCGATATCCATTCGGAAGACGTGGACATCATCCGCGCCGGCCAGCGCGGGCTTGCCAGCGGCGCGCTGGAACATATCCATTTCATGGAGAAAGAGATTCTCTGTCGCCACCTGATCAAAGTGGTGGAAGAGGAAGTGGAGGCCTATAAGGCCGAACAAGCCTGAACAATTCGGAGAGAGAGCTGTGGAACTAGGCCTTGAAGGCAAGGTCGCGATTGTTACCGGCGCGACGGCCAATATCGGACGCGGCATCGCGCTCGAACTGGCTGCGAACGGGGTCAAGCTGGTCGCCGTCGGCCGCGATGCCGAGGCGGGCGCAAGCGTGGTTGCCGCAGCATTGCAGGCGGGTGCGGCGGATGCGGTGTTCGTGGCAGCCGACATGCTCGATCACGCCGCCCCCGCAAGTATCCTCGCTGCCGCCGAAAAGCTCGGGCCGGTTGAAATTCTGGTCAACAACGTCGGCGGCAATGTCGATCAGGGCTTCTTCGTCGATTCCGACCCCAACCTGTGGCTCGGCGATATTGACCTCAATTTCGGCACTGTGCTGCGCATGACCCATGCCGCTCTGCCGGGCATGATCGCGCGGAAGACCGGCGCCATCGTCAATGTCGGCAGCACGGCGGGGCTGGTCGGCGACTATATGTTGCCGGTCTATTCAGCGATGAAAGGCGCGGTGCACAGCTTCACCGTGGTGCTCGCCAAGGAACTGGGCCAGCACGGCATCCGGGTCAACGCAATCGCGCCCTATGCCACCTTTGCCGCCTCCCCTGATGCCTACAGCAAGGGCAGCCGCTTCCATCCCGACAGTGGGTTTTTCACCAAAGGCCCGCCCATGAGTGAGGAAGACCGCGCCATGCGCCAGCGCAAGACCCTCGTTGGCCGCCCATTCGGCACGCCTGAGGAAATGGCAGCGGTGGTGGCGCTGCTCGCCAGCCCGCGCGCCAGTTTCGTCACCGGGCAGGTCTGGCCGGTGGATGGCGGCTCGCTGACATGAACCGGCTCGATCCCGCCGCCATCATCGCCGAGGCCGAGACCAAGGCCGGGTTCGCCGATCCCGAACCGCAGCTGCACGCCAACCTCGAAGCGCTGACCGCCTCGCTGAACCGGGATGGCCGCTTTGGCGCGCAAGGATTTGCCGCCGCCCGGCAGTCTTTGCTGCGCGTAACCAATGACCGGCTGACCGCCCACAAATGGCTGCGTGACTTCCCCGAAATCACGGGCGAGGAAATCACTGATCCCGTGTTCCTGACCGGCCTGCCGCGCTCGGGCACCACCTATTTCCAATACCTGTTCGACCATGATCGCCGCTTCCGTAGCTTGCGCACCTGGGAGGCGATCATGCCCTTCCCCCCGCCCGGCCACGATCCTGCCTCGATCCAGACCCGCAAGGCCATGGAGCGGCAGATCAACGACGAAATCCGCGCACATGTCGATGGCTTCGACGCGCTCCACCTGATCGACGAGGACGGGCCGCAGGAGTGCCACCTGTTCCTGGAGCACGGCTATGGCGCGGCAGGGTTCTTCAACCTCTATGACTGCCCGGAATACTTTGATTTTCTGATGGACGAGCTTGATCTGGAGCCGGTTTATCAGGTGCACCGGCGGATGCTGCAATTGCTGCAATGGAAGTGCCCGCAGCCCCGCTGGGCGTTGAAATATCCCAACCACGTGATTGCCATGGACACAATCCGCCAAGTCTTCCCCGGCGTGCGTTTCGTAATGACCCACCGCGACCCCGCGCAAATTCTGGCCTCGATCTGCAAGATGACCTTCAGCTTGCGCAATGCGCGCCAGGGTGAGCCGGTCGATCCGCACCGCGTTGGCCGGCAGATGCTCCATTTCATCCGCCGCCATATCGACCGGATCATGGCCTTCTGCACTGGCCCCGATGCGGCCTGCGTTACCCACGTTGATTACTACCGCCTCGCCGCTGACCCCGCCGCACTGCTCGATGAAATCCATGCCGGCATCGGCGCGGATACCCCCGATGACGTGCGCGCGAGCATCGCCGCATGGCGCGAAGCCAACCCACAAGGCAAGCGCGGCGAAAACCGCTACAGCCTCGAACAATTCGGCCTCAAGGATGCCGAAGTGCGCGCGGTGTTTGCCGACTATATCCAGCATTTCGCCATTCCCGCCGAGGCGGATGGCGTCGCGCGCCAATGAAGGAGCCAGCCATGCACAACGACCCCGCCATCCAGCAGCTGATCGACCGCGAGGCAATCCGCGATCTCGTGCTGTGCTATTCGCGCGCAATCGACCGCAAGGACGTTGACCTGCTGCGCGATCTCTACACCGAGGACGCAACCGACACCCACGGAGACAGCTTCGACGGCCCGGCGGACAAATACTGCGACTTCATCGCCGGCTCGCTGCCCTACATGACCTACAGCGGCCATCACGCCTGCAACCACATGATCGCAGTGCAAGGCGATGAGGGCAACGGGGAGGTTTATGCCCTCGCCGTCCACGTCCTGCCCGACCAGGTAAATCCCGGCAAACAGATCGAGGACTTCATGGCCGTGCGCTATATCGACAACTACCGCCGCTGCGCCGACGGCAAGTGGCGGTTTTCCAAGCGCGTCGTGACATACGACATGCAGCTCCAGCGCCCGTTCACCGGCGGCGGGCTGATGGGCCTTGGCGACAAGGATCCGAGCTATGACGTCTGCAAACTGCCCTTCTTCCAGCGCGGTGCGCGGCCCTGACGCCTGACGTCAATCCTTACCCAGAGGCACGTCAAACCGCTCGGTATAATAGCGGAAATCCTCGCGCAGTTTGACTGTATCAAGCCCGAAATCGGCAGGATTATATTCATGCTTGCCATGCTGCCCGCGCGGCGTCGCATCACGCCAGGCCTGCATCCTCATGCGCGCTTCTGGCGTAAATTCCTCGCCGAGAAAGTCATAAAGCCGCTGCATTGTGGGGAACGGGTCTTTCTGGAACGGGGCGAAGTGGATGTCGAAGAAGCGATGCTCGTTGCCCGCATCGCGAAAGGCGATCATCCGCTGCATGCCGAGGTGGCAGAACTCGACATTGATTGCGCCCATCCATGCCTTGTCGATATCATCTGACACGACCTGGCCCATCTCGAAATAAATATCGGCAACGGACGGGATGACATTGGCAACGTCGCGGTGCGTCATGCAATAGCGCGCATCAGGAAACACCTTGTCGAGCGCGCCCACGAACATCGAATAAGTCGGGTTTTTCAGCCGCCAGCGCTTGGGGCCGCAGCGCCATTGCAGCAGCTTCAGCACGCGCTTCACATAACGAAACGTCGGCTCCAAGTCTGCCTCATGGTGCAGCCACTGGGCATAGCTGGGAATATGAAAGCTCGCCTGAAAAATCTGGGAGACGAAGTTGAAGCCCATGGTCAGCTGGTCTTCGCTGGGCGAAGTCGCGGTGCTCGGCAGCATCTGTTTCATGCGCGGGGTGAGCTTGTCGCGCATGGCCATCTGCGCTTCCATCATGGCGATGCGCGGATCGGTGTCATAAGTCGCGGCCTCGGGCGGCGGGCACGGCGCCAAAGCCTCCCAGTTGCGCATGGTCCGCACCGCCGGGTCTTCGCCCAGCAGGCAATGCAGCGCGGTGGAGCCTGTGCGCGGCAGGCCAAGCACCATCAGCGGCGCGACGATTTCCTCGTCGTCGATCTCGGGGTGGCGGGCATACCAGTCCTCGATCTCGAGCCGCCGCATCAGCAGCATCACCGCCTGCCCATCAAACATCGCGCGGCCCGCATCGTTGAGCTTTGCCTCGCGCTCCGCCGAATCGATCAGCCGCTCCAGGCCTTCCTGCCAGCTATCTTCGCCAAAGTGCGTCAGGCCGGTTGCAGCAGTCGCCTTGTCCATCAGATCTGTCATTCGAGACATCAGTTTCTCCCATCCCATTTTTTACGCGCTTGGCTCAAATGCCGATCGGCGGCAAGCTGGTGCGGAGTAACAATCGCGCGGAGGATGCAGGGTGGCAGCGAAAATCAAAGTGGGCGTGCTCAACGACATGTGCGACGGGTCGCCGCCGGTGGGCGACATGACGCCGTGGCTAGAGCGCGAAGTCGCCCGTGTACAGGCGGCAGGACGGCTGGATGCCGAGGTCGAGTTCGTGCCCGCATATGGCCACGGCCTGCCGACGGGGAGCGCGGGAAAAGTCATCCGCGCCTTCACAGACCTCGCCAGCCAGCCGGATATTGTGCTGATCGCCGGCCCGGCAATTGGCGACAACGCGTTGATCCTCACGCCCATGGTCGAGCACTGGCAGGTGCCGACGATCAACTGGGCCGGGGCAGAACGTGGCCGGGGCGAATGGATGTTCCACTTGCAAGTCGGCAGTCACGAGGACGAATCACTGGTCATCGCCCGGCATCTGGCGGCTAGCGGCGCTAAGCGGCTGGGGGTAGTTTACGACCTCTCGCCCATCGGCACACGGCACCTCGAATACCTGCGAGACGAAGCCGCGATCATCGGCATCGAAGTGGCGGTTGCCGAGGGAATTTCGCCGCTCGCTAAAGAGTCAGGCGAGGCCGTCGCAAAGGCCCTCGCAGCAGAGCCTGACGGCTTCGTCTATCTCGGCCTCGGCCTATCCGCCCCCGCCGTCGCCACGGCCCTCACCGCCACCGGCTGGCAAGGCCCGCGCATGATGAATACCGCCGGCCTGCGCGGCTATGATCCAGGATTTGCGGCTGCCTGCGACGGCTGGCGCTACATCGACATGCATTCCGACACCAACCTGACGCTCGCGGCGCTGCGCAAGGAGCTGCAGATCACACCGACGCAGCCCGCATGGTCGGCAGCGAAAGGCCACGATTTCGGGCGCCTCGTCGCCGAGGGCCTTGCGCGAGCGCCAGAGTGGACGCGGGATGGCGTCCGTCACGGCCTCGAACAGGTCAAGTGGCTGCCCGCCGCTGAGGGCATGGAAGGCACCACATTGGGCTTTGGCATCCAGGATCGCGGCGCGCTGCATGGGCGCTATCTCGTGGTGCGCCAATGGCTTGGGCTTCGAAGCATCGAGCTGTGATGCTTGTTCATCGACAGTATTGATTGCCCCGGCTATAGCCCGCCGCCCATGACTGAACTCCCCCCCACGCCGCTTCTGGACACGGTTCCGACCCCAGCCGAGCTCCGCCGTCTGGCGCCTGCCCAGCTTCGCCAACTGGCGGACGAGCTGCGAGCTGAGATGGTTTCGGCGGTCTCGGTCACCGGCGGGCATCTGGGTGC
>JANOBA010000436.1:0-4730 GCA_031411415.1 Novosphingobium sp.
CGATCATCTTCGTCATCAAGAACGGTCTGCGGTGGCGCGATGCGCCGCGTGACTACGGGCCGCACAAGACAATCTACAACCGGTTCATTCGTTGGAGCCGCCTGGGTGTGTTCAACCGCATCTTTGTCGAGCTGGCTGGCATCGTGCGCGGCGGCGACGGCGCCGCGCGGAAGGTGTTCCGGGATCTGTCGGCGGTATTCAGCTTCGCCGTGCGCCGCGGCATCGTGCCGGCCAACCCTTGCGAGAAGGCGGTGGTCAAGAAGACCGATAATCAGCGGACGCGCTTCCTCTCGCTGGCGGAAGTGCAACTCCTCGGCGAAGCCTGCGATCTGCTGGAGGCGGACGGCGTCAATGTGAAGGCGCTGAACATTGCGCGTCTCTGGGTACTGACCGGCTGCCGCCGCCAGGAAATTGCGGAACTCAAATGGAGCGAGATCGATTTCGATCGCGGCCTGCTGATGCTCGCGGATTCCAAGACGGGTCGATCGATCCGGCCACTGGCAAACGCCGCGCTAGCTTTGCTGAAGAGCATCGATCGGGTCGAGGAGTCGGAATTCGTTTTTCCGGGCGACCGAGGCGAAGGTTTCTTCCAGGGAACCAAGACCATCTGGCCCAAGATCGTCAAGAAGGCGGGTTTGGAAGGCGTCACGCCGCATACTCTGCGCCATACAATGGGCGCGATCTCGACCTCGACAGGCGAAGCCCTCGCCCTGACAGGAGCCATATTGGGTCATTCCAACATGCGCTCGACGATGATTTATGCCCATGTCGAGATGGATCCGTCCCGCAAGGCGGCAAACCGTGTCGGCAAGCGAATTGCCGACGCCCTTGCAGGCCAGCAGAAAACGGCATCTCGCAGGAAGGTCGCCTGACCCTGCCAGAATCGCCCTTGAAAATTGACCTTTAAGGTGTATATTGCATGTCGGTAAAGAGAAGGCCGCATCATGAACTGGCTGCCATTCAGGCGAAATTCCATGATGCGGAGAGTCTGGAGATAACGCGGAAGGCAATGCGCGATGCCCAGGCCCTGGGCTATTCGCTCGCGGAAGTTGTCGATGTTGTGCAGGCCCTGGAGGCGGGAGATTTCGTGAAGTCGGAAACGGCCCACAGTCCTCCCAATTCGAAGGTCTGGCACGACAGCTACCGCATCCCGTTCGATGGGCTCTGGCTCTATTTGAAGTTCGCCGGCGAAACGCTGATCGACATCGTGCTGACGTCGTTCAAGGAGGCTTGAAGTGAGCGAGACACGCATCCACCCCGAGACGGGCAAGGTTCTGAGCCGGGCTGTTCGCCCGCAGACGGTCAATGTCGGCTCCCTGTCGCGCACCGTCGAGGTGCCGGGCTGGTATCCCGAGGACGACAGTGATTCCATTCACTCCGGCGCCGATCTGAAGGCACTGGATGCCGCCTATGTGGAACTGCGCGCGGCCTATGCCGCGCGGGTCAAGGCCGTGCGCAAGCGCTTGAAGCTGACACAGGAAGAGGCCGGGCGGATCATCGGCGGCGGCAAGCGGGCGTTCCAAAAATACGAGAGCGGAGCGACCCCACCCAGCGATGCGGCGGTAGGGCTTCTGGAGATACTGGATCGCCATCCTGAGGAAATTGAGACACTGAAATCCATCCGTGTTGCGCCGACCGTACAGGGCGGATCGAATGAAATTGCCTCAAAGCTGCACCGTCCACACGCCGCAAAGCCTGGACTGCGGATGCGAAAATCGAAAGCTGCGTGACAATGGTGGGGAAGTTCGCAAGGTAGCGAGGCGACAACCAACGAAGAGAGTACGCCCGCAGGCGCGCGAACCGAAATGATCCTCTGCAGTGGGCCGACTGTAGCAAACTTCATTCGCTACGTTTTATACGAGTGGCGTTGCATCCAGCAGATCTTCGATGAATAGCGAAACCAGCATCGCCTGGCTGCTTACACCCGCTTTCGCATATATCTGACTCAGCTGTGACCGCACTGTCCCGGATGCGGCCCCGCGCAGACGGGCGATTTCAGCGACATCGCAACCTTTCAGCGCGAACAATGCCACGTCGCCTTCGCCCGGTGTGAGCCCCCATTCCTGGAAGCGGAATGCAATGTGGTCAGCCAAGGCGCCCCTGGCGCTGGCAAGTGACTGGTCTTTCCAGCGCATCTCTCTCGTGATCCGGCCAATATAGCGGGAGCCCATCACGACACCACCAAGCAATGCGAAGGCGATGAGACATTCCATTACGATCTCAAGGCTGAACCCCTGACTGATCTGCCCCAGCAGGTCATCCACACCATCGACCACAAAATAGATCGCGGCCACTGACTGCAGCGCCACGATCGCGAGTGGGGCAGCCACCCGGCGGACAGCCAAATTGTCCGGGAACGCTGCACTACACTTTCTTGTCGGGG
Organism: Novosphingobium sp.; assembly: GCA_031411415.1. Classification (GTDB taxonomy): domain Bacteria; phylum Pseudomonadota; class Alphaproteobacteria; order Sphingomonadales; family Sphingomonadaceae; genus Novosphingobium. Next base: position 2,384 of record JANOBA010000436.1, read on the forward strand.
GCATAGGACTTCCGCTTATATAGGTGAATCTCAGCGTCTGCTTATAGGCACGCTTGCTCTGAGGGCCTAGCCGCCGATCAGGTTATCGATCCCCCGATAATCGTGTCAGGAGCTGGCCCGTGTCCGATTCCATCAAATCAACGATGACCAAGGTTCCGGCGGTTACGCTGGGGTTCTGGATCATCAAAATACTGGCGACGACCTTCGGTGAAACCGCGGGCGACACTGTCAGCATGTCGATGAACCTCGGTTACCTTATCGGCACCGGCATATTTGCGACTTTGCTGGTCATCCTCGTCGGACTGCAAATAGCGGCAAGGCAATTCCACCCCATGCTGTATTGGGCAACGATCATCGCTTCGACCACAGCCGGCACGACGATGGCCGACTATGCCACACGCTCGCTCGGTATCGGCTATCCGGGTGGATCGCTGGTCCTGCTGGCGGCCGTCCTCCTCTCGTTGGCCGTATGGTACAAAGCCTTGGGAAGCATTTCGGTCAGTTCGGTGCATGAGCCCAGGGCAGAGGTCTATTATTGGTTGACGATCACCTTCTCGCAAACGCTGGGCACTGCACTCGGCGACTGGATCGCCGATGGTCCGCTTGGTTATCTAGGATCGGCAGTCGTCTTCGGTACGCTGCTCGCGCTGATCGCGCTCGCCTATTACCGAACATCGATCAGCCGGGTTGCGCTGTTCTGGGCAGCATTCATCCTGACCCGGCCGCTCGGTGCCGTGGTTGGCGATTTTCTGGATAAGCCCGTGGCGCATGGCGGATTGGAATTGAGCCGGGCTGGTGCTTCCCTGGCGCTGGGGCTCGCCATCGTGACGCTGATCCTCGCCATCCCGCAGCGCGCTGCCGAGACGAACCCAAGCCGTGATCCATAAGGTGAAGCGAAAGTCCGAGACGGGCAAGGCGACCGCCTGATCCGCGACATCATCCGATCCGGCTCTGGGCAATTATTCAGCCAAATTAGGCGATTGTCACAATAGTCCGGCTCTATCCGGCGCACCGGAAAACCGTTTCGTCGGCAGGCCATTTCCAACCATATGAATAGCTAATAGTAAATGTGGCGCGTTGGTGTCCGAGAGGACTTAATCGGGAATGCGGTGAGGAGCTCCGGCACCGAAGCCGCAGCTGTCCCTGCAACTGTAGTCGGCTAGCGCTGCATTCATAGCATAGGCAACGACGTCTGTGCCGCCACTGGGGCCAGTCTCCGGGAAGGCGCGAATTCCGCGTGATGATCCGTGAGCCAGGAAACCGGCCTTCGCACGTCGCTGTTGCGTGGTTCAGGGGTTGGCCTGCGCGCGGGGTTCCGTTTCGGGCGACATGGAGAGTGGCACTGTCAGGCAGTTTGCCCTGGCGGTGCAGTTCGCTGGCCGTGTGGCTTTTGCAGCCACACTCGCCTGAGGGGAGGTAACGGTGGGGGCAGTACAGACCGGACGGTGGCAGCAGTGATCGAACTGCGGCAGTTGCGTTATCTGGTGCTCGCAGCAGAATCCGGCAGCTTCAGCAGAGCGGCGAAGCGGCTCGGTATCAAACAATCGACATTGAGTCGTCAGCTGCTCGCGCTCGAGAAGCGTCTCGGTATCGAGATGTTCGAGCGAATGTCACGCGGCGCAGTCCTGACACCTGCGGGCCAGACCTACCTCAAGACGGCCGAACGGGTGGTCCGCGAATTCACCGAGCTGAACACCTGGCTGCACGACACGCGCAAGGGGCAATCGGGTCGCCTCGCCGTAGGGTTCTATACTTCCTTCTCGGCCGGCAACTTGCGCGCCACGCTGGAAGCCTTCGCCGGCGGCAGCGAGGCGGTCCGTATCGAACGATTCGAACGTGACCGCGATCACTTGCTGAGCGGTCTCGAAAGCGGCCTGATCGACATCGCGATCTTGCCAGGTGAAGCTCGGGAAGGCTGCCTGACAGGGCCAGCGTACCGAAGAAGGCAAGCCGCCAGTTCTTCGCTTGCACGCGCGCAGAGCCGATGCGGTCATCCCAAGCTTGCGCGGCGCGCTGGTAGGGAGTGACCGGCTCGGGGGTTTGCCCGTATCGGACAGATGGTCGATTGAACATTGCTGGCTATTCCTTTTCGCTGAGATTGACGGCGTTGCCGCTGCCACCACCATCACCCCCACGCAGGGCATGGGTGGCTGTCGAGACGCCCTGGTTGAGAGCCTGTCGGCGCTGCATGGCGCTAGCCCAGGCGGGCCGGTCGGCTGCGGCGGAAGCGGGCGCGCCGCCATCGGGCGCAGCACCTGTAATCGTGCCGCCTGTGGCGCTGACCGCACCACGCGCGCCGTCCCGGAAATCTTGGCGGAGCGAGGCGGACGCCTTGCGCAGCGGCGAC
>JANOBA010000437.1:0-5434 GCA_031411415.1 Novosphingobium sp.
CATCTGGCCGATGGCGGCGCGGCAGGGCTGGATATCAGCCGGCGCGCCGCGATAGATACCATCGTCGAAGTGCAGCTCCTCGAACACGAAGAACGGCCCTGCGCCGGCAGTGCGAACCCAGTGAGCGATCGCCGCCTCCAGATCGGGCACCACCCAGCACAGCTGCATGTAATTCCGGTTGCGCATTGCAGGGTTCATGGCGGTTGGTTCCTCAGGCATTGGCGACGACGAAAGTTTCCACCGCCCACGGGGCGGCGCGCCCGGACAGCTGTTCGGCAGCGCCGGGGAGCTCCTCGCTGAGATCCCATGCGGCGACCATGCGGCCGAAGCCGATGAAATAGGCCACATAAAGTCCCAGTTCGACAATCTCGGGCTCAGAGTAATACTGGCGCAGGCCGGCGAAAGTGGCATCGCCAATGGCGAAATGGTTGGTCGCGGAAATATCCGCATAGGCCAGCGCGCATTTTTCCGCAGGCGTCAGTCCGGGCGCTTCATGCGGGCGCTCCAGCGAGCAGACATCACCTTCGGTCATGCCGCCATCCAGCCCGGTCTGATAGCGCATCGCCATGCAGCTGCGGCACTGGTTGTGAAAGGCAATGCGCAAGCGGATCATCTCGACCAGCCTCTGCGGCAGCGTGCCTTTCCGGCCCAGCACGGCGGCAAAACCATGCAGCGCTTGCATCAGCTCGGGAGCATGTGCGGTCGGGGTCATCATCGAGCGGTCGAGCGGCGTGCCGGCATCGAATTGTGCACGCAAGGCCCCGTCCAGCGATGCGGGATCAATCGGTGCGAGGCGGGTCATGCGGTCAGGTTCCCTGTCCGGGGTGGCAGCCGGTCGATCACGAATGCCCCGTCGCGGATCACCGCTTTCAGCGCCTCGGCGGGCCGCGCCAGCAGTGACAGGTCGGCAAGGGGATCGCCGTCAACGACAATCAGATCGGCCAGCGCGCCCGGCGCGACTATGCCAAGCTGCCCCGGCGCGCCGATCAGCGCTTCGCCGGCGTGCCTGGTGCCCCAGCTGAGCACTTCGGCCGCGCTCAGCCCCTCAATAGCGCCGTAATAAGCAAATTCACGGCCATAATTGCCGACTTGATGGTCAAGCGGATCATCATCCATCACATCGCGGAACACGCCGCTGTAATCATCGCCTATCAACAGCCGCACGCCTGCCCGCTGCGCGCGTGGCAGCATCGCGCGGACATTCTCCAGTTGCGCCTGCATCGTGCCATCGTCCCAGCCCAGCTCGATCAGGCATTTGGGATAGATCAGACTGGGGACCCAGTAAGTGCCACGCTCGGCCATCAGCCCCAATATCTCGTCATCGACCTCGTCGCCGTGGTCGATGATATTGACGCCCAGTTCGACGCATTCACGGATCATGTCGCGGGTGGCGCAATGCGCGCGCACCATCGCGCCACGGGTGTGCGCGGCAGAGACCACCGCCGCGATCTCGTCGCGGTCCATGTTGCGCGGCACCGGGCCGGGAAAACCGTGCCCGGAACTCGCGAATATCTTGATCGTCTCTGCGCCCCGCCGGATGAATTCGCGAGTCATCTTGCGCATGTCTTCGGGGCCATCGACGAAGACATCCGCGCCGGGCGTGGTCATCTGCCGCCACCATTTTTTCGAATCGTTGAGGTTGCCAGTTGTGCCAAGGTGCGCCGAACAGGCGCGGATGCGCGGGCCGGGGATGATCCCTTCGGCAATCGCGATCTTCAGTTGCGCGTCGATGTCGTGCGCGCTGGTCGCGCCGACATAGCCGGTGAACCCGCTTTCGAGCAGCACCCCGCAATTGCGCACGCCAATTGCCATCAGCACACCGGGTGGCAGTTCCTTGCCCAGCGGATCGCCGGCGAGGCCCTGTGCGAGCGTGAACTTGTAGAAATCGGGGTGGAAATGGCAGGTAATCAGCCCAGGCATCAGGGTCATACCGTGGAGGTCAATCGCATCCGGACCGCCAGGCTGATCGTTCACCGAAGCGATGCGATTGCCTTCCAGTGTGACCGTCTGGAGCCCCGGCAACAGCGCGGTTCCATCAAACACCCGGGCATTGGTGAAGCTCGTCATCGCCATCACTCCATCACGCGCGGGGGCAAGGCCAGCATGGCAAGCAGCGTCGCATTGAACGCGTCTGGCCGTTCATACATCGCCCAGTGCCCTGCGCCAGCCACAACACGGAAGTCCATCTGCGGCTGAAAGCGGCGCAGCACCGCCTCCTGCAAAGCGGGACCCGGATGCGGCCGGTCAAACTCGCCCCAGATAGCATCAAGCGGCACCTTGAGGTCGCCCAGCACTTTCACCACCTGATCCGGGATGACGAGATGCGGCACAAACAGCCGCGCCGTGCGCGCGTTGGCGATCAGCATATGCAGGGCGAGCGCATCGACCGTCTCAGGATGATGCAGCATCAGACCGAGCAGATTGGAGCGCATCATCGCCTCGCGCTCAGCGCCCTTGAGCCCGGAGACCTTGCCGAGGTTGATGTGCCCGTGCGGCGTATCGAGCCCTCCGGTGCCAACCAGCACCACCCGCTCCACCCATTCGGGATGGCGCAGGGCAAAATGGGTAAACACCGCGCCGCCGAAGGAAAAGCCCACGAATGTGGCCTTTTGTCCTTTGCTCAAGATTGCCCGCATACCCTCGTCCAGCGCAGCGGAAATCGCGTCGTGACTGGCTTCGCCGGGCTTGGCGCTGTCGCCGTGGCCGGGCAGATCGGGCACGATCACCATGTAGTGCGCCGCCAGCACATCGATGTTGCGGATCCAGTGCGACCATGCGCCTTGCCCGCCGTGGCCGAGCACCAGCGGCGCGCCCTCACCCCACACCCGCCAGGCCATCGTGCCCTCGCCGCACGGCGTCTCGATGCGCTGCGCGCCGCTCTCCGCTTCGGCCAGTATTTCCTCGGGCGCGCTCATTACCAGTACCGTCCTCCGACCACTTCGCCTGCCGGGAAAGCGGCCTCGATGGCGGCAAGATCGGCGGCGCTGAGCGCAATATCGGCTGCGGCGATATTTTCCGCCAGCCGCTCGCGCTTCCGGGTGCCCGGGATCGGTACGAAATTTGCGCCCCTGTGCAGCACCCAGGCAAGCGCCAGCTGGGCCGGGCTATGGCCCTTTTCCGCCGCCAGCTTTGCCAGCGCATCAACCAGCGCCATGTTGTGCGCGTGGGCATCGCCCTTGAAGCGGGCCATGTTGGCGCGCCAGTCACCTTCGGCAAGCGAGCTTGGTTTCACGCCGCCAGTCAGGAAGCCGCGCCCCAGCGGACTGAACGGCACGAAGCCAATTCCGAGTTCGGCCAGAGTGGGCAGAATTTCGGCTTCGACATCGCGCGTCCACAGCGAATATTCGCTTTGCAGCGCCGTGACAGGCGTCACCGCATGGGCGCGGCGGATCAGGTCCGGGCTGGATTCCGAAAGGCCGAAATGGCGCACCTTGCCGGCCCGGATCAGATCGCCGACCGCGCCGGCGACATCCTCGACCGGCACATCGGGATCGGGGCGATGTTGATAGAACAGGTCGATATAGTCGGTCTTAAGCCGCATTAGCGAGGCCTCGGCCACTTCGCGGATATGTTCGGGCCGGCTGTCAAAGCCCTTGCCGGGAGTGCCCTCGGCCGTGATCCGGAAGCCGAACTTGGTGGCAATCACCACTTTGTCCCTAATGCCCGCCAGCCCCGCGCCAAGCTGGCGCTCGTTGACATGCGGGCCATAATACTCGGCAGTGTCAAAAAAGGTCACGCCCATGTCATAGGCGGCGCGTAGCAGCTCGCCCGCGTCGGCCTCGCTCAAGGCATCGCCATAGGCACCGCTCAGGCTCATGCAGCCAAGGCCAAGGCTTGAGACTTCCAGCCCCTGGCCCAACATCCGTTTCTTCATCACAAACTCCCAGCTGCCAGCATGGCATTGCTTGGGGGCTTTGCGCAACCTAGAGCTTTGCCGGACACGGGAGAGCGCAATGGCGAATGAAATGACAGGCAAGGTCGCGGTGATCACCGGCGCGGCGCGAGGGCTGGGCGCAGCGATTGCCGAGCTGTTCGTGGCCGAAGGCGGACAGGTGGTTATTGCAGACTTGCGCGATGCGGAAGGCGAGGCGCTGGCCGCGCAACTTGGCCCGAACGCCCGCTTCCGGCGCTGCGATGTTTCGGACGAAGGCGACATGGCTGCGCTGGTCGATTTCGCAGTCAGCGAGTTCGGCGGGCTTCACGCGATGGTCAACAACGCCGGGCTGACCGACAGCACCTTCGGGCCGCTGTTGGAGACCGATTTCGGCGCATTCGAGCGGATCATGGCGGTCAACGTCAAAGGCACCATGCTCGGCACCCAACTGGCCGCGCGTCACATGGCGGCGCATGGTGGCGGCGCGGTGATCAACATTTCCTCGATCAGCGGTGTGCGCCCGGGCTTCGGCTTTTTCTCCTACCGCGCGTCCAAAGCCGCCGTGATCAATTTCAGCCAGTCAGCGGCGAGCGAACTGGGCCAGCATCTCGTGCGGGTGAACTGCATTTGCCCCGGCAACATCCCCACCGAAATGGGCACCTATGCCCACACTCCGGGCATGAGTGAGGCCAAGGCCGCGCGCATCGGCGAGGCGATTCGGGACGCGCGGATGAGCTGGCAACCACTGCAGCGGCAGGGCGCACCCAAGGATATCGCCGAGGCGGTGATGTTCCTGGCCAGCGACCGCTCGGCGCAAGTCACCGGGCAGGTGCTGTCGGTCGACGGCGGCTCGGCAGCCACCGATTCGCGCAGCCAGATCGCCGACATCATGGCCGCGCGGGCAGCCGCGGAGGCTGAGGCGGACTAGGTCCGCTTCAGCTCATCCCCCATCAGCGTCACCACATGCAGCAGGTTGGTCGATCCCGGCGTGCCAAAGGGCACACCCGCCAGCGCGATCAGCTTTGATCCCGCCGCGCCAAAGCGGTGGCGCAGGGCCATGCGTTTGCCCTTGGCGATCATTTCCTCGAAGCTGCCGATATCGCGGGTGACAATCGGATAGGCGCCCCACAGCAGGCTGATGCGCCGCGCGGTCTTCACCGACGGGGTGAGCACCAGCATCGGCGCGCCGGGACGCTCGCGCGCCACGCGCCGGGCGGTGGAGCCCGATCCGGTGAAGACGATGATCCCTGCAAGCGTCACCGTCTCGGCAATCGTCGCGCAGGCATGAGCCAGCGCATCGGCGGTGGTGCGGTCGGGCTCGACCATGGTGAAAGACATCTGGGTGCGATAGCCGGGATCGGCTTCGACTTCCCCGGCAATGCGGTGCATCATCGTCACCGCTTCGACCGGCCAGGCGCCCGAGGCCGTCTCGGCCGAGAGCATCACCGCGTCGGCCCCGTCATAGATCGCATTGGCGACATCGGAGACTACGGCTCGGGTCGGCGAAGGGCTGCTGATCATCGAATCGAGCATTTGCGTTGCCACCACCACCGGCTTGCC
>JANOBA010000438.1:0-3056 GCA_031411415.1 Novosphingobium sp.
AGCGGACGGCGGCCCTGCCAGCGGGTACGGCCCGCTTTGCCGAAGTTCTGGTTCTGGTTGTCGGGGTTCGAAACCGCGCCAACCGTGCCCATGCAATCACCGCGCAGATAGCGCTGCTCGCCCGAGTTCAGGCGGACAATGACCATGCCGCGATCACGGCCGACGAGCTGCACATAAGTGCCTGCCGAACGGGCGATCTGGCCGCCCTTGCCCGGCTTCATCTCGACATTGTGGATGATCGTGCCGACCGGCATCTGGCTGAGCAACATGGCGTTACCCGGCTTAACGTCGGTCTTTTCACCTGCAACCACCGAATCGCCAACGGCGAGCCGCTGCGGTGCCAGGATGTAGGTCTGGGTACCATCGGCATACTTGACGAGCGCAATGAAAGCCGTGCGATTGGGATCGTATTCCATCCGCTCAACCGTCGCGGGGCTGTCCCACTTGCGGCGCTTGAAGTCGATGATGCGATACGACTGCTTGTGGCCGCCAGCGATGCCACGCGAAGTGACATGGCCCTTGTTGTTGCGGCCACCAGACTTGCTCTTGCCTTCGGTCAAAGCCTTGACAGGCTTGCCCTTCCACAGCGACGACTTGTCGACGAGGATCAGCGCACGGCGGCCCGGGCTGGTCGGATTATAACTTTTGAGTGCCATGATCTTTGCCCTCAGATGCCGCTGGTGACGTCGATCGACTGGCCTTCAGCCAGCGTCACAATCGCCTTTTTAAAATCGCTGCGGGTGTAAGGCTTGCCCTTCCACCGCTTGGTCTTACCCTTCTGGGTCAGCGTGTTCACGCCGGTCACCTTGACGTCGAACAGTGCTTCCACGGCCGCCTTGATCTGCGGCTTGGTTGCATCGCCGGACACGCGGAAGACGACGGCGTTATGCTCAGAGAGCAGCGTCGACTTCTCGGTGATGTGCGGGGCGACGATCACGTCATAATGACGCGTGTCGATTGCGGATTTAGCCATTGTTCAAGCCCTCCCGGGGGGCGCAGCGCGCCTCCAGTTTTTCCACCGCAGCGCGGGTCAGCACCAGCGTGTCATGCTTGAGAATGTCATAGACGTTGGCGCCGATTGCCGGGAGCACGTTGATCCCGACGATGTTGCCGGCAGCGCGAGCGAATGCGGCATCAACGGCATCGCCATCAATCACCAGCACCTTCTTGCCCCAACCCGCCTTGGCGAGATCGGCAGCAAGCAGCTTCGTCTTGGCGGCAGTCAGCTCGAGGTTGTCAACGACCACGAGGCCGCCTTTTGCCTTGGATGAAAGCGCCATCTTGAGGCCCATCACGCGGACCTTCTTGTTCAACGATACGTCGAACTCGCGGCGACGGGCGCCGTGGGCCTTGCCGCCGCCGATGAAGATCGGAGCTGCGCGATCGCCGTGACGGGCGGTGCCGCCGCCCTTCTGGTTGCCGAACTTCTTGCCGGTGCGGGCAACTTCGGAACGCTCACGGGTAGCGCGGGCAATACCGCGACGATTTTCGAGCTGCCAGGTGACAACGCGGTGGAGGATGTCTGCACGGGGTTCGACGCCGAACACAGCATCGCTGAGTTCAATGTCGCCCTTTCCGGCGCTACCATCGATCTTGAGGACTTTGACTTTCATGTTCAGCCCTCCTGACCTTCGGTCGCTTCGACAGCCGCGGTGTCTTCCGCAGGCGTATCGGCAGCAGCCGGAACATCGTTGTTAATCGCCGAACTCTTGAGGCCGGCGGGATAAGGCGCTTCGGCATGGCGCGGCACTTTGACCGAGTCCTTGACCATCAGCCAGGCGTTCTTGGCGCCGGGAACCGAACCCTTGACGAAAACCAGGCCGCGCTCGTCATCGACGCGGACGACTTCCAGGTTCTGCTGGGTGCGTTGCTTGTCGCCCATGTGGCCGGCCATCTTCTTATTCTTGAAGACGCGGCCCGGATCCTGACGTTGGCCGGTCGAACCGAGTGCACGGTGGCTGACCGAAACGCCGTGAGTGGCGCGCATGCCGCCGAAACCCCAGCGCTTCATGCCGCCAGCGAAACCCTTGCCCTGCGTGTGACCCGCGACATCAACCAGCTGGCCGATGGCGAAATGCGATGCGGCAATGGTGCTGCCGACTTCGAGAACGGCATCGTCAGCAACGCGGAATTCGACAACGCGGGCCTTGAGGGGCACCTGCGCCTTGGCGAAATGTTCGCGCTGCGGCTTGGCAACGTTCTTCTGCTTGGCAACGCCCGCACCCAACTGGACGGCAACATAGCCGTCACGGTCTTCGGTGCGAACCGAAACCACCTGACAATCTTCCAGCGAAAGTACGGTAACCGGCACATGCCGTCCGTCTTCCTGAAACAGGCGGGTCATTCCGACCTTCCTGGCGATCACGCCGGTACGCATGATCCATTCTCCTACAGAGGCCTGACGGGACCATCCCGAAAGGCGTGTTCAGCCCAAAATGTGAACGAGCCCCGTCCGGGCTGAGTGCTTCTTCCGGGGAAGAAGCGAGACGGGGGACGCTAGCCCGGATAAATCCGGAGGTATCCCTATGTCCGCAGAGCCTTGCGGCCCTGAAACAAATTACGCGAGTTTGATCTCGACGTTTACGCCAGCTGCCAGATCGAGCTTCATCAGCGCGTCAACAGTGGTGGCGTTGGGCTGCACGATGTCGAGCAACCGCTTGTAGGTGCGCACCTCGAACTGCTCACGCGACTTCTTGTCGATGTGCGGTCCGCGGTTCACGGTGAACTTTTCAATTCTCGTCGGCAAAGGAATGGGGCCACGGATCAGCGCGCCGGTGCGACGCGCGGTCTCTGCGATTTCGCCAGTTGCCTGATCAAGAACGCGATGATCAAACGCCTTGAGGCGAATGCGAATATTCTGGGCTTCCATGTCCAACTACCGATGAGAAAGAGCTGCGGGGAACTTGCATCCCCCAAAATAACCGCCGCCGGGAGGAGCGAATCCCCCCGGCGGAGCGCGGCCTATATTACTTAGAGATCGAGCTGACAACCCCTGAACCAACAGTCCGTCCACCTTCGCGAATTGCGAAGCGCAGGCCCGGGTCCATGGCGATCGG
>JANOBA010000439.1:0-2295 GCA_031411415.1 Novosphingobium sp.
GCTGATGGCCCATGCGCTGGAGGTCTCCCGCTCCGAACTGTTGCTGCGCCACATGGCAGCGCCTCCCCCGCCCGGCTTCGCCGCCCTGCTGGAACGCCGGCTGAGCCATGAGCCAGTCGCCTTTATCACCGGAACGCAGCCGTTTTTCGGGCTGGACCTGCTGGTGACCCCCGACGTGCTGATCCCGCGTGGCGACAGCGAAGTTCTGGTCGAAGCGGCGTTGGCGGCCCGCCCGCATGCGCAGCGCGTGCTCGATTGCGGCACGGGTTCGGGCGCGTTGCTGCTCGCGGTTCTGGCGAACCTGAGCCAGGCAAGCGGCGCCGGCATCGACCGGTCGCTGGTAGCGCTGACGGTGGCGGCGGCAAATGCCGCGCGCGCCGGGCTCTCGCAGAGCGCCGCGATGCGCCATGCCGACTGGTCATGCGCGGGCTGGGCCGAAGGCCTCGGCGGAGCGTTTGACCTGATCCTCGCCAATCCGCCCTATGTCGAGAGCGGGGCCACACTTGCCCCATCAGTACGCGCGCATGAGCCGGCCGGCGCGCTGTTCGCGGGCGCCGACGGGCTGGATGATTACCGCATCCTCATTCCGCAGCTGCCTGCATTGCTGGCACCCGGAGGCGCGGCGCTGGTGGAAATCGGCGCCGGTCTGGCCGATGCTGTGACTGCCATCGCCGCAGCCGCCGGGCTTGCCGCCAGCCTCCACCGCGATCTCGCCGGGCGGCCCAGAGTGCTAGAGCTTGTTCTGGAACTTGTGGACAGAGCCTAAGATTCCGCTTGGCATTCGCCGTCATATTGCGTAACCGCCCGGTTAGGCCAGCCTGCGGATGCCGAAAATCCCCGCCGCGCCGGCCTAACTCCAGCATTTGCACAAGCGCAGGGCATACAGGCTCATGCAACCGGGCAAACGCCAGAGCAGCCATCCCCGCAAGGGGCACTGGCACATCATAACCCGACATGCCCAAGGGTGATATTTTCCGCCGGCAGCCCGGCATTTAAGGACGCTTTTCCTTGAATAACAATAATCGCAGCAGCAACAATAACAGCAGCAACAACAACAACCGGCGCCGAGGTCGCGGCAACAATCGCCCGCAAGGCGGCGGTGGTGGCGGCAGTGGTCAACAGCTCAACCGGGTTGACAGCCGGGCGCGTGGCAATGCGCCCCAGATGCTGGAGAAATACCGCAAGCTCGCCCACGATGCGCATCTCAATGGCGACCGCGTGCAGGAGGAATACTTTCTCCAGTTCGCCGATCACTATTTCCGCGTGCAGGCCGACCAGCGCCAGCGCCAGGAAGAACAGCGCAGCCCCCGCCAGCCAGGCGATCGCTGGCAAGAAGGCGGCGATCAGAACGCGCGCGAAGAGGGCGAGGAAAGCGGCGAGTATGGCTCGGAGAGCGAATACCAGCCCTATGAACGCCAGAGCTATAACCGCGACGAACAACGCGAAGCCCGCCCTCCACGTGATGAGCGCCCGCCTCGCGAAGAGCGTGATGCCCGGCCTCCACGTGATGAGCGCCCGGCCCGTGAAGAGCGTGAACCCCGCCCGCCCCGCGCAGAGCGCGAGCCGCGCCCGCCCCGCGAAGCGCGCCCGCCGCGCGAAGAGCACAGCGAGCCGCGCAGCGAAGAGCCGGCAGCCGAGGCTTTGGACGAAGCGGACGGCGCTGCCCCAGAGGCGGCGTTCGAACCGGCGGAAAATCCTTTCGTGCGCGGATCGCGCGGCCTGCGCCCCCGGCGTGAAGCGCGCCCCCGCGCAGAGGCCGAAGGCGATCCACCGCTGGGTCTCGACCCCGCATCGCTGCCTCCGGCAATCTCGGCCGGGCGCGATGCCGGTGAAAGCGATGGCGAATCTGCCGAAGCCGCTGCGGATGAAGCACCCCGCCGCCGCACCCGCAAGGCGCGCCCGCTGGCAGGCGATGCCGGCGAGACGCTGGAAGTGGCTGGCTGAGCGGCCTGAATGGGCAGTTTTTTCGCTAAACAATCAGGCCATTTCCGCAAAACAATAAGAGACGTATTGTTTTTCGATATTATTGTTTGACAATACGCCCGACTCGGCATATTGAATAACAATATTGATCATATCGGAGAACAACCAATGACCCGTTTTGCTAACGCCCAGATCCTCTCGGTTGCCATGTCGCTTGCGCTGGTGCTCGCTACCTGGCTGCCCACCCTGAGCCCGCTGGCGGCCTGACCTTGCCGGTCCCTGCAATCCCCGGCGGCGAAACTTCCCCCTGCGGAAGGCGCCGCGATCCCCTGCTCGGCACCGTCCGCGCCGCCCTGTCGTTTGGTATGATCG
>JANOBA010000440.1:0-6000 GCA_031411415.1 Novosphingobium sp.
GTGATCGACCCGACCAAGGTCGTGCGCACCGCACTGCAGGATGCTGCTTCCGTTGCTGGTCTGCTGATCACCACCGAAGCCGCGATCAGCGATCGTCAGGACGACAAGCCGGCCATGGGCGGAATGCCCGGCGGCGGCATGGGCGGCATGGGCGGCATGGACTTCTGATCCACGCCATCTGAGCGAAAAAACGGGGCCGGGGGATCAATCCTCCGGCCCTTTTTCTTGACAGTAAAACCGGTCTCAAGCGGCACCCTGCCAAGTGCAAAAAACGCAGCTGCAATTGCGCCGAATGGTGTTGATCGGGTTTGCAAGAGGAGTAGTTGCGCCGCCCCGGCTATCGTGCCGGATGGGGGGCGCATCACATGCAGCAATCCGATATGTCGGCGGACGACCCCGCCGAAGCAAATAGTTTGCCCCTCGCGGGCCATTCCCAACATTCCAGAAAAGCCCTGCTGCCCCTCACCGTGGGCGCGATTGGCGTCGTCTTTGGCGACATCGGCACCAGCCCGCTCTATGCCTTCCGCGAGGCGCTGGGCCAGGCTTCGTCCGACGGTCTGGTGCGCGAGGAGATCATCGGCGTGATGAGCCTGATGCTCTGGGCGCTGATCCTGATAGTCACGGTCAAATATATCATCCTGCTGATGCGCGCGGATAATGACGGCGAAGGCGGCGTGCTGGCGCTGCTGGCGCTGGCGCTGCGCGGATCGGCGGCGAGAGGCGGCCGCATCATCGCGCTCGGGGCTATCGGCGCGGCCTTGTTTTATGGCGATGCGATCATCACCCCGGCGCTTTCCGTCCTCTCGGCAGTCGAAGGGCTGAAGACCATCCCCGGCTTCGGCAACAGCTTCACCCAGAACACAGTGCTGGCGATAAGCTTGGCGATCCTGGTCGCGCTGTTTGCCATCCAGTGGCGCGGGACGGCCAGTGTCTCCAAGCTGTTCGGCCCGGTCTGTCTCGTGTGGTTTCTGGCAATCGGCGCGGTCGGCCTTATGCACCTTGCCGACGACCCTGCGATCCTTGCGGCCTTCCTGCCGTGGCATGCTGTCAGCTTCGTCCTCTCGCACGGCGTGCTCGGCCTGTTCGTGCTGGGCGCAGTGTTTCTCACGGTCACTGGCGCCGAAGCACTGACCGCCGATATGGGCCATTTCGGCAAGACGCCGATCCGGCTTGGTTGGCTGGCGCTGGTCTTCCCGGCACTCGCACTCAACTACCTCGGCCAGGGCGCATTCGCGCTGAGTGTGCTCGCGGCAGATGAACGCAGCGGCGCGGTTTTCGCCAATCAGGACTGGTTTTTCCAGATGGTGCCAGAGGCCATACGCCTGCCAATGGTGCTGCTGGCAACGGCAGCGACGATCATTGCCAGTCAGGCAGTTATCACCGGCGCCTATTCGCTGACCCAGCAGGCCATCCAGCTGGGCCTGCTGCCCAGGATGAAAATCCGCCAGACCTCGGCTGGCCATGCGGGGCAGATCTATATGCCTGCGGTCAACGCGCTGTTGCTGCTCGGCGTGATCTGGCTGGTGCTGGGCTTTCGCACCTCTTCGGCGATGGCTGCGGCCTATGGCATTGCAGTCACGGGCACCATGGTGATGACCTGCTGCCTGGCCTTTGCCGTGATGCGGCGGCGCTGGCACTGGAGCCTGCCGCTTTCGCTCGCAGCCATCGTGCCGTTTCTCGCCATCGATCTGCTGTTCTTCGGCGCCAACATCCTGCGGGTGACCGAAGGCGGCTGGGTGCCGCTGACGCTGGGCGCGGCGATGATGCTGGTTATCTGGACATGGATGCGCGGGCGCAAATACATCGGCGGGCTTGAGGCGGAAAATTCCGTGCCGTTGGCCGAAATGGCAATGGCGCTGGCGAAACGGCCACCAGCGCGCGTTGAGGGCATCGCGGTCTATCTCACAGCAAACAACACCCAAACGCCGCATGCCTTGCTGCACAACATCAAGCACAACCGCGTCCTGCACCGGCATAACTATATCACCACCGTGCGCAGCATGAAGCAGCCGCATTGCCTTGAGCACGAGCGGCTGCATATCGAACACCTCGACGAGAACTTCTCTCGTCTGGAGCTGCGCTATGGCTTCATGGAAACGCCCGAAGTGCGTGAAGACCTGATCCGAGCGTCGGCCCAGGTCCCCGGCATGGCCCAGGCCAGCTTCTTCATCGGCCGCAACAACTATGCCTTTTCAGCCGAAGTTGGCATGCCGATCTGGCAGGATGTGTTGTTCATCGCACTGCACCGCAACGCCGCCGACCCGACCGACTATTTCAACATTCCGCCGAACCGGGTGATCGAACTGGGCGCGCAATATGCCATCTGAAGGCCTCGCGTGAGCCAGTAAACCCGCTGGCTCACGCGATATACGCAGTTGCCCGCAGGCCAGCCTCACTTCATCGCCATGCAGATTGACGGAAATGCGTGGCTTGTTAAGTTCCTGCATTAAGGAATTGCAAAGCATGAACTTGGTAGAATGGCCTTCGTGACCAAATCCCCGCTCTTTTCCCGCATGGGCCGCGTCTTCGCGCCGCTGGCACTGGCCGCCGCCTTGCTTGGCCCGGTTTCCGCCGCGCGCGCCGCCGATGCGGTGGATATTGAATCCGCTTTTGACCGGACATTTTCCGCCGAACAGCGTTCGGTTACGCAGAGCCCGCCGGTCTATCGCGATTCGTTCGAAGCGCAGCTGGCTCGACTCGCCGAAGGTTCGCAGGGGCGCATCGGTGTTGCCGCGGTCGATCTGGCCACCGGGCGCAACTATGCCGTGCTCGGCGATCAGCCCTTCCCCATGGCCAGCACCAGCAAAGTGGCGATTGCCTCGACGTTCCTGGAAATGGTCGATGCCGGGCGCGTCCGCCTTTCCGATATGTACCCGCTGATGGTGGCCGTGCCCTCCCGCAAATTTGCCGGGCCAGTCGCGCCTGTGCGCGCGGGCGATTATTACACTGCCGAGGCGCTGATCGAGCTTTCGCTAACCCGCAGCAGCAATCCGGCGACCGACGCTCTGCTTGCCGCAGTCGGCGGCCCCGCTGCGGTGAGTAACTGGATGCACCGCACCGGCAACACCGGCATGCGCCTTGATCGCGATATTGCCACGCTGGTGCGCGATGATGGCGCGGTCAATCCCGCGACCACGATCGATGAGCGCGACAGCGCCACGCCCAATGCCATGGTGCGCCTGCTCTCCGGGCTCTATCAGGGCCGCTGGCTCAGCGCTTCCAGCCGCCAGTTCCTGCTTTCAACGATGGAACGCTGCCAGACCGGCAAGAACCGCATCCGCGCGCTGATGCCCGAAGGCACGGTGATCGCGCACAAGACCGGCACGCTTTCCAACACCGCCAGCGACATCGCCATCATCAACACGCCGGATGGCCGCGCGATTGCCATGGCGATTTACGTCACCGGCCAGGGCGGCAAGCCCAATCGCGACTGGCGCATCGCCGAAATCGCCCGCGCCATATATGATGGCTATCAGCAACAGGGCGGCCTGCAACAGGGCAGCACCAGCCTGGGTATGGCCGGAGTCCGCCGCTAAGCTGTTTCAGGATTCTACTGGCGAGGCAATGCTGCGGCTCTGCGTCAGGCACGAGCCAAAGCTGTGGAACGCGGTGGCATGCAGACCGCCAAGCCCGCCAGCGACGAACAGGATGAAGTCCTTGGGCTCGGGCGTCGCATAAATCCGTCCGTCGCTGCGCACCCGGCCTTGCGCTTCCAGCTGCTCGCGGTGCTGGCGCTGGAGCAGGTCCGCCGGCACGCTGGCAAAGCGCCACAGGCATTCCTGCACGTCTTCGATGTTGGGCATTTCCTTCGCCACAATCTCGGCGCAGATCGGATTGATCGCCACCATCATCTCGGCAAAGGGCATCGCCGGGGAATAGCAATTGCCCGACACATAGGGCACCGACTTGCCGATCATCTCAAGGAAATCGCGCGACGCCTGCGAGGTCGTGTCGAGCACATTCATCGTGCCCATCGTGCCAAAGCACGAGACGGCGTTGCCCGTTATCCCGGCATGACGCTCCGCCAGCGGGGCCCAGGGGCTCTTCTCTTCCCACTCCCCGGCAAGCACGCTGGCGAGCCTACCGGGTGAACCGAATGTGGTCTGCGAAGTGATGCCTGCGACTTGCCCTGCAACATTGCGTATCAGCAGGCGGAAAGCGCGCCCGATGGCATTGGCCCGCGTCGCCACTCCGCCAAAGCAGCCGTAGCTGTAGGGAATATCCAGCGCATCGCGGATTGGCCCGTTGACGATGAAGGCAGGATAGACCGGCGCGGTGGTGGTGTTGATCCCGTAAAGCTCGAAATCCGGATCGGCGACGGCAGCGACCATGGCGATCAGCAACTCAAGGCTTTCCGCCGGGGCGCCCGCCATAACCGCGTTGATCGCGATTTTCTCAACCGTGCATTCCGCGCGGCTGGGTGGCAAATGGGCGATCACCTCGTCGGGATAGCGGTCATTCTCGGACAGGAAAATTCGCACCCGCGTCTCTGTCGGCGGCACCAGCGGCAGGCCATCGCCCCAGCCATTTTCCATGGCGAACGCATTGAAGCCTTCGAAATCGAGCTCGGTTTCATGGCGGCGGCTGGCCAGCCAATCAACTTCGCAGCCCGCCGGTCCGCAATCGCGGCTGACCAGCGGCTTGGGGGCAGGTGCAATCTTACTACCCGATGGCCGGATCAGGGTCACGGTCATTCGGCGGCATCCTGCATTTCAATCTGCGCGCCGAAATCTTCGAGCATCGCCTCGAAATGCGCCTCGCCGATGGCCTTCACATCGCTGCGTTCCTGCTCGTTGAGCGGATAGGGCAGGACATGCACCCTCAGCCCCGAACGCCCGCCGCGCGCGGCGATTTCATGGGTAAAGTCCTCGAAATTCTTCGTGGCGATGGCTATCGTCGGAATGCCGGTATTGGCGCTGGTGATGGCATCGCGCACCGTCCAGCCGGTGCAACTGCCGCAATTGGCGAGGCCGACCACGGCCATGTCGATGGTGCCGAGCCACGCCTTGAGTTCGGCGGCCATGCGTTCGCCTTCTTCACCCGACCGGCCACAGCTACGCCAGAAGCTGACTTCGGCTCCCGCCTCCTCCAGCTTTGCCGCCCAGTCCTCGGCGATCCAGTCCCACGCCCGCCAGATTTGATCGAGCCGAAAGCCGATTTTCTTGCCGGCCAGCACGCCGGCATCGGGTCCGGGGCTGGCTACGTCGTCATCGCGTGTCGATGTCGGGTCGAGCACTTTGCCGATGGTCATGCTTGGCTTCCTTTTCTCTCCGCAAGCAGGGTAACCCGCCCTCTTCGCAAGGTCCAGCGTCAGGCCTTGGCGAAAAACACTTCGCTATAGTCGCCGTGCGCGCGGCCTGAATAATGCTCGGCGGTGAAGGCGGCGCCCATTACGCCCTGCGACCAGTCAGCCGAGGCGCCGGTGTTGGTAATGTAATCGGTTAGCATGATGCGGCTGGCAATCCGCCACTCGCCGGCCCCATCTTCTTTGGCACGGCGCGTCAGCGTGTCGAGATAGCGCCCGCCAATGGTCGAATCGGTGTGACCCGCGCCGGTATCGATGCGGTGGTAGCTAGAGACCAGCGTCTCGGCGCGCGCCGTGTCGCCATCCAGTTCGATATGGGTCTGGCCAAGAAAATGCAGCGTGCAGGGCAGCGCCGGATCGCCGGGGACGACGAAGCCGAGGTAAGTCGCAAAGTCGCCCTTAAACGTGCCAAAATCGATTGTCGCATCGCCCCAGTAGGCCGAGCTGATCAATGCCACGTTGCGCCGATCCTCGCCGCGCGCCAGCCGAACGATGCAATTGCGGATCGCCTCGCGCGCCAGCATGTCGGCAAGATCAGGGGTCATGTCCATTTCAGCTTCCTCTCGGGCAGGTGCCCCGATAGATCGGGTTGGCAATACACGAATGCCGCGATGCGCGCCGCGCGGCAAGTGGGAAGGATCACAACGCCAATGAAAGCCATGCGTCTTGGCCAGCCGGCCAGTCTCGACAGCTTG
>JANOBA010000441.1:0-8361 GCA_031411415.1 Novosphingobium sp.
TTCGCCTCGCGGGCCGCGCGCATCTGGACAAAATCCTCGCCCGCGTGATAGCTCGAACGCGTCAGCGGGCTGGCGGCAACCTGCAAAAAGCCCTTAGCTCGGGCAATTGCGCCATAAGCATCGAAGGCCTGCGGGGTCACGAATTCGATGACTTCGGTGTGCTTTGGCGTTGGCCGCAGATATTGCCCCATAGTAAGGAAATCGATCCCGGCGCAGCGCATGTCATCCATTACCTGATGGACTTCGAGCCTGCCCTCGCCCAGCCCCAGCATGATACCGGACTTGGTAAAAATCGCCGGATTGTGGCGCTTGACTGTGTCGAGCAGCTTGAGCGAGGCATAGAAGCGCGCGCCAGGGCGGATTGTCGGATAGAGCCGGGGCACGGTCTCAAGGTTGTGGTTATACACATCCGGCCCGGCGGCGACGATGGCTTCCACCGCTGCTTCCATGCGCCCGCGAAAGTCAGGGGTGAGGATTTCGATGGTCGTTGCCGGAGTCGTGCGTCGCAAAGCTTCGATCACTTTGACGAACTGCCCTGCCCCGCCATCGGGCAAGTCATCGCGGTCAACCGAGGTGATGACGATGTGTTGCAGTCCAAGTTTGGCCGCCGCCTCGGCGACATGTTCGGGCTCGGCGGTGTCGACCTTGCCGGGCATCCCGGTCTTGACGTTGCAGAAGGCGCAGGCGCGGGTGCAGGTGTCGCCCAAAATCATCACCGTGGCGTGCTTCTTGGTCCAGCATTCGCCGATGTTGGGGCACGCCGCCTCTTCACACACCGTGTTCAGATTGAGGCTGCGCATCAGGTCGCGCGTCTCGCCATAGGCGGGCGAATTTGGCGCCTTGACGCGGATCCAGTCGGGCTTGCGCTGCCTTGCCGGAGCGCCGGAGAGATCGTTCATGCGCCCCATCTAGTTGCGCGCGGGCAAAATGCCAATGGTCACGGCGCGATGCAGGGCTGGCCGTTGATCCAGCTGCCTTTCTGTGCATATGGCCATAGCGGAACGTGGCAATTGCATTAGCCAACAGGAGCCAATCCAATGAAGACTGAATTTGCCAAACTGCTTGAAGGCTACCACCGGTTCCGCGCCGGTGCCTATCCGCAGCAGAAGGCGCGATTCGATACGTTGTCGAGCGAAGGGCAGTCGCCCAAGACCATGGTTATCGCCTGTTCCGACAGCCGGGTCGATCCGGCGCAGATCTTCGATGTCGATCCGGGCGAGATTTTCGTGGTGCGCAATGTCGCAGCGCTGGTGCCGCCGTTTGAAACCTCGCCGGGCCTGCACGGGGTTTCTGCCGCGCTTGAATTCGCGGTGCAGTTCCTCGAAGTGCGCCAGATCGTCGTCATGGGACACGGCCAATGCGGCGGCTGCGATGCGGCGCTGAGCCGGCAGATGCACGGTGCGGCGCCCGGCGAAGGCGGGTTTATCGCGGATTGGATCGGCATGCTGGACGATGTGCGCGGGCCGGTTACCGCACAGTATGGCACCACCGGCCACGAGGCGCAGCGCGCGATGGAGATGGCCGCTGTCACGGTGAGTCTGGCAAACTTGCGCAGCTTCCCTTGCGTGCGATCAAAGGAGCGTGCTGGCACCTTGAGTCTGCGCGGCGCCTATTTCGCCATTGCCGACGGGGTGCTGCATGTGCTCGACGAGGCGTCTGGTACCTTTGCGCCAGCCGATTGACCGGCTTGCATGAGAGCAGCCCCTGCCCCCATGCGTGTTCCCGATCAGATTGCCGGGCGTGCCTTCATCCCGGCATAGATTGCCCAAAGCTGCGCGATTGACTTGCGCGGCCCGGTGACTCTGGCAAAATTCGCCTGCGCGCCGGCGTAATTGCCCTGATCGAACTGGGCGATGCCGAGGCGCGTGAGCAAGCGCGGTGCATCGGCGCCCGGCTTAGTCAGCGCGATAGTGTAGAACTCTTGGGCTTTGGCAAGTTGGCCATAGCTGAGGAATGCGTCTGCTGCGCCGCTAAGGGTGACGGGAGTGGCGGCAGGAGCGCGGGCATCACGCTCCAGCGCGGGCAGCGAGGCTTGGTCCGGCCCGATGCGTCCCGAGGCAATGGTGCGCGCTTCGGCAACGAACTGGTCGGCGGCGCGCAGCTTGCCGGCAGCCGTGCCAACCTCGATCACCTTGAGCACTTCGCCCGGCAGGCGGCGGGCATCGGCGGCCTGGATATATTCGATATAGTCGCGCTCTTCGGCATAGGAGCCGGTCCGGCCCATAAGTCGCATCAGATCGAGCGTTTCCTGCGGCCCGAATTTGCCGATCTCGCGCACCACGGTGATCGCGCCGGCCCAGTTGTCGTTGGTCGGATAGGCCTGCACCAGCCCCATCGAATAGGCAGTTGCCTGATCGAGCAGCTGCGCCTTGTAGGCAACGCCAAGCCCGCGGCGATACCAGCCCGCCGGAGCCTTGTTGGGGGTGGCGTTGCGACGGTCGATTGCCTGCTTGAGCACGACGAGGCCCTGCGGCGCCTGATTGTCGGCGAAATAGGCTTCGGCGAGCAGGCCATCTATGTCGTTTTCAAAGAAGCCGGCGCTGATCGCGGCCTGCAGCGCAGTGCGCGATGCGGCATAGTCCTTCATGTCATAAGCGAACTGGCCGAGGAAATATTGCAAGCGCGGCGCATCAGCCGGGGCAACCTTGCCGCTGGCCAGCATGGCTTCGAGCCCGCGGCGCTGGATGCGCGTGTCCTTGATCAAGTCGCCCAGCGCGATCGCCTGAGTGCCCGCGCCATAGATGTCGTCTGGCATCGCGCCAGCCGCAGTGAACAGCGCATCGAGTTGGGTCTTCTCGGCAACCACCAGACCGCCAAGAGCGGCGAGCGAGGCATCGACATTGGCCTGAGCCTGGGTGCGCGCTGATCCGCGCGCCTGCTGCAACGCGGCCTGCGCGGTGGTCAGATTGGTGCGCGCGGCAACTATATCCGGGCGCACCTTGGCCGTCTCAATCGCCTTGGACATGTTGGCATAGAGCGGCATGAAAGTCTTGGAGAGAGTAATTTTTTGAGCGGCAGGCGCCGGCTTGGTGGCGGCCATTGCCGAACTTGCGGCAAATGGCGCAGCGCCGACAATGCACAGCGCAAGTGCGGCGCCGAGGGCGTGGCGAACGGACTGGCGGTTGCGGTGAAGTCCGATGCGGTCGATCATAGTCAAGCCTCCTCAAGGTCGCCGCAGAATCATTTGCCCGCCGCGCCGTGTTTAATCGCTTTGCCATAGGCCGGGATTTGGCGGCTTGGCAACTGTCCGCGCTGCTAGGTTAGCGCCGCTGAACCGTGATTGAATGCCGTCTGCCGCAGCCATTCAGCATATGTGGAAAAGACTCGTGCAATCCGCGCAATCGCCCCCCTGCGTCTGGCCTTTGGCAAAGCCTTGGCCTAGGGCCTTGAGTTCGCCCTTCCGGCCAATTGGACAAGCATATTACGCGTGAGTGACGATTCAGAAATCCCCGGGCCAGAAACCCCCGAATCCCCCTCGCCCATGGGCGAATATACCCGCGTAGACATCGTCGACGAAATGAAGACGAGCTACCTCGATTACGCGATGAGCGTGATCGTGGCGCGTGCGTTGCCCGATGTGCGCGATGGCTTGAAGCCGGTGCATCGCCGCATTTTGTTCGCCGCGCAGGAAGGCGGCATGGTCGCCGGGCGGCCCTATCGCAAATGCGCCAAGATCGTCGGCGATGTCATGGGCAATTATCACCCGCATGGCGATCTCGCGATCTATATGGCCTTGGTCCGGATGGCGCAGGATTGGTCGATGCGGGTACCCTTGGTCGATGGCCAGGGCAATTTCGGCTCGATGGATCCCGATGCCCCGGCCTCGATGCGCTATACCGAGGCCCGGCTCGCCAAAGTGGCCAACAGCCTGCTTGACGATCTCGACAAGGACACCGTCGATTTCACCGACAACTACGACGGTTCGCGGCAGGAACCTACCGTGCTCCCGGCCCGCTTCCCCAATCTTCTGGTCAACGGCGCTGGTGGCATTGCGGTCGGCATGGCGACCAATATCCCGCCGCATAATCTCGGTGAAGTGATCGACGCCTGCCTGGCCTTCATCAAAAATCCAGCGATTACGACTGAAGAGCTGATCGAGATCATTCCAGGGCCGGATTTCCCGACCGCGCCGCTGATCCTGGGTTCGTCCGGCGCGCGCAGTGCCTATCTTACCGGTCGCGGCTCGATCATTCAGCGCTGCCGCCACACTATTGAGGAAGGGCGCGGCGACCGGCGCTCGATCGTGCTCAGCTCGATGCCTTATCAGACCGGTAAAAACGGGCTGGTCGAAAAAATTGCCGAAGCCGCGAAAGACAAGCGGATCGAAGGCGTTTCCGACATCCGCGACGAATCGAGCCGGCTGGGTGTGCGAGTGGTTATCGACCTGAAGCGCGACGCAACACCCGAAGTTGTGCTCAACCAGTTGTGGCGACATACCCCCGCGCAATCAAGCTTTCCGGCCAACATGCTGGCGATCCGCGGTGGTCGGCCCGAGACGCTGACTCTGCGCGATTTCATCCAGGCCTTCATCGCCTTCCGCGAAGAGGTCATCACCCGCCGCACCAAGTTTGAACTCAACAAGGCGCGCGACCGGGCGCATCTTTTGCTCGGCCTGGTGATCGCGGTGACCAACCTTGACGAAGTGGTGCGGATTATTCGCGGCTCGCCCAATCCGGCTGCGGCGCGCGCGTCGCTGCTGGCACGGCAATGGCCGATTGGCGATATTGCGCAATATATCGCTCTGGTTGAGGCCATCGAGCCGAGCGCCGATCAGGCAGGCGGCACCTACCAGCTTTCCGAAGTGCAAGTGCGGGCGATCCTCGACCTGCGCCTCCACCGTCTCACAGCGCTTGGCCGTGATGAGATCGGCGGCGAGTTGCAGATCCTCGCCGATGCAATCGCCGAATACCTCTCGATCCTGGCCGACCGGGTAAAGCTCTATGGCGTGATGCGCGATGAACTGGTGGCCATTCGTGAAGCATTTGCCACCCCGCGCGTTTCCGAAATCACCGCCGCCTGGGATGGGCTCGACGACGAGGACCTGATCGAGCGCGACGACATGGTCGTCACCGTCACTATGGACGGTTATATCAAGCGCACCCCGCTCTCCACCTTCCGTGCCCAGGCACGCGGCGGCAAAGGCCGCGCCGGAATGGCGACCAAGGACGAGGACATCATCTCGGCGATGTTCGTCACCAGCACGCACAATCCGGTGCTATTTTTCTCGACAGCGGGCAAGGTTTACCGGCTCAAGGTCTGGAAGCTGCCCGAAGGCGGTCCCGCCACGCGCGGACGGCCCATCGTCAACTTGCTCCCGGCGCTCGACAAGGACGAGACAATCGCGGCAGTGCTACCGCTGCCTGAGGACGAGAGCACCTGGGGCGATCTCAACGTCGTCTTTGCCACCGCCAAGGGCAATGTGCGGCGCAACAGCATGGATGCCTTCGCTAACATCCCGTCGAACGGCAAGTTTGACATGCGTTTCGAGGAAGATTCTGCGGATCATCTGATCGGCGTCGCATTGCTTGATGCCGGTGACGATGTTCTGCTCGCCACCCGAGCAGGCAAGGCTATCCGCTTTGCCGGCGATGATGTCCGCGAATTCGTCAGCCGCACTTCGACCGGCGTGCGCGGCATGACGCTGAAGGGTGATGACGAGGTTATTTCCCTGTCGATCCTCCACCGCGTCGGCACGACATCGGAAGAACGAGAGGACTATGTCCGCTTCGCACCCTGGAAAGCCGAAAAGGAAGGCGAGCCGGCAATGAGCACTGATCGCTTTGCCGAATTGGCAGTGAAGGAGCAATTCATCCTCACCGTCTGCGCCAATGGCTATGGCAAGCTCTCCTCGGCATACGAATACCGCCGCACGGGTCGCGGCGGCCAAGGCATCACCAATATCGACAACATCGCCCGCAATGGCCCGGTCGTGGCCAGCTTCCCGGCGGCGGTCGCCGATCAGCTAATGCTGGTCACCGACCAGGCCAAGTTGATCCGCTTGCCGCTCGCATCGCTGCGAGTGATCGGGCGCGGCAGCGCAGGCGTGCGGCTGTTCAATGTCGCCGATGCGGAGACAGTGGTCAGCGCAGTGCGGCTCGCGGATGCGGCCAGCGATGAGTCTGATGCCGAGACTGAAGTTGGCGCAGAGGAAGGCGAAGCGGAAGCGTGAGCGCGCTGCCGCATGTCGCCTTCAAGGTTCTGACCGCAGGACAGTTTGCCGACTGGAAGTCTGAGGGCACATTTACCGGTGCGCCGGTTGATCTGGCGGATGGGTTCATCCATCTTTCGACCGCCGATCAGCTGGCAGGCACCTTGGACAAGCACTTTGCCGGGCAGACCGGCTTGGTCATTGCCGAAATCGATCTTGCAGTTCTGGGCGCCACGATCCGCTGGGAGCCCTCGCGGGGCGGGGCGTTGTTTCCCCATGTCTATGGCCAACTCCCGCTGGCGGCGTTGCTCCACACACGCTAACCGCGCGCAATGACTCACGACATTCACATCATCGGCGGCGGCCTCGCCGGCAGCGAAGCGGCATGGCAACTTGCGCGGCGCGGGCTCAAAGTGAGGCTGTCGGAAATGCGCGGGGGCGGAGACATGACCGAGGCGCACCAGACCGAGGCGCTGGCCGAGCTGGTCTGCTCCAATTCGTTTCGCTCTGACGACGACGTTAGCAATGCGGTTGGCCTGCTGCACCACGAGATGCGACAACTGGATTCGCTGGTCATGGCGGCAGCAGCGAAGGCGTCAGTGCCTGCGGGAACTGCCTTGGCAGTGGACCGCGATGTCTTTTCCGCCGAAGTGGAAAACGCACTCGCCGCGCTACCAAACCTTGAGGTGGCTCGGGAGCGGATTGATACGCTGCCTGATGCTGGCCTTACGATTGTCGCCACCGGCCCGCTCACTGCTGCTGGGCTTGCCCACAACATCGGCGCGGCTACGGGCGCGGAAAGCCTCGCCTTTTTCGACGCCATCGCGCCTATTGTTCACCGCGACAGTATCGATATGGACGTGTGCTGGATGGCCAGCCGCTGGGATAAAGGCGAAACCAAAGACTACATCAACTGCCCAATGGACCGCGAGCAATACGCCGCATTCCACGCCGGGCTGATTGCGGGCGAGAAGACCAGTTTCAAGCAGTGGGAGGAGAATACTCCTTATTTCAACGGGTGCATGCCGATTGAAGTCATGGCCGAGCGTGGGTTTGAGACCTTGCGCTTCGGGCCGATGAAGCCGGTCGGGCTGGATAATCCGCATGATGCTACCCCCGAATTCCCCAAGGGGCGCTGGCCACATGCGGTGGTGCAGCTGCGGCAGGACAACAAATTGGGGACCCTGTGGAACATTGTCGGCTTCCAGACCAAGCTGAAACACGCCGATCAAGTTCGCCTGTTCCGCACTATTCCGGGGCTGGAGAAAGCCGAATTTGCCCGGCTCGGCGGTTTGCACCGCAACACCTTCCTCAATTCGCCCGTGCTGCTTGACCGGCAGTTGCGGCTGAAAACCGCGCCGCATGTGCGCTTTGCCGGGCAGATCACCGGCTGTGAGGGCTATGTCGAAAGCGCCGCCATTGGCCTGATGGCCGGGCTGATGGCAGCAAGCGAGCTGGCGGGCCAGGACTGGCAGTCCCCTCCCCCGACAACCGCGCTGGGTGCACTGCTAGCGCATATCACCGGCGATGCGGAGGCCGAAACCTATCAGCCGATGAACATCAACTTCGGCCTGTTCCCGCCGCTGCATGATGTGAAAAAGAAGAGCCGCAAGGCGGCCTATACCGAGCGCGCCAAGCAGGACCTACAAGGCTGGATCCCCCTCGTCGCCGCCTGAGTCTTCGGCGGCAGGCGCCAGAGCGCCCCGGCGTGCGGGCCCGGCGGCGCGCGGTATTGGCGAGCAGCGGCAGGCCGGGTGATTTGATGGCTTGGGCTTGGTCGTGGCGTATTCCTCGCGGGTCAGCGCATTGTCGCGGTTGCCGTCAGCGTTGCGGAAGCGAGTGGTGGTGCGCACCGCCCATTCCTGGAATGTGAGCAGGTTGTTGCCGTCGAGGTCGATCTTGCGGAACGCGGCAGCGCGCGGGGCTAGCAGTTCGTTGGCGGTGATCCGCCCGTCGCGGTTGCGGTCGATCCGGTCAAAGCGGCGCTGCTCGCGGGTGACGGGATCCGCCTCAGGCAAGGCGGCTCCGCGCAAGGCCCCGGCATTGGCATAAGGCAGCGGTTCATCGCCCATCGGCGGCGCAGGGGCCTCCGGTGGCGGCGCGCCGCTTTCGGTCTCGGCACGGCCCTGCCACCAGAACAGCCCTGTTCCGACCATCAGCAAGGCAGCAACAGCGCCCAGCACCATGCGATTCATCGGTGCAATTCCCTCAGT
>JANOBA010000442.1:0-6273 GCA_031411415.1 Novosphingobium sp.
CGCGGCGGCGGGCGGCGCGGCGAGCGTCGCATCGATCTCGGCGATCTGCTTCTGCAACCGGCTGATTGCCGTCTCGGACTTCTTCACCTGCTTGCCCAGCTCGCGCATTTCTTCCCAGCTGACGGCATTTGCTTTGGCGGCAGGTGCCGCGCCCTTCGGCGGCGCCTTGGGCTGGTTGCGGCCAAGCACGAAGTCGATGTAATCTTCCATGGAGCCGGCATATTCGGTCGCGGTGCCGCCATCGACCAGCACCAGCCGGTCGGCAGTCAGTTCGACCATGTGGCGATCATGGCTGATCAGGATCACCGCGCCGTCATAGTCGTTGAGCGCCTGCACAAGCGCCTCGCGCGCATCGACATCGAGGTGGTTGGTCGGCTCGTCCAAAATTAGCAGATGCGGCGCATCGCGCGTCACCAGCGCCAGCGCCAGCCGCGCGCGCTCGCCGCCCGATAGCTTGGCAACCTGCGAGGTTGCCCGGTTGCCCGAAAAGCCGAAGCGGCCAAGCTGGGCGCGGATGGCTTGCGGCGATTTGCCGTCCATGGCGCGGGTCATCAGGATCAGCGGGGTATCCGCGCCCGCCAGTTCCTCGACCTGATACTGGGTGAAATAGCCGATCGAGAGCTTGCCCGAGATGTGCATCTCGCCTTCCATCGCCTCCAACTGCCCGGCCAGCAGCCGCGCCAGCGTGGTCTTGCCGTTGCCGTTGCGGCCCAGCAGCGCGATCCGGTCATCGGGATCGATGCGCAGGTTCAGTCGGCGGAGCACAGGCTTGTCGGCGCTGTAGCCAACCGCCGCGCGGTCCAGCGTGATCAGCGGCGGGCGCAGTTCGCCGGGGCTGGGGAAATCGAAAGTGAGCGAGGGATCCTCGATCATCGCGGTGACCGGCTGCATTTTCGCCAGCATCTTGGCGCGTGACTGCGCCTGCTTGGCGGTCGAGGCGCGGGCGCTGTTGCGCGCAACATAATCCTGCAGCCGCGCCCGCTGGGCGTCCTGTGCGGCCTTGGCCGATGCGAGCTGGGCGGCGCGTTCGGCGCGCTGGCGCTCGAAGCTGTCATAGTCGCCCGGATAAAGCGTGATCTTGCCGCCCTGCAGATGCAGGATCGTGTCGACCACATTGTTCAGCAAGTCACGCTCGTGGCTGATGACCACCAGGGTGCCGGGATAAGAGCGGAGGAAGTTTTCCAGCCACAGTTCCGCTTCAAGATCGAGGTGGTTCGAAGGCTCGTCGAGCAGCAGGATATCAGGCTGTGAAAACAGCAGCGAGGCAAGCGCGACGCGCATTTTCCAGCCGCCCGAAAAGCTGTCGAGCGGCTCGGCCTGCATCGCCTCGTCAAAGCCGAGCCCGATCAGGATGCGCGCCGCGCGGGCCGGCGCACTGTAGGCGTCAATTGCGATCAGCCGCTCGTGGACATCGCCCAGTCGGTCGGGATCAGTGCAGTGCTCGGATTCCGCGAGCAACTCGGCGCGCTCGGTATCGGCGGCGAGCACTGTCTCGAACGGGGTCAAAATGCCGGTTGGGGCCTCCTGCGCGATATAGCCCAGCCGCGTGCGCCGGGGCATCTCGATGCCGCCTTCGTCGGGCTCAAGCTGGCCGATCATCACTTTCATCAAGGTTGATTTACCCGCGCCATTGCGGCCGATCAGCCCGACGCGCGCGCCAGTGGGGATCGCGGCGCTGGCGCGATCGAGGATGGTGCGGCCGCCGAGGCGCACGGTAATTCCGGATATGGTCAACATGGGGGCGGGCCCTTAACAGCTTGGCGCGCGAAACCCAATGGCAATCGGCGGCCGACCTGCTACCGCGCCGCGATGGAGCCAGCCCGATGATCCCCCGCGAACATATCGCCACCGCCAATGTGCCCGATGGGCCCGAGCTGCGGCTGATGAAGCACGGCAGCGATTTCATCATCGCGCTGGAGCGCACCGACCTGATGAACACGCGGATGAGCGGCTCAGAAGAGGCGCTGGCGACGATGACCGTGGACCGGCTGGGCGGGCGAGACGGGCCGGATGGACTGGGCGCGCGGGTTAAGGCGCTGAATATCCTGATCGGCGGCTATGGCATGGGCTTCACCTTGCGCGCGGCGCTGGGCGTGCTGGGCGCGGATGACAGCCTCACCGTGGCCGAACTGCTGCCGGAAATCATCGAATGGGCACGCGGACCGATGGTGGACGTGACCGCCGGCTGCCTCGATGATCCGCGGGTGATGCTGGTGATGGAAGACGTCGGCGTGATGATCGAGGGCGCGCGGGGCGGTTATGACGCGATCCTGCTCGATGTCGACAATGGCCCCGAAAGCCTGGTTATGCGCGAGAACGAGCTGCTCTATTCGCGGCGCGGCCTGAAGCAGGCATGGACTGCGCTGGCGCCGGGCGGAATTCTGGCGGTGTGGTCGGCGTTCAAGGATCCCGCGTTCACCAAGCAATTGCGCGAAACCGGCTTCAAGGTCGATGAAGTCACCGTGCGGGCAAGGTCCAATGGCAAGGGTGCGCGGCACGTGATCTGGTTCGCGCAGAAGGCGGTTTAGGGCCGACGGACTTCTGCCTCCTTGATGGGGGAAGGAGGCTTGCACCAGCTTCTCACCACCGCGCCGACCAATCCGGCAAGCGCCCCGGCCGGCCTGATCGCATAACAGCGCCAGCGCGCTTGCGCAGCCACAGGATCGACCAGTCGCCGTTCACTTGCCGCGCCGCCAGCCGCAGCCCGGCGCGGCGGCAGGCAGCGCGCACCTGATCTTCCTGCGTTTCCAGCAATCCCGCCAGCAACAGACTGCCGCCGGGCACCAGCGCGCGGGCAAAATCGGGCGCGAGGTCGATCAGTGGCCCGGCGAGGATGTTGGCAATAATCAGGTCATAAGGCCCGCGTGCGGCGAGCAGCGGATTATCCATGCCGGCGGCGATCACCATGGCCAACTCGCCCGCCCGCCCGCCCTGCGCCACGCCGTTCAGCACAGCATTATCCGCCACCACGGCGGCGCAGATCGCATCGATATCGCTCGCCGTTGCCAGCGCGCGCGGCCACAGGTGCAGCGCGGCGAAAGCGAGCAGGCCGGTGCCGGTGCCGATATCCGCGCAATTGCGCACTACTGTGCCGTGCGCCTTCATCGCGCTCAGCATGGCGAGGCAGCCGGCGGTGGTCGCATGCTGGCCCGTGCCGAAAGCGCGGCTGGCGGGTATCACCAGATCGCAAATGCCAGCCTCTGCCAGCGGCGGAAACTCTGGCGTGTGGACATGGAATCGACCGGCGCGGATTGGCGGGGTGCCAAGCTGGCTCTGGGTCACCCAGTCGGTTTCGGGCAGCCGTTCGATGGCGAAGCGCGGGGGCCCGCCGGCAAACAGCGCGGCCAGCGCTGCCTTTTCGGCGCGGCCGGGCTTGCGCGGCAGCCACGCCTCCAGCTGCCAGTCGTCGGGGCGGTCCTCAGCAATCTCGCTGCCCGAGATGACGATATTGTGGTCCCAGTCCCACGCCTCTTCATGCGCGAGCAGTGCGCCTTCGATCACGGCTCGGGGGGCGAGGGCGGTCAATTTCCAGGTTTGTGCCATGGGCCGGTCAGCGCGCTGCCAGCCCGAGGCTGCCTGGCATCAGCCGCACGCGCAGCGCATTTTGCGTGTAGATCACACCGTGCATCTGCCCGACCAGGATCGGCAGTTCGATGAGCTGCCGTTCGTCGAGATGCCGGGCAAGCACTTCCCATACAGCATCACTGATTGTCGCCGCCGTGTGAAGCTCCTCCACGGCGCCGAGCACGGCCCGGTCCAGATCGCTCCAGCCCGGTGCTGCGGAGCCGGCGATGATTCGTTCGATATCCTCGCCTGAAAAGCCGCAAGACTTCTGCGCCAGCTGCGAATGATGCCCCCAGACATAGCCGCCCTGACAAAGCCAGGCCGTGCGGAGCAACACCAGCTCAGTCAGCCGGAAAGGCAGCGCGCCGGCAAACAGCTTGGCCGAAAAGTCTGCCTGTCGTTGGAAAAGCTCGCGGTGGCGCAGCATGGTAGCGATGAATTCAGGGACGTCACTGCGCCCGGGTAGGGCCTGTGCCTGCATTACAGCGGCGATGGTTTCCATCGCATCGTCGCCGATTTCTTCCGAGCCGAGAGGGCCGATGCGGGGGGTGGGTTCTGTTGTGGGCATTGGGCTGACTTCTGATTGCTGGACAAGATGCTCATTGTCACAGCGCAGCCGCTTGCGCCACCGCGCGATTTGGCTAAGGGGAAGGGCATCTGCTGACCCCAATTTCGACAGGGAACCTTGCGCTCATGGCCGAAGCCAGAAACCGCCCGTTATCGCCGCACTTGCAAATCTGGCGCTGGGGGCCGGCGATGTTCGTCTCGATCCTCCATCGCGTCACCGGCAACGGCCTTGCGGTCGCAGGGCTGGGCATGCTGCTGTGGTGGCTGGGCGCGCTCGCGGGTGGGCCGGAAAGCTATGCCACGTTCACCGGCCACGCTTCTGCCTGGTATGGCATGGTGGTGCTGGTCGGCGTCAGCTGGGCGTTCTTCAACCACATGGCCTCGGGCATCCGCCACTTTGTGATGGATATGGGCGCGGGCTACGAGCTGGACCGCAATGCCCTTTGGTCGGTGTTGACCCCGGTGCTCGGAATTGTTCTCACTGCTGCCTTCTGGGCGGCGCTGCTGCTTCGTTAAAGGGCTGATCCATGAGCAACGGAACTCCAATCGGCAAAGTGCGCGGGCTCGGCTCGGCGCATCATGGCTCGCACCACTGGCTGGTCCAGCGTTTCACCGCAGTCGGCAACCTGCTGCTGGTGTTCTGGTTCATCGCCTCGGTGCTGATGCTGCCCAACATGCATTACGATGTCGTGCGCGAATGGCTGGCGCGGCCGGTGCCCGCCACGGCGATGGCGCTGCTGGTGGTGACGACATTCTGGCATGCGCGCCTCGGCATGCAGATCATGTTTGAGGACTATGTCCACACGCCTGCCAACAAGTTTGCGGTGTTCGCCCTGCTCAATCTCGTCACTTTCGGCGGCGCGGCTTTCGGCCTCGTCTGCGTAATCCGCCTCGCGCTGGGAGGCGCTGCGTAATGCCAAATTCGTCAAACGCTGCAGCTTACAAGATCATCGACCACACCTATGACACCGTCGTTGTTGGCGCGGGCGGTTCTGGCCTGCGCGCCACGATGGGCAGCGCCGAGGCTGGCCTCAAGACCGCCTGCATCACCAAGGTGTTCCCCACCCGCAGCCACACGGTCGCGGCCCAAGGCGGCATCGCGGCGAGCCTGCAGAACAACAGCCCGGACCACTGGACCTGGCACATGTTCGATACCGTCAAGGGGTCCGACTGGCTCGGCGATCAGGACGCCATTGAATATCTGGTGCGCGAAGCCCCGGCGGCGGTTTACGAGCTGGAACATGCTGGCGTGCCCTTCAGCCGCAACGCCGATGGCACGATCTATCAGCGCCCGTTCGGCGGCCACATGCAGAACATGGGCGAAGGGCCTCCAGTGCAGCGCACCTGCGCCGCTGCCGACCGCACCGGCCACGCCATGCTCCACGCGCTCTATCAACAGAGTCTGAAGTATGCGGCGGACTTCTTCATCGAATACTTCGCCATCGATCTGATCATGGATGGCGGCAAATGCGTCGGCGTGATCGCGCTGTGCATGGATGATGGCACGATCCACCGCTTCCGCGCGAAGGCCGTTGTCCTGGCAACCGGCGGCTATGGCCGCGCCTATTACACCGCCACCAGCGCCCACACCTGCACCGGCGATGGCGGCGGCATGGTGCTGCGCGCAGGCCTCCCCTTGCAGGACATGGAATTCATCCAGTTTCACCCGACCGGCATCTATGGCGCGGGCGTTCTGATCACCGAAGGCGCGCGCGGCGAGGGCGGATACCTGACCAATTCCGAAGGCGAGCGTTTCATGGAGCGCTATGCGCCCAGCGCCAAGGATCTCGCCAGCCGCGATGTTGTCAGCCGCTCGATGGCGCTGGAAATGCGCGAAGGGCGCGGGGTCGGCCCGAACAAGGACCACATCTGGCTCCACCTCGATCACATTGATCCCAAGGTGCTGGCCGAGCGCCTGCCCGGCATCACCGAGAGCGGCAAGATCTTCGCCGGCGTTGACCTGACGCGCCAGCCGCTGCCGGTCTGCCCGACCGTGCACTACAACATGGGCGGCATTCCCACGAACTATCACGGCGAGGTCCTGACCAAGGTCGGCGACAACGCCGACACTGTGGTCCCCGGCCTGATGGCCGTCGGCGAGGCCGCCTGCGTCTCGGTCCACGGCGCCAACCGCCTGGGCTC
>JANOBA010000443.1:0-4842 GCA_031411415.1 Novosphingobium sp.
AGCAGCAACGCGCGTTTGCGCGCCGGGCCGATGCCGGGCACCTCGTCCAGCGGGCTGGTAGAGATCGCCCGGCTGCGCTTTTCGCGGTGTGCGCCGATAGCAAAGCGGTGCACTTCGTCGCGCAGGCGCTGGAGGTGGAACAGCAACGGCGCGTTTTCGGGCAGCATCTTCTCGCGCCCGTCGGGGAAATGGAACACCTCACGACCTTCGCGACCATGCCCCGGTCCCTTGGCGATGGCGATCAGCGGCACGTCCTCGATGCCCATTTCGGCCAGCGTATCGCGCACTGCGCTCATTTGCCCCTTGCCGCCGTCGATCAGCACCAGATCCGGCCACATGCCGCTTGTCCGATCGGGGTCCTCGTCTTGGGCGCGGACGAAGCGGCGGCCCATCACTTCGCGCATCATGGCAAAATCATCGTTGGTCTGCGCGGTCTTGATGTTCCACTTGCGATACTGGCCCTTGATGAAGCCTTCCGGCCCCGCGACCACCATTGCCCCGAGGGCATTGGTTCCCTGAATGTGGCTGTTGTCGTAGATCTCGATCCGCTGCGGGACTTCGGGCAGCTCAAGGAATTCCGCCAGTTCGCGCCCCAATCGCGCCTTGGTGCCGCTTTCCGCCATGCGCCGGTCGAGCGCCTCGCTGGCATTGCGCTGCGCCTGTTCAATCAGCCGCCGCCGGTCGCCACGCTGGGGCACCGAGACTTCGACTTTGCCGCCAGCCTTCTCGCGCAGCGCCTCGGCGAGCAAATCTGCCTCGGGCAGTTCAAGACCGACGAGAATGGTGCGCGCCGGGGGCACATCCTCATAGAACTGTGCGAGGAAGCTGGTCATAACTTCGGCCTCGTCCAGGCCTTCGGTGTGGCTGGGAAAGAAGGCGTGGTGGCCCCAGTTTTGCCCACCGCGAAAGAAGAAGGCCTGCACTGCGACATGGCCGCCCTTGGATGCCAAGGCGAAGACGTCGGCATTGCCAAGGCCTTCGGCATTGATTGCCTGGTTGCCCTGAATAAAAGTCGCCGCGCGCAGCCGGTCGCGCAGCATCGCGGCGCGCTCGAAATCGAGTGACGCGGCCGCCTCGTCCATCTGCATGTTCAGCTTGGTTTGCACTGCCGAGCTTTTGCCGCCCAGAAAGTCCCGCGCCTCGCTGACCAGTTCGGCATAGTCTGCGGCATCGATCCGCCCAACACAAGGCGCCGAGCAGCGCTTGATCTGATAGAGCAGGCAGGGCCGGTCACGCCGCGAGAAAAAGCTGTCTGTGCAGCTTCTTAGCAGGAAAAGCTTTTGCAGTGCATTAATCGTCGTGTTGACCGATCCGGCGCTGGCGAACGGCCCATAATACTCCCCCTTCGCGCGCCGGGCGCCGCGATGCTTCATGATGCGGGGATATTCATGATCGGCGCGCAGCAGGATGAACGGGAAGCTTTTGTCGTCGCGCAGCAGCACATTGTAGGGCGGGCGAAAGCGTTTGATCAGCTGCGCCTCAAGCAACAGCGCCTCGGCCTCGCTGTTGGTCGTGACGATAGTCATCGCGCGCGTCTGGCTGACCATGCGCCGCAGCCGGTTCGGCATCTTGTTGACCTGGACGTAGTTCGCGACACGATTGCGCAGCGCCCGCGCTTTGCCGACATAAAGCACGTCACCGCGCGAATCGAGCATGCGGTAGACGCCCGGCCTTGCTGGCAGCGTGCCCAACACTTCGCGGATCGCCGCCACGCCAGCATCGATGTCCGGCTGACCGCTGCCTTTCAGCGTATAGGCTGCGCGGTCCTCGCTGAAGCGGTCGGTCGATTGCCGATCAGGAGGGATGGGATTGCGAGGCATCCGGCGTTACTTAGGAGATTGCGACCCATTTGGGGAGTGGGACCGTCAAAACAACCCGGGTTCAAAACGCCTTGCGCAAGTCGATGCCGATCACCCGGCCCTTGGGATCGAGAAAGTCGGGCAGGTAGCTGAACGGCGTGGCGCCGCTGGCATCGGTGACCCGCTGGCGCGAATCGAGGATGTTATCAAACTGGAAAGCGAGCCGCATGCCTTTGAACACGGACGAACTGTCGGTCAGCGCCTTCTGATTGCCCAGATCGGAGAACAACCGCAGGTTGAGCTTGAACACACTGCCGAAACGCAAGTCTGAAGTGCCCGGCGCGCCGCTGGCCTTGATCAGGGTTGGTGCGCTCCAGTTGCCGTTGATCCGCACGCCGAAGCCCTTGCGAAACATGCCGCCCTCGATCTCGAGCGAATGGCGGGCGACCCCGCCACCGGACAGCGCATCGCCGCCGAGCAGGTCGAGCAGCGGTCCGCCCGGGGCAATCATCACCTGCTCCGAAAAGCGCATGGTATGATAGACCGAGAGGTTCCAGCGCCCCTGCCCGCCGCCGGCACCGCCGCCCATCATGCCCATCATCCGGCCCATACCCTGACCACCACCCGGCCCCAGCAAGCCCGGCCCGCCCATTATTCCCGGCCCTCGCGGAGCGCCGCCCTCGCTGCGCCCCGCTGGCGCCTTGCCGATGGTGCCCGAGACATTGATCCCCCAGCGCAAGCGTTCGCCTTGCGTCTGCGCGAATGTCACCGGTCGCCGGTCAATCGACACTAGCCGACCGCTTGCAACGCGCACCGCGCGGCCCGGAAAGGCTGCTTCGATCGCCGGGCTCAGCAGCGGAAAGGCGGCAGTGACATTGTCCGAACGGTTGCGAAAATATTCAGCGATCAGGTTGGCGCCGCTGATCGGCAACTGCCAGTTGGCCGAGAACTTGAGATCGCGCTGGCGCTCGCTGCGCAAGGCCGGGTTGCCGCCAGTGGTCACGGCAACCAGTGCATTTTCGCCCCGCGCGAAGTCATAGACCGGCACATTGAGGCTGATCACCGCCGGATTGCCAAGATCGCCCAATGATGGCGCCGCCTCATTGACGATGTAGCTTGCCTGCAGGGAAAGCTTCTCGGTCACCCCCCAGGTCAGCCCGGCGCTCCAGTCGTTCAAGGTGCCAAAGTCGGACAGGTGGTTCAGCCCAGCGCTGATATTGAGCGTTATATCCCCTGCCCCGCCGAGCACATTCTCGCGCCGGTTGGTGATCGGCAGGGCCAGGTTGACGCCAGCGCTGGCATCGCCGCGCCTTAGCCGCACGGGATCGCCCGCCAGCCGGCTGTCGCGGCTGGCTATCGCGGTGTGGGCGAAACCGGCCTTGAATGTCGCCGACACCTCGCCAGCAGCTAGGCGCAACAGGTTGCCGGACATGGTCAACAGCGACGTCAGCGAATCGCTGGCATTGCGGGTGCGATCAATCCCGGCGGGAGTGAGCGCCGGCAGCGCCCCGGAGATCGGCAAAGTGCCCGCAGCCGCCGCCGAGAGCAAGGCGGAGGCATCGGCGCGGCGGTCAGTAGCGGTTTCGGTGACAATATGCCCGCCATCGAGGGTCAGGGCCAATTGCCACGGTCCGAACCGTTTGTTCAGCGCCCCGCCGCCTTCATAGCGATCGACGCTGCTGATCCGTTCGAGCGGATCGCCGAGCGTGCGCAAGGCACTGGCGCCGCCCGGGCTGGTAAGCACGAAACTATCGAGGCCGGACAGTGAGCGACTGTCATTGCGCGCGAACGAGGCATTGACGCTGAGCGAGCCACCCAGCCCCTTTTCCCCAAGACCGCGCGACCATGTGCCGTTCACCCCGAAATCGCGGCTGTCGGTGATCAACGAGCGATAGAGCGCCGGATCGGGATCACCCGCCACGCGCGGCGCAGCGCCTGCAGGCTGGACAATTCCGCGCTCAGCCTCGGTCAGTAGGCTGGTATCCTCGACATAGGCATTGAGGTTCAACCGGCTCGCGCCGTTGATCCGCAGCAGCGATAGCATCGCCTCGCTTTCGGCCATGCCGCTGCGCGTTGGCACATTGTATTCGCCATCGATCGTCTTGCTGGCAAAATTATCCTTCAGGATGAAGTTGATCAC
Source organism: Novosphingobium sp. (assembly GCA_031411415.1). Lineage (GTDB taxonomy): Bacteria > Pseudomonadota > Alphaproteobacteria > Sphingomonadales > Sphingomonadaceae > Novosphingobium. The sequence goes on from JANOBA010000443.1 coordinate 3,940, forward strand.
GCGTTGGTTTGGCGGAAAACCATAACGCAGCGCGACTTCCTCCGGCAGAACTTCCATGCGCCGGACCGCCTCGGGCGAGAAACCCTGCATTTCGCGGAAATTGGAGATGCGCTGGCCATTCATCAGGATCACCGGACGCCCGCCATCACGCCCGCGCCCGCTGCCTGTCTGCGGCGCAACGGCGGCCAGGAGTTCGGTCAGCGAAGATGCACCATAGCTGGCTATGTCAGCCTCGTTCAGCGTCACCAGCGGCGGCTGGGCGGCATCGACCGTGCCGATCAGCCGCGAGCCGATCACGAGGATCTCGCCCGGACTAGCGCCGATGACCTCATCCTCTTTCGCAGATGACACTTCCGAAGCCAGCGGGGCCACTGGGGCAGCCACGGTCCGGGCAGAGGCGATTCCAGGAACAGCTATCAAAGGGAGCAGGGAAATCAGTCGCAAATCAGGTCTCCGAAATCGCGTCACATGATGTCCTTGCAGGCTTTTTCCATCTCCCCGAGCGGGCAATGACATGGCCAGAGCGGATTGCAATCACGCGCCCGGTATCATTTTGTCTCACCCCTGTTACCCCGTGATGAACGCCGCCATGCGCCAAGGCTTCCCTTTTGCGCGTGCCGCAGCTATGGCCCGCCGCTAAGAACCCCTGCAAACAATGGATTTCAAGCCGGATGGCGAAAGAAGAACTGCTCGAAATGCGCGGCCAGGTGGTCGAGCTGTTGCCCAACGCCAAGTTCAGGGTGAGGCTGGAGAACGATCACTAGATCCTTGGCCACACTGCAGGCAAGATGCGCAAGAACCGCATCCGCGTGCTGGTGGGCGATGAAGTGCTGGTCGAGCTGACGCCGTATGACCTTACCAAGGGCCGCATCACCTATCGCTTCATGCCCGGTCGGGGCGGCC
>JANOBA010000444.1:0-2312 GCA_031411415.1 Novosphingobium sp.
CGAGACGGCGTGGCAGGTGTATGGCCAGTCGGCAGGCAACAGGCCCTTGCGGATCAGCGGCGCGAGCAGGGCAATGAAGCCGGTGGGATAGCAGCCGGGATTGCTGACCCGCACGGCCGAGGCGACATCATCACGACCCGCCACTTCGGGGAAACCATAGGTCCAGCCATCGGCGACCCGGTGGGCACTGGAAGCGTCGATGATCCGCACCTTGCTGCCTTCAGCCATGGCGACCGCATCGCGCGCGGCGTCGTCAGGCAGGCAGAGGATAGCGAAATCGGCGGCGTGGAATGCGTCGCGCCGGGCGCTGGCGAGCTTGCGCTGTTCCTCGCTGAGCAACAGCAGCTCGAATTCGGGGCGGCCCGCAAGCCGTTCGACAATTTCGAGGCCGGTGGTGCCAACGGCCCCGTCGATGAAGACTTTAGTGCTCATGCCGCTTCCAGCGCGTCCATCGGCAGATAGCCGACGAGGCCGGCATCGCCGACCTGGCCCCAGGCCCAGCCGCCGGCGATGTCGAGCACCATAAACGCCGCGCCGCCATCGAGCGCCTCAAGCGGATCGGCGTCGTGGTGGCCCGCCTTGCGCAGCATCGCGCCCGGCGCAACCCGGTGCGCCATGGCGACGGCATAGTGCGGCACGAAATAGCGCCCGGCGAGGCGGATATCTGCCAGATCTCCGCGCACCGCCGTATGCGCCGGATCGGTGATCCGCATCGCCCCGCGCATTGCGAAGTTCCTGCCGTCGAATGGTGACTGCTTGCTCAATTTGCCGTCCGTAAACTCAGGGAACACGCGCCGCGCTATAGCGCTGGCCGCATTTTAGGCAAGCGAGCGCGCGATCACACCTCGCGCAGGCGCGGCATCAGTTCGACGAAATTGCAGGGCCGGTTGCGGCTGTCGAGCTGTTCGGCAAGGATTCCGTCCCAGCCGTCCTTCACCGCGCCGTTAGAACCGGGCAGTGCGAAAACATAAGTCCCGCGCGTGACGATGGCGCAAGCGCGCGACTGTACAGTGGACGTGCCGATGGTCTGATAGCTGATCAGCCGGAATATCTCGCCAAAGCCGGGAATGTCGCGCCCGCCGCCCGTTTCCATCACCCGGTCAAGCGCCTCGGGGGTGACATCGCGCCCCGTCAGGCCGGTGCCGCCGGTGGTCACGATGCAATCAACATCGCGGTCATCGATCCAGTTGTTTAGCCGCGCGGCGATGCGCAGGGCATCGTCTTTCTCGATCGCGCGCGCCACCAGCTGATGCCCGGCAGCCTTGATTCGTTCGGCCAGAATGTCGCCTGAAGTGTCATCCTCTAGCCCGCGTGTGTCGGAAACGGTCAGCAGCGCGATGTTGATCGGCTTGAATTGGCGCTCAAGGTCAATTGCCACGCAGGATCATCCCATTGCTGTTCATCCGCACGCCGTGCGAACCGGTGAGCCCGGAAAAGGTGGGCCACATGCCTTGCGCCAGAGCGGCCCGGCTTTCCGAGACGCCGCCAGCCTGGCGTTCATACATCCAGTAATTGCGCATGACGATGTTCACATAGCCGCGCGTCTCCCAATAAGGGATTGATTCGATCCACAGCAGCGGATCGCCCTTGCTGTCGATCTCGGTGTTCCAGCGTCCGATGGGGACCAGCCCGGCGTTATATGCGGCCATAACCTTTGGCAGCAGGCCGCCGGTGGCAGGATCGTTTTTCAGCATGTTCAGGTGACGCTGGCCGAAGGCGAGGTTGACTTCGGGCTTGTTGAGATCGCTCGCCGATCCAGAAACGCCCAGCGCCGAGGCATGATCGCGCGCCGCCGCGGGCATGATCTGCATCAGCCCGCGCGCGCCGGCCGGGCTGACCACCGAGGCGCGGAACACCGATTCCTGCAGGGCATGGGCATAGACCAGCGCCGGATCGACCTGCCAGCCGCCCACCGGCGTCCAGCGCGGGGTTGGGAAACGCCCGGCGGGTTCAGCCTTGCCGCCATAGGGCGCGCTGGAGGCCATCCACAGCTGGGTTGCGGGCATGCCGAGATCGCGCGCGAGGCGCGAGAGCGGCTGATATTGCGAGGGGCTGCCGATCCGAGCCTGCTGGCGCAGCACGTCGTCCGCGAGGCCATCGCGGCCGATCTGCGAGAGGGCGACAGCAGTGCGGACATTGCCTTCCCCGCGCAGCGCCTGCCAGTCGCTCGGCGTGAAATCGGGGGCGGCATGGCTATCTGACAGTTTCTGGCCGAGCTGTTCGGCAGCGAGCATGCCATAGAGCGTCTCGTCACGCCCGGCGGCTATGCGCAGCAAGGCGGCGGCCTTTTCAGGCTGGCGGCAGCGCACGAC
>JANOBA010000445.1:0-1615 GCA_031411415.1 Novosphingobium sp.
CCCGACCGACCGATGGCAGACAGCACCGGCAAGTTCCTGCCCGGCGCCAGCTTCACCATCAGCGACAAGGCGCCGAGAATCCGCAATGTGCTTCATGGACGGATCGCAGGCGGCGTGCTTACCACCGATTCTGCCGACATCGCGCTGACCCAGACCTGGGGCCAAGGCGGCGCGCGCGACTTGCGCGGCAATCGCACGAAGTTCGATTTCCGCCACGGCAAGCTGCGGCTGACTTTCCAGCCAGATGGCACGGTGACCGGCATGGTCGGCGGCTATCGCCCGGTGTTCGACGTAATCCATTCGCCGGCCATCGGCGGTGCAGGATCGGCATTGGTTGCAGGGATCGATTGCGCCGCCGAACTGCGCACCCTGCGCGCCCATGCCGACGGCTTGCGCAACACCAGGACCGGCAAGTGCGAGGGCGTTTCCAGCGCCATGCGGATAGCGGCGATCCCCGCCTTCGTTAACGATGTGCCGCCAGCGACAAGGACCGCCGCGCGATGAACAGGATCACGACGTTTCGCGGTGCGGCGCTGGGCCTGGCCGCTGCTCTCGGGCTTGGCGCAGGGCTGGTGCTGCTGCCCGCCGCGCAGCCCGCAGCACAGACAGCAGCAATTACCGACCTCGGCAGCCCTCGGATCGTTGCCATGCGGCGGATCACCGAGGCGCAATATCGCAGCGCCATCGCCGACATCTTCGGCCCCGACATTCGCGTTGCCGGTCGCTTCGAGCCGATCGTACGGCCGGTGCACGAGATGCTGGCCAGCGGCGCGCGCGATGCCAGCATTTCGCCCGCCGGGCTCGAACAGTTCGACGCCATGGCACGGGTGATCGCCAGCCAGGTGTTCGACGCAGGCCACGCTGCGCAATTCGTCCCCTGCCAACCGTCAGCTGCCGCCAAAGCCGATGCCGCCTGCGCCGCCGCCGCGCTCGCGCCGCTTGGCCGGCTGGTCTTTCGCCGCGCGCTGACACCGCAAGAGCAGGCATTTTACGTCAAGCTGGCGGGCGATGCCGCCGGGCCAACCGGATCGTTCAACAAAGGGCTGGAGCTGGCGCTTTCAGCCATGCTGGTCTCGCCGCATTTCCTCTATGTCGTCGAAAAGGCAGAGCCCGATCCGGCGCATCCCGGCCAGCTGCGGCTCGACAACTATACCCGCGCAACCCGGCTGGCGATGATGCTGTGGAATTCCACCCCGAACGCCATGCTGCTGGGCGCAGCGGAAGCCGGCAAGCTGACCGATCAGGCCGAGCTCGACGCCATAGCCGCGCGGATGGTCGCCAGTCCGCGCTTCGAGGCCGGGGTGCGCGCCTTCTTCGGCGATATGCTGCTGTTCGAAAAATTCGACGCGCTCGCCAAGGATCCGGTGATCTATCCCTATTTCAACCAGGACGTGGCCAAAGCCATGCCCGAGCAACTGCTGCGCACCGTCACCGGCCACCTGTTGACGCGCGGCGGTGATTACCGCGCGCTGTTCACCACGCCGGAAACCTGGATGACCCGCTCGCTGGGCGCGCTCTACAAAGTGCCGGTGCGCCATGCGCAAGGCTGGGAGCCCTATAGATTCGCCCCCGGCGACGACCGCGCCGGGCTGCTGGGGCAGGCGGGTTTCCTGGC
>JANOBA010000446.1:0-8617 GCA_031411415.1 Novosphingobium sp.
ATTGCCGCTGATCGTCCTGATCGACGTGGGCAGCGCTTCGGCTTCCGAAATCGTCGCTGGCGCACTGCAGGACAACAAGCGCGCGGTGATCATGGGCGAGCGCAGCTTCGGCAAGGGCAGCGTCCAGCAGATGATCAACCTCGACCGCACCAGCGCGATCAAGATTACCACCGCGCGTTACTACACGCCGCTGGGCAAATCGGTGCAGGAAGGCGGAATTGAGCCTGACATCAAGGTGCCGCAGTTGAGCGACCCGGATGCGCGCCGCCGTTCGGAGCGCTCGACCCGCGAAAGCGACTTGCGCGGGCATCTTATCAACGAAATCTCGCTCGACGAGAAGCAGATGGAAACCGACAAGCAGGACGATCCGCGCTTCAAGGTCACCTCGGCGGAATTACTGGCCAAGGGAATCAAGGACTTCCAGTTGCACTATGCGATCGAAACCCTGCGCCGCACCGCGCCGGCAACCCAGGTCGCGCGGCGTCCCTGAAATGAGCAGGCCTAACGTGAGCCTTGAGACGGACCTGTCAGGGCGATTGGCCCGCATACTGGCACTGGGCACCCCGGCGCTGCTGCTGGGCGGAGCATACGTTTCGCAATATGTCTTCGGCCTGATCCCGTGCGAAATGTGCTGGTGGCAGCGCTATGGGCATTTCGCCGCACTCGCCATCGCGCTGGTCGCATGGTTGAAGCCGGGCATGACCTGGCTGACGGCACTGGCGGGGCTGACGATCGGCGCGGCAGGGTTGATCGGTCTGTTTCATGCCGGGGTCGAATACCACTGGTGGCAGGGCCTCACCGCCTGCTCCGCCCCCGCCACGGCTGGCGGCGGCGATCCGCTGGAGGCGATAATGAACGCACCGCTGGTGCGCTGCGATGTCGCGCCGTGGAGCCTGTTCGGCATTTCGCTTGCGGGGTGGAACTTCCTGTTTTCCGGCGCCGCCGCGCTCGGCATTGGCTTTCTGCTGCTGCGCAAGGGTCACGCGGCATGAGTGCGGACCGGCGCGGGGCGATGCTGCGGGTTGATCAGGCGGGCGAATATGGCGCAACCCGGATTTATGCCGGGCAGCTGGCCGTTATGGGCACGCGCGGCGAGGGCGCGGATGAAATCGCCGCAATGGCTGCGCAAGAGGCCGAACACTTGCGGAAATTCAACGCGCTGATCGCCGAACGCGGCGTTCGTCCGACCGCGCTTCAGCCACTCTGGCATGTGGCGGGTTTTGCGCTGGGCGCGGCGACTGCGCTGATCGGGCCGAAAGCTGCAATGGCCTGCACTGCGGCAATCGAGACCGAGATCGACCGGCACTATACGGCGCAGCTTGAAGAGCTGGGGACCAGTGACGCAGAGCTAACCGGCGTGATCGGCGCGTTCCGCGATGACGAGCGCGCCCACCGCGATGCCGCACTGGCCGCTGGCGCCGAGCAAGCCCCGCTTTATCCGCTGCTGTCTGGCGCGATCCGCCTCGGTTGCCGGCTGGCGATCCGGCTCTCGGAAAAAATCTGACCGCTTGCGTCAAGTCAATGCGGTCGCCGCTGCTTCACCTAGCATTCAGCCGCCGCGCCCCTATATTGAGGGCAATCGAGTGAGGAATCCATAACCATGCTGCGCCAGATACTTGCCGCAATTGCCCTGACCCCCGCCGCGCTGCTGATGGCCGTCCCGGCGCAGGCTCAAAGCGCCGAGGAGAAGGTCAATCAACTGATCATCTATGGCGACGATACCTGCCCGCAATCGACCGCGAACGAAATCACCGTCTGCGCGCGCAAGGACGAGCGTGAGCGTTTCCGCATCCCCGAAGGCCTGCGCGAAAGCAGCGCGCCCGACAACCGCGCCTGGACCGACCGGGTGCTGGCCTATGAAACCGTGGGCGCCACCGGAACGATGAGCTGCTCGCCAGTCGGTGCTGGCGGCATGACTGGCTGCGTCGGCAAGCTGATCGACACCGCTTATTCGGAAAAGCGCGGCGACCCGAATATCCGCTTCAGCCAGCTGATCGCCGACGAACGCGCCCGCCGCCTTGCGTCCATTGACCAGGACGCCGCAGATACTCAGGCCCGCGTCGAAGTGATCGAGCGCGAATATGAGGCAAAACAACGCGCGTTGCAGGATCCTGAAAGCGTGCAGCCGGCGCCCCCGCCAACTGTGCCGGTCAGAAACTAAGCGCTAGTCTGCCAACGCAATATCCGGTGCATCTTCGCGCTTCATGCCGATGACGTTGTAACCCGCATCCACATGATGAATCTCGCCGGTAACGCCCGAGGCGAGGTCTGACAGCAGATAGAGCCCTGCCCCGCCGACATCTTCGATGGTGACATTGCGGCCCAGCGGCGCGTTAAGTTCGTTCCACTTCAGGATGAGGTTGAAATCGCCGATCCCCGAGGCTGCCAGCGTGCGGATCGGCCCGGCAGAGATCGCGTTGACCCGGATGCCGTCGCGGCCAAGATCGGCGGCGAGATATTTGACGCTGGTCTCCAGAGCCGATTTGGCGACACCCATGACGTTGTAATGCGGCACGACTTTTTCCGCGCCATAGTAAGTCAGCGTCAGAATCGCGCCGCCCGGTGGCATCAGCGGTGCAGCGCGCTGGGCGACGGCAGTCAGGCTGAAGACGCTGACATTCATTGTGTTCAGGAAATTCTCGAGGCTGGTGTCGCTGTAGCGCCCGCGCAGTTCATTCTTGTCCGAGGCGCCGATGGCGTGGACGATGAAATCGATGGTCGGCCAGCGCGCGGCAAGCGCGGCAAAAGCATCGTCCATCGCGGCCATGTCGGACACGTCGCACGGCAGCACGAAATCACAGTCGAGCTCAGCCGCCAGCGGGCGCACCCGCTTTTCGATCGCGGCATTGGGATAAGTGAAAGCCAACTCGGCGCCGTGCTGGCGCAGCGCTTTGGAAATCCCCCAGGCCAGCGACTTGTCATTCGCCAGGCCCATTATCAGCCCGCGTTTACCCTGCATCAAACCGGTCATTGCGCCTCATTCCGTTTCGCTGGAGCCATCCTGGCCCACACCCTTTTTCGAACCGATTTCAACGCGGCCGATCAGATCGCGTTCCTCCGGCGTCACGGCCAGCGCCGCATTGAGCTCTGCGCCCACGACCAACCCTAAGCCTACCAGCCAGAAAAAGAAAAGGGCGATCATCACACCGGCAAGGCTGCCATAAGTGAGATCGTAGGTGAAAAACATGTGCAGCAGGTTCGGCAGCGCCATCGTCACCCCAATCCACCACACCGTTACCAGCGCCGCGCCGGGCCACTTGGGATAGGCCTTGCCGCTGAATTGCTGGGGGGTGAGCGAGAGGAACAGCAGGAAAATTGACACATAAAGCACCACCGCCGGGGCCAACCGCGAGGCTGCCAACTGGCCCGACACCGCTTCCATGCGCGGAAACCAGGCAGTGATCACTTCCTGCGCAGTGCTGATTGCAACCTGCGCAAACAGCGAAAACAGCAATGTCACCACTGCGCCAAAAATCAGCGCGGATGAAAGCAGCCGCTGGCGCCAGAAGGCCTGGGTGGCCTGGGTGCCATAGGCGCGGTGGAGAATGTCGCGGATCGTCTCGATCAGGCTGGAAACGGTCCACAACCCGACGAGCCCGCCCGCCCACAGCAGCCAGCCCGACCGCGCCTCGACGACATCGCGTGCCACCGGCTCGAGTGCGGCGGCAACCACCGGCGGCAGCGCGGTGAGAAAGGCGTGAACCGAGGCCAGCCGCTGGTCCGCCTCGCCCAGCAGGGTGAACACCGCAGTCATCGTCACAAAGAACGGGAACAGCGACAGAATTGCCATATAGGCGAGATTTCCGGCATGGATGAACCCGTCATAATAGGCGCCCAGCCACACCCGCCGCAAAACTGCAACCGCGCGGCGCTTGCCAAGCAGCGCCTTGTCGAATCGCAGCTGGAATTCCCCGCGCCAGTCCAGCGCGGCGCGCCTGCGGCCTTCTGGTGTCAGATCGGGATGGGTACCGGGCTCCCCGATCGGGCGCTCTTCAACCATGACCGGTTCGCGCAGGCTCAAACGCCGAGCCGGGCGCGCAAGGGCCGCTCGTCTCGCCAGCCCTCAAGCCGCTGGGCCAGATCGGCATCACCTTCGGGCAGCACGATTTCGAGCGTTACCAGCTGATCGCCCCGGCTACCGTCCTTGCGGGTGAAGCCCTTGCCCTTGAGTCGCATGACTTTGCCCGAGCTGCTTGCCGGCGCAATCGTCAGCATCACCGCACCTTCCACCGTCGGCACCTTGACCTTGGCGCCGCCCAGGGCCTCGTCGAGCGAGACCGGCAGATCGAGCCGGATATTGTCGCCCTCGCGGCGGAAGAAGGCGTGCGGCTGGATGTGGAGCGTCACCAGCGCATCGCCATTGCCGCCCGGCCCCGCCTCGCCCTTGCCGGCAAGCCGCATCTGGGTGCCGCTTTCAAGCCCGGCGGGGAGTTTCAGATCGAGCGTCTTGCCATCCGAGAGGGTGATACGCTGCGGCGCGCCGGTGGCGGCATCGGCGAAAGGCACGTCGAGCCGGTATTGCACATTGGCCCCGCGCGGGGGCGGTCGTCGTCCACCGCCGCCGCCCGGGCCGCGTCCGCCGCCGCCGCCGAACAGCCCGCCGAAGATATCGCCGAGATCAATTGTCTCGCCGCCACCAAAACCGCCACCGCTAAAGCCCCCGCCGCCAAAGCCGCGTGGATCGCCGCCAAAGCCGGAAGGCATCGCCGGGTTGCCGTTAGCGTCGATCTCGCCACGATCAAACTGAGCGCGCTTCGCCTTGTCGGACAGCAGATCATATGCCCCGGTCACTTCACTGAAGCGTTCCGTCGCGCGCGGGTTATCGGTGTTCGTATCGGGGTGCAGTTCCTTGGCGAGTTTGCGATAGGCGGACTTGATGTCCTTTTCGCTCGCGCCGCGCGCCACACCGAGAATGCCGTAAGGGTCAGATGCCATCGCCCTAAACTAGGTTTGCTTGGGGCTTACGGCAAGCTGCGCTTTTCATGTCGCACTCGCCAGCCTATGCGAAAAGACAATCATGACCAACTTTCCTGACCCCGCCAGCCCTGATCCTGCTAGCAATACCATTCCCGATGGCGATCCCATCGCGCTGTTCGACACCTGGTTCGCCGAGGCGCGCATTTCCGAGCCCAACGATGCCAATGCCATGGCGCTGGCCACAGCAACACCGCAGGGCGTGCCGTCGGTGCGCATGGTGCTGCTCAAAGGCCACGGCAGCGACGGGTTTGTTTTCTACACCAATGCGCAGAGCCGCAAGGGCGGAGAGCTTGCCGCCAATCCGCATGCAGCCTTGTTGTTTCACTGGAAATCGCTGCGCCGCCAGATCCGCATCGAAGGTCCGCTGCGCGAAGTCGATGCGGCGACTGCCGATGCCTATTTCGCCAGCCGCAGCCGCGATTCGCAGCTTGGCGCGATTGCTTCCGACCAGTCGGCGCCGCTGGCCGCCCGGTCGGAGTTGATTGACCACCATAGCGCCGCTGAAGCGGAATTCGCCGGCCGCGACGTTATCCGCCCGCCACACTGGACCGGATTCCGGCTGGAGCCCACGGCAATCGAATTCTGGATCGACCGCGCCCACCGCCTGCACGAGCGCCGCCGCTTCACGCGCGCAGGACAGGGCTGGGCCTCTAGCCTGCTCTATCCATGAGCGCGCCTTCATCCTCCGCCATGCTCAACCGCAGCGCCGCGTTCGCTAGCATTTCGGTCGCCGTGGTGCTCGTCTCGCTCAAGGGTTGGGCTGCCTGGACCAGCGGTTCCACGGCCATGCTCGGTAGCCTGGCCGATACCACACTCGATCTGATCGCCAGCTTGGCGACCTTGATCGGGGTCTGGGTGGCTGACCAGCCGGCCGATGCCAAGCACCGCTTTGGCCACGGCAAAGCCGAAGCGCTCGCCGCGATGTTTCAGGTCGTGCTGATTTCGATCTCGGCATTGGGGCTGGCCATGCGCGCGATTGAGACCCTGATCGGCGGGGCGCGGGTTGCCGGCGCCGGCGAGGGCATTGCCGTCTCGCTCTTTTCGATCGCCGCCACGCTGGCACTGCTCGCCTGGCAGCGCCATGTCATCGCGCGCACCCGCAGCTTGGCAATCGCCACCGACCATGTCCACTACCAGTCCGACCTGCTGCTCAACCTCGCGGTGATCGCCGCACTAGTGCTGGACCGCTATGCCGGGATCGCCGGCGCAGACCCCGCATTCGGCCTGATCATCGCCGCATGGCTGGGCTGGGGCGCCTGGAAAGCCTCGAGCCGGGCAATCGAGCAACTGATGGATCAGGAATGGCCCGAGGACAAGAAAGCGCGCTTTGTCACCGTGCTGGGCCGCCATCCCGAACTGCGCGGCGTTCACGACTTGCGCACGCGCACTTCGGGAAATCGCGATTTTGTCCAGTTTCACGTCTGGGTCGAGCCCAATATGAGCGTGCGCGAAGCACACCGGGTGATGGACGAGATCGAAGCAAAGCTGCTCGCCGAATTTCCCGGCGTCGAAATGCTGATCCACCCGGATCCGGAAGGCCATGTCGATGAAACCGGGCTGGCGGCGAACGACGTGCTGCCGGGTTAGAGTTTTTCTGGTTATGCGGCGGCATCAGCTGCCGGGAAACAGCGCCGCAATCCGCGCAAGGTGCCCGCGCAGCGCGGCCCTTTGGGCTGAGTCCGATTTGCCCAGCCGCACAAGGGTCAGCTTCTGCTCCGGCGAAACTATAACATATTGCCCGAGGTGACCCTGCGCGGCGAACAGGCTCGCCGGCACCTTCCCCGCAAACAGCGCCTCGTGGCTGTCGCTCTGCGGCCGGTTCAGCCACAGCTGCGCGCCATAGCCCGGATTGCGCGGGCTGGGCGAGGTCATGAATTCGATCCAGCCGCGCGGGATGACCTGCGCGCCCCTGACCGAACCCATATTGCGCAGAAATTCGCCGAACTTGCCCCAATCGCGCGCGGTGGCGTGAACCATGCTGGAGCCAATGAAAGTGCCTGCTGCATCGAATTCAGCAACAGCGGAACGCATGCCGATCGGCTCGAACAGGCGGGTGTGCAGATAGTCGTTCACCAGCTTCATGCGGGTCTCTGACTCCTGCCCGGCGGTCAGCGCATGCGCGGCGGCATCGGCAAGAATCACCGAGGTAGCGGATGAATATTCGAACTTGCGGCCCGGCTCGGCCTCCAGCGGCTGCGCTTCGGCATAAGCGGCCATGTCGTCGCGGCCATCGAGAAACAGCATGCGCACTTCGTCTGAGGCGTAAGGCGGATCGGCGCTCTCGCTGTGCCTCAGGCCGGAACGCATCTGCAGCAGCTGGCGCACGGTGATCTCACCGCGCGGATCACCCGGGCGCTGCCACAGCGGGATCGGCGCACTTTCATCCAGCCGCATGCGCCCGTCAGAAATCAGCATGCCGATCATCACCCCGGTGATCGTCTTGGTCATCGACCAGCCGATGAAACGGGTATCCCGGTTATAGCCAGGCGCATAGCGCTCGGCGACGATGCGGCCGCCTTGCATGGCGAGCAATGCATAGGTTTCGCCCGATTCGCCGTCGGCGAACAAATCATCAATCCGGCGCGCCAAAGCCTCGCGCGGGGCGCCCGGCTGCTCGGCAACCGCCAAAAGCGCCGCTTTGGTAAGTGGTTCTGGCGGCACCGGTGTGTTGCCTGAGCAACCCATCAGGGCTGGCAGAGCGAGGCCAAGAGCAATAAGGGAGAGGCAGCGGGTCATCATGCGCCGCCACTCATGGTCAAGCCGGGGAATTATGGCAACTGCCAAGCCGCAACCACTACCACCCCGCCCCAAGGCGCTTCGGCGCCGGCAGTGGCGCACGCCCCTGGCGCTGTCATTGCTGGGGCTGGTCGCCCTCGCCGGCTGGTTTCGCGCGCCGATCTCCGGTTATGCCAATGCAGGCGCGGCATATGGCGCGCGGGTGACATGCTCGTGCCGGTATCTGGGCGGGCGCAGCCTCGATGATTGCCGCAAGGACTTCATGCCGGGCATGGCGCTGATCATGCTAAGCGAGGACGTGCAGGCTAAAGCAGTCACCGCGCGCTTTCCCTTGCTCGCCAGCCACACCGCTCGGATGCAGCCAGGCGCAGGCTGCGTGCTGGACAAGTGGCCTGATTAAGCCGGTTCCGTCGCCTCGATCCAGCCGCCGCCGATAACCCGTTCGCCGGCATAAATCACTGCCGCCTGCCCCGGTGCGACGCCGTATTCGGGCTGAAGGAAACGAATCCAGCTGTCCAAGCCATCTCCCAGCGTCCCTTCCAGCACCACTGGCACCGGCTTGGCCAAAGATCGCACTTTGGCCAGCAGCGGCACGCCTTCGGGCAGCGGCCCGATGCGGTTGGTCTCGCGGATCAGGGCAGCGCCGACCGCCAGCAGGCGGCGCGGGCCGGCGAGCACGCGGCGGCTGGCGGCATCGAGGGAGAGGACATAAAGCGGCTCGGCCTGCCCGCCCACTTCCAGCCCGCGCCGCTGGCCGACGGTAAACCCGGCCACTCCGCGATGCATGCCCAGAACTTCGCCGCTTTCCGCATGGACGATCTCGCCCGGCGCGTCGGCCCCGGGCCGCAATTTGCGCACCAGCCCGGCATAGTCGCCATCGGGCACAAAACAGATGTCCTGGCTG
>JANOBA010000447.1:0-3182 GCA_031411415.1 Novosphingobium sp.
CTACCCGCATTCGCTCGGCCTGCTCTACAGCGCGATCACGCAGTATTGCGGCTTCAAGGTCAATTCAGGCGAATACAAGTTGATGGGTCTGGCCCCCTATGGCGAGCCCCGCTTTGCCCAGGCGATCCGTGATCACCTGATCAACATCAAGCATGACGGCTCTTTCGCGCTTGATCTCGATTACTTCGCGTTCATGGGCGGAAAAACGATGTGCGGCGAGAAGATGACCGCGCTGTTCGGTGCGCCGCCGCGTGAACCTGAAGGCAGGCTCGAGCTGCTCCAAATGGACGTCGCCGCCTCGATTCAGGCTGTGACCGAAGAGATCATGCTGAAGCTTGCGGCAGAGGCGGTTCGGCTGACGGGTTCGCGCAATCTGACCATGGCCGGAGGCGTCGCACTGAACTGCGTGGCGAATGGCGAGATCCTGCGATCCGGCGCAATCGATAACCTATGGATACAGCCGGCTGCCGGCGATGCTGGCGGGGCGCTTGGGGCCGCGCTTTACGCGAGCCACATGGGCCTTGAGGTCGAACGCAAGCCGGCCGCCCAAGGCCGTGATCGTCAGCACGGGACTTACCTGGGGCCGCGCTATTCCAGCGCAGAAGTGCAGGCATTTCTCGACCGCGAAGACTATCCCTACGAACGCATCAGCGATCCCGCAGCGCGCGCGGCCCGCATTGGCGCAGCGCTTGCGGATGGCAAAGTGGTCGGCCTGATGACCGGCCGGATGGAATTCGGCCCGCGCTCGCTGGGCGCGCGTTCGATTCTCGCCGATCCGCGCGGGGCCGAAATGCAGTCCAAGGTCAACCTCAAGGTCAAGTATCGCGAATCGTTCAGGCCCTTTGCACCGGCAGTCCTGCACGACCGCGCCGCTGACTATTTCGACCTGAGTTGCGAGAGCCCCTACATGCTGCTGGTTGCCCCGGTGCAGGAGAGCATCCGCACGCCGTTTGACCTCGCAGCATTCCGCGCCAGCGGCGCCGATATGATTCCGGAAGTCAACAAGCAGCGCTCGTCAATTCCGGCAGTGACCCATGTCGACTACAGCGCGCGTGTGCAGACAGTGCATCCCGACGATCAGCCCGAATTCCACGCGATCATTGCCGCATTTGACCGGCTCACCGGCTGCCCGGTGCTGGTCAACACCTCGTTCAATGTGCGCGGCGAGCCAATCGTCAATACGCCCGAGGACGCATACCGGTGTTTCATGCGCACGGAAATCGAGATGCTCGTGCTGGAAGACTGCATTCTCGAAAAGAGCTTGCAGCCGGTCCGGCCCGAAGACGAGGCCTGGAAGCAGGAGTTTGAACTTGACTGACGCCCTGATCGACGAGCTCTTTGCGCTCCTGTTTCTCGGTCCTGACGGCCCGCTGCTGGAATCGCGCATGGCGCTGAAGCCCGACCTTTCGGCGAGTTCGCATTTCATCGATGCGCCGCGCCCCGTGCTGACGCGTCAAGACATGATGCGGGCAGGCGAGGAAGGCATGCTGGCCGAGGTGGTGCGCCTGCTGGGCGATCTTCCGCCGTCCCGGCGCGGCGAAGTGGTCGACCAGATCGCTGGAATCATCGCCGCGCTGCAATCGGAAGCCGCCAATGTAACGGATGCCGAGCTGCCGTCGCTGACTTACACACTCCACTGAGATGGGCCGGTTGAAGCAGGCGATTGTTGCGATCGCGGATCGCCTTGGCTGCTTCGCCATGGGCCTCGCCGCGCAAAAATCGGCGTACCCGCGAGGTTTCTTCCGCGTCCTCAACTATCATGCAACGCCCGCCGAATGGGCAGCGGGCTTCGAGCGGCAACTCGCCTTCTACGGTGACAACTTCACTCCGGCTGCCCCCGGAGACATCGACAGGATTATTGAGGGCAACTGGAATTCTGCGAAGCCCGGGCTGCTGATGACCTTCGACGATGGCTATCGTTCGAACTACGACATCGCCGCTCCGCTGCTCGAGAAACATGGCTTCCGGGGTTATTTCTTCGTGCCGCAGGCCTTTGTTGCCGAAAGCCGCAGCGATGCTGATGCGGCATTCGCCAGCAATGGTTCGAATGAGCCTGAGCCCCGCATGACTTGGACGGAATGTGCTGACCTGGAAGCGCGCGGCCACAGAATTGGCTGCCATACGCGCACCCACGTGCGGCTTTCTGACCGGCTGACCGCAGATCAACTCGCTGACGAGATAACAGTTGCGGGCCGCGATATCGGCGAACGCCTTGGCCGCCAAATCGACGACTTCTGCTGGGTCGGTGGTGAAGAATGGAGCTATGGTGCCTCGGCCTATGACGAAATCCGGCGCGCTGGTTACAAACGCGTGTTCGCCACAAACCTGTTGCCCCTGACGCCAGGTTCCTCGCCAATGTGGATTGAGCGGACCAACATTGAAGCCGATTGGCCAATGGCTCAGGTCCGCTTCTACCTGAGCGGGCTAATGGACCTGGCCTATGCCCCAAAACGCCGCAGACTTAGGCGTGGACGCGAGCTGTCCCCAATATCGGCAGGCTAGCGCTGATCGGCTCAGTGCCGCTGGCTTCGGTATATGAACCTATATGGAAAAAATATCTTTCCTACATCATAATAGTGGTTGTAAAACTACGGACATGATGGCGAATCGCGGCGGCTAAGCCGGCTCGCTCTCACCCAAAATTCGACGCCCCCAAATCGACTTCAATCGCCGCAGCACAGCACTGCCCCGGACTTCCCGGCGAGCAGGCCTGCGCTCTCTCGCGGCCAGAGTTTCGGAGCACAGCAAACATGCACGGCACAATCGGCAACTTCCGCATCGGTGAAGACATCGCAGTCGCTCTCGACGCAATTGAGGGCGATACCGGACTGGTCACGGCGATCACCGCAAAAATGAAGCCGGCCAAAGTGATAGCCAACCGGATCGTGCTCGATGATGCAGCGACCGGGATCGCCATGACCATAACCAGCCAGGGTCCGGCAGGCTGGCTGGTGTCCCTGTCAGCGGCCACGACTGCCGCGCTGGCAGCGGGCATCTATGGCATCGATGCCCGGCTGACGGTTTCTGGCGCGGTGGAGATGACCGAGCAGAGCGGCTTCATTGCGCTTTCGCAGGCTGCCGTAGCATGAGCCTGATGCTGCGCTGGCGGGTTCCGGGCCGCGCCATCGTCACGCGCTGGAGCGGACCGGCTGGACTGGCCGAAGCGCTGGCGCGCATCCCCG
>JANOBA010000448.1:0-2712 GCA_031411415.1 Novosphingobium sp.
CGCCGCAGGCATTCTCTCTGCTTCCACCCCAAAAAGACAAAACGCCGAATAATTCCGAAAGCGCCTTTGCCGCAGATACTCCCCTTTCACTTCTCCGCGTCTCCGCGCCTCCGCGCGAACCATTCTTTCCTTCAAAACCACGCCAAACTCCCCTAAGCGCGCCCGATGCCCCCCGCCCCGCCCCCAACGACCTACCGCGTCACCAGTTTCGGCTGCCAGATGAACGTCTATGATGGCGAACGCATGGGCGAGTTGCTCGACCAGCAGGGCATTCGCGCCGCCACTGAGGGCGAGGATGCCGATCTCGTTGTGCTCAACACCTGCCACATCCGCGAGAAAGCCGTGGAGCGGGTCTATTCCGCCATTGGCCGGCTGAAGCGCGATGATGGCACCACACCGCTGATCGCGGTTGCCGGCTGCGTCGCCCAGGCGGAAGGCGAGGAAATCATGGCACGCGCGCCTTCGGTGAGCATGGTGGTCGGCCCGCAGGCCTATCACCGGCTGCCCGCCATGCTGGGCGAGGCCATCGCGGGCCGCCGGGTCACTGACACCGATATGCCCGCCGAAACCAAGTTCGATGCGCTGCCCAAACGCCGCAAATCGGGCGCTTCGGCCTTCCTCACCGTGCAGGAAGGCTGCGACAAATTCTGCACCTATTGCGTCGTTCCCTACACACGCGGCGCGGAAATATCGCGGCCATACAATGATCTGATTGCCGAAGCGGAGAGACTGATCGAAGCCGGGGCGCTGGAGATCACCCTGCTCGGCCAGAACGTCAACGCCTGGCGCGGGGAAGATGCCAAGGGCCGCGAGGTCGGCCTGGGTGGGCTGATCCGCGCGCTGGACGCGATGCCGGGCATCGCCCGCATCCGCTATATGACCAGCCACCCTGCCGACATGGACGAAGGCCTGATCGCCGCGCACCGCGATGTGGAAAAGTTGATGCCGTTCCTGCATCTGCCGGTGCAATCGGGCAGTGACCGGGTGCTGGCCGCGATGAACCGCAGCCATACGGTGCAAAGCTATCTGCGCATTCTCGAACACGTCCGCAGCATCCGCCCGGACATCGCGCTGTCCGGCGATTTCATCGTCGGCTTTCCCGGCGAGACCGATGCCGAATTTGCCGAGACGCTGAGCCTTGTCGCCAAGGCTGGCTATGCCCAGGCCTTCAGCTTCAAATACAGCCCCCGCCCCGGCACGCCCGCCGCAGGCATGGATGGCCAGATCGCGCCGGCAGTGATGGACGAGCGGCTCCAGCGCCTGCAATCCGCGCTCCAGCAGAGCAGCCTCATGTTCAATCAGGCCAGTGTGGGACGACGTTGCAAGGTGCTGATCGAACGAAAGGGCAAGCTGGCGGGGCAATGGCTGGGCAAATCGCCCTGGCTGCAATCGGTGCATTTCACCGGTGATTGCGCGATTGGCGATCTGGTCGAGGTTGAATTGACCGAGGCCGGGCCCAATTCGCTGGGCGGCCTCCTGTTGCCCGGCGGGCACGTTTAAGGCGAATTCCACAGTTGCGCGCCGGCTGCCGCTTGTTTGTAATACTGACAGGCATATCTTCGCTCCTGCGGCCCCATTGCCGGGCCCGAATCGAAAGGAGCGCATGTCCCGCAAACCAGCCCGCGCCCAGAATGTGGCGCAGTTTCGCACCGAGCCCCGCCAGAACGCCGGCGGAGGCCGCGCACGAGCCGAGCTTGAATTCGACGAGCCTACCATCCTTGGTGCCCTGTTCGGCCAGTTCGACGCCAATCTTGTGCTGATCGAGAGCCGGCTGGGGGTCTATATCGGGGCACGCGGCAACCGCATCCAGATCGAGGGCGGCGAAGACGCGGTGGGGCGCGCGCGCGATGTGTTGAAAGGCATGCACCAGCGGCTGCTGCAAGGCCTCGATCTTGATACCGGGGCAGTCGATTCGCTGATCGCCATGTCGAACGAGCCGACGTTGGAAGGCATCATCACCGGCGGGCAGGACGCGCCGCCCGTGATGATCCGCACCCGCAAGAAAACCATCGTGCCGCGCTCGGCAATGCAGATCGAATACATGCAGGCGCTGGCCCGCGCGGACATCATTTTCGCGCTTGGCCCGGCGGGCACCGGCAAGACCTATGTCGCAGTGGCGCAGGCGGTCAGCCAGCTGATGGCAGGCAGTGTGCAACGGCTGATCCTCTCGCGCCCGGCTGTGGAAGCGGGCGAGCGGCTGGGGTTTCTGCCGGGCGACATGAAGGAAAAAGTCGATCCCTATCTACGCCCGCTGTATGATGCGCTCAACGATTGCATGCCGCCCGAACAGGTCGAGCGGCGGATTGCCAACGGCGAAATCGAGATCGCGCCGATCGCTTTCATGCGGGGGCGCACGCTGGCTGACAGTTTCATCATCCTCGATGAAGCGCAGAACACCACACCCGCCCAGATGAAGATGTTCCTCACCCGTTTCGGCCAGAACAGCCGCATGGTGGTCTGCGGCGATCCGAAGCAGGTCGATATTCCCGGCGGGGTCGAGCACAGCGGGTTGAAGGATGCGGTCGAGCGCGTGGAAGGGCTGGAGGGCATCGCCGTGACCCGCTTCACCACCGCAGACGTGGTGCGCCATCCCATCGTCGGACGGATTGTCGAAGCCTATGAGGGCAAGGATTAGAGTGGGGCCTTCGACAGGCTCAGCCTGAGCGGAGGTTGGGAAAAGCGATACGTCTGCTCAGCCTGAGCTTGTCGAAG
>JANOBA010000449.1:0-4488 GCA_031411415.1 Novosphingobium sp.
AGACGCCGCCGATCAGCAGCGGCAGGCTCATCAGTGCCATCAGGTTGGGTGCGCCCTTGAGCAGCAGCGCGGTGAGCACCATGGTGGCACCGATGGTGACGACGTAGGTCTCGAACAGATCGGCAGCCATGCCGGCGCAATCGCCAACGTTGTCGCCAACGTTATCGGCGATAACCGCAGGGTTGCGTGGATCGTCCTCTGGGATTCCGGCTTCGACCTTGCCGACCAGATCGGCGCCGACGTCTGCGGCCTTGGTGAAGATGCCGCCACCCAGACGCGCGAAGATCGAAATCAGCGATGCGCCGAAGGCCAACGCCACGAGGCCGTCAACCACGGTGCGGTCTGCGCCGCCAACCGAATGCCCAGCAGGTCCGGTGAGATACCAGAAGAAGCCGGCAATCGCGAGGAGCGCGAGGCCCGCCACCAGCATGCCGGTGATCGCGCCAGCGCGGAACGCCAGGGTCAGACCCTGTTGCAGGCCTTGCTGCGCCGCAGCCGCCGTGCGGACATTGGCACGAACCGAGATGTTCATGCCGATGAAGCCAGTCACGCCTGACAGGATCGAGCCCAACAGAAAGCCGATCGCCGAGATCGGCGCGCCGCCGCGGGGCATGTCAAGAAAGACATATACCAGCACGGCGATGACCACGCCAACCATGGCGATGGTGCGATATTGGCGCCCGAGATAGGCCTGAGCGCCTTCCTGGATGGCCGCAGCGATTTCCTGCATTTTTTCATTGCCGGCCGAAGCGCTAAGCACTTGCCGGCTGGTGAAGATGCCATAGACGACGGCCAGCAGGCCGAGGACTATCGATATGGTGATGAGATTCACTAGCGCTGCTCCCCCTGTTTTGGTTGCGCATAAACCTCGGCCCCGCTGACGCAGGGCCGAATAACCGCCCGCCGCTAGAGGCTGGCGGGCAAAGGTGCAAGCCCCAGATGCGCATATTCCCCGGTGAGGGCAGCCGGATCGGCGCTCAGCGGTGCTGGTAACCCAGTCCATCGGCCTCGCTGAGCGGCTCGCCATCGAGCAGCAGGGGCGCCTCGCCGATGGGGAGAGCCTCGCCGATGCGGTGCGCGGCAACTGGTGGTGCGAAGCCCGGCGGCGCCGTGAACAGCAACTGATAGTCCTCACCCCAGCGCAAGGCCTCGGCCCGGCGCGCTTCTGGCGTTGCGAGCGGGACGGCGCTGGCGTCGATGGCAAAGGTGACATTGCTGGCCTGCGCCAGTCTTGCCGCATCGAGCAGCAGGCCGTCCGACACGTCCATCATCGCGCTGACATGCGGGGCAAGCGCGCGGCCCTCCGCGAGCAAGGCCTGCGGGCGGCGATAGGCGAGACTGTCGCCAGATCCACTTCGCAGTGCCTCCAGCCCCAGCATCGCCGCGCCAACTGGCCCGGTGATCCACAGCGCGTCGCCTGCCTGCGCCCCGGCGCGCGAGGGCACCGGGCGGTGCGTTGCGCGGCCCAGCGCGGTGAGGCCGAGAACGCGGGGGCCGGTCGCCGCGATGGTATCGCCGCCGAGCAGCGGCGCGCCGTAGTGGTTAAGCGCTTCCTCCAGTCCTTCGAGAAACCGCGCGTCGCCTTCGCCCAGCACATGCCCCAGCAGCACGCCCAGCGGCTCCGCGCCCTTGGCGGCAAGGTCTGACATGTTGCTGGCAACCAGCTTCCACGCGACGTCGGCCGGGTCCTGGCTGGCGAGATAGTGCACGCCCTCGGCCATGGCGTCATGCGTGATTACCAGAGCCTCGCCGCCGATTTCGAGCACCGCGCAGTCATCAGCCAGCCCCCGCGCTGCTGGGTGATGCGCCATGCGGCGCAGCGCGGCGATGAAGGCGAGTTCCCCGGTCATGGGCTGAGCTGTTTCCTCCCAATTTTCACGAAGTGCAAATGGGGAGGTGGCAGCCCGCAGGGCTGACGGAGGGGTTTTTCTGCGAGCGTCAGACACCCCTCCACCACCCGCCTTGCGGGCGGTCCCCCTCCCCATTTGTGCTCCGCAAAAACGGGGAGGATCATTCTGGACTTAACGCACATCCTTCGCCAGCGCGTCAAGCACGCCGTTGACGAATTTAGCCTCCTTGGCATCGAAGAAGGCGTGCGCGACATCGAGGTATTCGCCGATTGCGGTGCCCACCGGCACATCGGCTCGGGCGATGAGTTCATAGGCCCCGGCGCGCAGGATCTGGAGCATGGTGCGGTCGAGCCGTTCGAGCTTCCAGCCCTCGGCGAGCTTGCCGGCGAGCAGGGCGTCGATCTCGTCCTTGCGGGCCAGCGTGCCAATGACGACATCATCGAAAAATGCGGCTTCGGCCTCGGCATAAACCGCATCGTCGACTTCCATCCCGAAGCGGTGCTGGTGAAATTCATCGAGCAGGCGCGCCTGCGGGGTCGCTTCCATCTCGTGCTGATAGAGCGCCTGGACGGCGGCGAGCCGGGCGGCGGCGCGCGCCTTGCGGTTGTCGGAATGAGCGGGTTTCATATGCCGAGCCTTATATGCCGAGTCTGGCTTCGATGGAGCGTGCGTGCGCGGGCAGGCCTTCGGCGTCGGCCAGCGCGATGGCGGCGGGGCCAATGGCCTTCAGCGCGGCTTCGTCAAGCTCGATGAAGCTGGTGCGCTTCATGAAATCGAGCACCGAGAGGCCTGAGGAAAAGCGCGCGCGCCGCCCGGTGGGCAGCACATGATTGGGGCCTGCGACATAGTCGCCGATGGCCTCGGGCGTCATCCGGCCAAGGAACACCGAGCCGGCGTGGCGGATCTGTTTGAACAGCGCCTGCGGATTGTCCGTCGCGATCTGGACGTGTTCTGCTGCCAGCGCATTGGCCAGCGCCGGAGCCTCATCAAGGTGTGCGACTTCGATGATCACGCCGTGGGTGTTCCAGCTTTCCGCCGCAACCCGCGCGCTGGGCAGCATGGCCAGCTCGACGCCGATGCGGTCGGCGACAGTATCGGCGAACAGCGCATCGTCTGTGATCAGGATCGATTGCGCGGCGGGATCGTGTTCCGCCTGACTGAGCAGATCGGCGGCGATCCATTCGGGGTTGTTCCTGCCATCGGCGATGACCAGAATTTCGCTGGGCCCGGCAACCATGTCGATGCCGACGACGCCGTAAAGTTGACGCTTGGCCTCGGCGACCCAGGCGTTGCCGGGGCCGGTGATCACGTCGACCGGGGCAATGCGGGTCGTGCCATAGGCCAGCGCCGCAATCGCCTGCGCGCCGCCGATGCGCCAGACTTCATCGACCCCTGCAAGGTGCGCGGCGGCCATGACCAGCGGGTTGATGACGCCGCCGGGCGTGGGCGTCACCACCACCAGGCGCTCCACACCGGCGACTTTGGCGGGGATCGCGTTCATCAGCAGCGACGAGGGATAGCTCGCCCGCCCGCCCGGAATATACAGCCCCGCCGCATCGACCGCATTCCAGCGCGCGCCGAGCCGCACCCCGGCCTCGTCGCGAATGTCATTGTTCTTCGGCTTCTGGCCTTCGTGGAAAGCGCGGATGCGCGCGGCGGCAAGCTCCAGCGCGGCGCGCAGATCGGGGCTCAGGTCATCGAAAGCCTCGCGGCAGGCCTCAAGCGGGATGCGCCAATCCGCGTAATCCGCAAGGTTGTGATCATCCCAGCGCGCGGTATATTCGGCCAGCGCCTTGTCGCCGCGCAGGCGCACGTCCTCGATGATCCGGGTGACATCGCGCGCGACATCGGCATCCGATTCCCGCCGGTTCTCCACCAGCCGCTCGAACGCCTCGGCAAAGCCGGGCTTGCGGGTGTCAAGCCGCAGCATCAAAGCGCGGCCCGGAACATTTCGACCAGCGCGGCAACGCGGGGATCGGTCTTCAGCGCGGCGCGGTTGACGATGAGGCGGGCGGAAACCTGAAGGATAACATTGGTCTCCACCAGTCCATTGTCCTTAAGCGTCTGCCCGGTGGACACCAGATCGACGATGCGGCTGGCAAGGCCCAAACCTGGCGCAAGTTCCATCGCGCCGTTGAGCTTGACCACTTCGGCCTGAATCCCAAGCGCTTCATAATGGCGGCGCGTCAGGCCGGGATACTTGCTGGCGACGCGCAAGTGGCTGGCGGGCGTGTCTGCGCCTGCGCCCGCCGGTTCGGCGACCGAAAGCCGGCAGTGGCCGATTTTGAGGTCCACTGGCGCATAGAGATCCGAATAGGCGAACTCCTCCACCACGTCCGAGCCGACGATGCCGACTTGCGCCGCGCCGTGGGCGACGAAGGTCGCAACGTCGAAAGCGCGCACGCGGATGATGCGCATGGCGCTGCCCCAAATATCGTTATTGGCACAGGCGAAGGAAAGTGCGCGCGACTTCTTGTCGTGGAACTCCGCATCGGGCACCACTCCGGCGCGGGCCATCAGCGGCAGCGCTTCGTCAAGGATGCGGCCTTTGGGCACGGCGAAGATGAGCGGGGTCTGCATAGCGGGGCGCATTAGGCGGCGCAGGGCGAAAGGGCAACATGGCGATGGATGGCAAATC
>JANOBA010000450.1:0-24158 GCA_031411415.1 Novosphingobium sp.
GATGCGTAAACTCCCATTTTCCAGTGCCGCCGCCATTGCCCTGTGTGGCGCAGTATCAATCCTCTCAGTTCAGGCGGCAGCGCAGGAACAGCCGTCCGTGGTTCAAACCCAGGCCAATCCGCCCGGTGCCGGCATGCCGACAGAGACCCCGCCCAATCCGCCCACCGCCGGCGCTCCAGTGTCGCCCGCAATGCCTGCCGATCCAGCCTACAACGCCGGACCCTACAAGGGCGCGCTGACGGCGGTCCCGTCTGCCGCGATGGGAAAAGCCTATCCGCCATGCACACGCTTGTTGCAGGACAGCTGCGTCAATCGGAGTGAGGCCAGCCTCCGGCCCGCAGCAGTGACACCTAGGCATCGCGCCAAAGCCCGCCGGGTCAGGCATTAGCACCGCCATTAGCTGTGTCCGCGCGCGTTCAGCAATTGTGAGGCTTGGAAATCAGGCCGCCGGAACAATTCCCGCACCCGCCCGTTTCCAAATCATACCAGCCAAGGAAAACGCTCCATGCCAGCTCACGAACCCGAATATGTCGAAACTTCGTCGCTGATCGCATCGGACATTGTTGAGGGAACTTCCGTCTTCAACAAGGACGCTGAGAAGATTGGCCACATCCACAACTTCATGGTCAACAAACACAGCGGTCAGGTTGAATATGCCGTGATGTCGTTCGGCGGCTTTCTCGGGATGGGTGAGGATCACTATCCAATCCCCTGGAAAAAGCTCAAATATGTCGTCGCGCGGCATGGCTTTGTTGTCGATATCGACAAGGAAAAGCTCGCCAATGCGCCGAAGCATGTCAGCGACATCGTTCCAATTTATGATCCGGCCTACGGAATCATGATCAACGCCTATTACGGCATTGGCCGCTAGGATTTTGACCTTGCTGGCGAACCAAATCTTTTCCGCCAGCGCGCCCCGGCTCCTCCCCCCGCAGCCGGGGCGCACATATCCTTTGCCTGGTGCAGAGCCTGCAAGGCGCGCACTCACGACCTTCATTCTGGATAGTGCGCTTGCCCATTCGGCTGCCGAGACTTTGCTCAGAGCCAAAGCGGGCTGCCCCCGCATCGCCCTGATTGGCGGGTTCACGCCTCGTCGATGCGGCATTGCGACATTCACCGCCGATATTCACGCATCAATCACCGCCGGCTTTCCGGGTGCCAATGTCGATGTTTATGCCATGGCCCCCGTCGCCAATGACATAGCCTTTGCCGCGCCAGTATGCGGCGTCATCATCGAGAACGACGCCGCCAGCTTCGTCGCCGCCGCTGCCGCTATCGAGGCAAGCCGTGCCGATGTTGTCTGGCTTCAGCATGAATTCGGCCTGTTTGGCGGCAAGGCCGGCGACATGATCCTTGAGTTGACCGACCTGATTGCCGCGCCGCTGATCGTGACGCTGCACACGGTAATGCCTGATCCTGATCCCGATCAATTGCGGGTCATGCGGCAGCTGGTGGCGCGGGCTGCGAAACTGATTGTCATGTCGCAGCGTGCTGCCGAGTTGCTCTCGAGCGTGTTTGGCGCAGACAACGAACAGATCGTCCTGATCCCGCATGGTGTGCCGGATCGGCCATTCGGGCGGTCTCAGCAATTCAAGACCGAGTTCGGATTTGATGGGCGCCAAGTGCTGATGACATTTGGCCTGCTTTCGCCGGGCAAAGGGATCGAGACGATGATTGGCGCGCTGCCAGGCATTGCCGCCGCCCATCCCGACGTGCTCTATTGCATCGTCGGCGCGACCCATCCCAATTTGCTGGTGCGCGAGGGCGAGGCCTATCGCGAAAGCCTGAAAAAGCTTGCCCGCCAATTGGGTGTTGAAAAGCATGTCCGCTGGATCGATGCCTTTGTTGAGTCCGAGGCACTGCTCGATCTGATCGAGGCTGCGGACATCTATGTCACGCCCTATCGCGGGGCCAACCAGGTGACATCGGGCACGCTTTCCTATGCCATGGCGCTGGGCAAAGCGGTGGTATCGACGCCGTATGCCCATGCCCGCGAGCTGTTGGCCGACGATCACGGGGTGCTGGTGCCATTCAATGACAGCGCTGCACTGGCGCAGGAAATCGGCGCACTGCTTGATGCACCCGAGCGGCATCTGGCGATGCAGGAGCGCGCCTATGCCCGCGGCAGGTCGATGATCTGGCCGGAATTTGCTGCGCAATGCATGGCGGTTGTCTCGTCGGCGAGGCGGGACTGGCAGGAACCACTTGCGAAACCTGCCCGGCCCATCAGTATCGAGGGTTTACTGCGCATCTGCGATTGCACCGGCGTGATCCAGCATTCGATCTTTTCGGTGCCCGACCGGGCGCATGGCTATTGCGTGGATGATAATGCCCGCGCGCTGATGCTGATGAACCGGATCGGCGCAGATGCCGAGCCGCACCGCTCGCGCCTCACTGCCACGTTCGCCAGCTTCGTCCAAAGTGCTTGGAACGCCGAAAGCGGGGAGTTTCGCAATTTCATGGGCTATGCGCGGGGCTGGCTGGAAGCGGCGGGTTCGCAAGACAGCTGCGGACGCACACTCTGGGCGCTGGGCGCGACGGCGCATGAAGGCCGGACGGATTCAATCAGGCGCTGGGCACGCAGGCTGTTTGGCCAGACCGCATTCAGCGCACGCACCTTTGGCTCACCGCGCGCCACCGCCTTTGCCATGCTCGGCGCCGACTACCTGCTGGCATCGGTTGGCGATGACCGGGCAGCACAGGCCATCCTCATGGATGGCGCAGAATTTCTGCTGGAACGCCTGGCCGAAACCCGCCGCGCCGATTGGCCGTGGTTTGAAAGCGTGCTGGCCTATGACAATTGCCGCATGCCCGAAGCCATGATCCGCGCCGGGTTGCGGCTGGACAGGCCGGATTTCCTCACCAGCGGAATTGAAACACTCACCTGGATCCTTGATTTGCAGACCAGCCCGGCTGGGCACTTCCGCGCCATCGGATCGGACAGCTTCGGCCATGCATACAGCCTGCCCCGTCCATTCGATCAGCAGCCAGTCGAAGCCTGGGCGGCCATCGATGGAGCCAGCGCCGCCTATGACGCGACGCGCGACCCGCGCTGGCTGAGCCATGCAAACCGCGCCTATGCGTGGTTTGCCGGTGCCAATGATCGCGGCGTTGCGCTCGCCGATCCTGTGACTGCCTCGTGCCACGACGGGATCAATCCGCGCGGGCTCAATCTCAATGAAGGTGCGGAATCCGTGCTTTCCTGGCAATTGGCACACTGCGCAATTATCAAGCTGATGGCCAAGGCCGACACATTCCAAGGGTAATGCCGCATGGTCGAGCTCGTCCAGCATGAATTGCGACTGCACGCCGATCCGGGTCGGGTTGTGGTGCGGCCATTTCATCTCGCCTGGCAGGCATCGGGGCCGGATATCGAGCGGGTGCGCAAGCTGGTGGATGACATCATTGCCCTCGATCCACGCACCGTGCGCGGCGAGCTGTCGATTGTGCTCAATGATTTTGAGGATCGCCATTGGCAGATCGAGCGGTTTTTCGATGACCGTTACAGCCAGATCGAAGCTGCACTTGGCCTTGATGGCGCTGCTCTCAGGCGGCAAACCAGGCGGCTGATCGGTGCCTACTTCTGCCATGAATACAGCTATTCTGCCGCCGCGCTGATGAATCCCAGCGCGGTGCGCCATCCAGATCAGACCGGACTGCCAGCCGGCAGCGTGCGCATTATCCTGTCGCTGCGGGCCGTCGGCGAAGGGCATATCTCGACGATAGCCTTTCGCGAGGGCATCGTTTCCGCAGGACGTCAGATCAGCCTGTTGCCGCAGCCGCCTTTCGCGACAGCTGCGCTGCTCGGCAAGGCAAAGGCTGATGCGGTGGACGGCACTGTTTCACTCTACCGCCATCGCGAAAGCACGATATCCGGCACGGTGATCTTTCCGATAACCGAAGCCCAGCGCAACGGCCTGGAGGATCTGCGGCTGGTCGAGTTTGAGCGCGACAGCGGCAAAAGCGAGTGGATTGGCACTTACACCGCTTATAGCGGACGCGATATCCGCTCCGAATTGCTGCGTACCCGCGATTTCCGAGACTTCACCCTCACGCCGATCATAGGAGGCGCGGGACGGAACAAGGGCATGGCGCTGTTCCCCCGAAAGATCGACGGCCAGTTCCTGATGATCGGGCGGCAAGATGGCAAGAACCTGTACTTGTTGCGCTCCGATACACTGGATCACTGGGAGGGCGGCGACCTGATCCTGGAACCGCGCTTCCCGTGGGAGCTGGTGCAGATCGGCAATTGCGGCGCGCCGATCGAGCTGGATGAAGGCTGGCTCGTTCTGACCCACGGGGTTGGCGCAATGCGCAAATATGCCATCGGCGCGGCTCTGCTCGACAAGAACGATCCGTCAAAACTGATCGGCCGGACCGCCGTGCCGATCCTGTCCGCCGCTGACGAGGACCGCGAAGGCTATGTCCCTAACGTGGTTTACACCTGCGGCGCGATCCGGGTGGGCGATGATCTGTTCTTGCCTTATGGGGTGGCAGACAGCTCGGTGTGCTTCGCCTTCGTTGCGATCAGCGATATTCTTGCCCTGATGGTGTGAACTGGCTTGCGGATTGAGCAATCAATCCCGCAGCCGGATCGTCCATTCCTTGAGCGCCACAATCTGCAACCCGATAAGCTCCCGCGTCTTTTCGTCCGCCAAATGGCCATCGGCATCAAACCGCGTCTGTGCCGCTGCGATCATGATCTCGGGTTGATTGAGGACATAGGCATCTTGTGAGACAAAGACCTTGCGCAGGTCATATTGCGACCGCGCAGTGCCGATAGCTCCCTGGCTCGCACCGAGAATAGCGATCGGCTTGTGGCGGAAGGGCAGATTGGGGACCTTGGACACCCAATCGATGGCATTTTTGAGCACACCGGGGATTGAATAATTATACTCAGGCGTGGCGATGAGAATAGCGTCGGCGGTGGTGATCTGCTCGCCAAGACTCACCACGCTTTGCGGCAGACCTTCAAGGCGGACATCGTCATTATATAGCGGAATGGCGGATATGTCCGCGAGGGTAATCACTACGCCGGCGGGCGCCAGTTCCTGCGCAGTGCGCAGGGCGGCACTGTTATAGGAAGCCTGACGCAGGCTGCCCGATATACCCAGAATATGAACGTCTCTCATTGGTGTTATTCCTGTGTCTGAGACAGCGCTAGCGCGATGGCATCGGCAAGATTGGCTTCGTGAAACGGCTTTTCGAGCACGACTGCGCCGGGCCGAAGCTGGCGCACCTTGAGCGCGTTGCCGGTGGTGAAGACATGCGGCACGAAGCGGGTAGCGAGAATCGTGTCCACTGCTGACAGGCCATCTCCCGCCGCAAGGCCGGCATCGACAATCAGCAAGTCCGGCAGGTGCAGCGCCGCCGCTTCGACGGCTTTTTTCTCGGTTGCGGCGACAGCGCAGACAGTATGGCCCATCCCTGCCAGCACTTCGGACAGCAACATGCCGATGATTGCTTCATCTTCGACAACAAGGATGGAAAGTCCGTCCATTCAACCCGCCTCGGCGAAATGGAGCTGTTGATCGATCACGGTCGCCAGGTGCAGATTGAGCATTTCAACGGACTGGACCTGGATTGCTTGCGACAAAGTGTTCTGGGTCTTGTGCATGGGGCGTATCCGTTGCCGGGCGAGGCTGTGTGGTGAGAACGGAAAACTCCCCAACTGGCAAATGGTTCCGCTGCCTGATTGATTGACATGTGCGGACAAAGCGCCGCTATTCAGCCCGTCCGCACCGCGCCGCGTGGAACAAGCGAGAGTTTGGGCGTTTAGGTGCTGCGGACAGTTCCGCTTGAAGGACGAAGGCTTAATGCCAGACCAGCGGACAAAGCCAGCCAAAGCGCCGCACGGCGCGTCGCCGCCAGATTTTTCCATCGTCGCCATTGGTGCTTCGGCGGGCGGACTTGATGCTTGCACACGATTGATCAGCGCCCTGCCCGCGAAAACCGGCATGGCCTTCATCCTGATCCAGCATCTTGATCCCAATCACGAAAGCATGATGGCCGATCTGCTCGCCGGGCATACATTGATGACCGTGCAGCAGGCGAGCGACGGCGAGATTATCGCGCCCGAGCATCTCTATGTCATTCCGCCCGGCAGCTATCTTTCGGTCAGCTCTGGCACTCTCCAGCTGTCTGAGCCCACCGCCCGGCATGGTGCACGGTTGCCGATTGATTTCCTGTTCAACTCCCTGGCGGCAGATTGTCCCGAACGGACCATCGGCGTGATCCTTTCGGGCACGGGCGGCGATGGATCGCTTGGCGTGGCAGCGCTGCTTGAGACGGGCGGGCTGACAATCGCGCAAGATCCTGATGAGGCGGAATATGATGGCATGCCGCAAGCAGCAATTGCCGCTGGCGCTGACCTGACCTTGCCGCTCGCAGAAATCGCCGCCGCGCTGGCCGATCCGGTCCGCAGAACGAAATCTGCGCACAAGCCAGCTGCAGCTGGCTCAAACTGTGTGCCCGAGATTATCGCGGTGCTGCGTACGTCCACCGGGCATGATTTCACGCTGTACAAAGTCGGCACGATGCAACGCCGGATAGAGCGGCGGATGGCACTGGCCGCGCTTGATACAATGTCCGAATATCTCGAAAAATTTCGCAATGATCCTGACGAGCTCGATCTGCTCGCCAAAGACTTGCTGATCAATGTAACCAGCTTTTTCCGTGACGCGCCGGTGTTTGATATGCTGGCAACCAAAACCATACCGGACATGGTCCGCGATCATCCGCTAAATCGCCCTCTCCGCATCTGGATTGCCGGATGCAGCACCGGCGATGAGGCCTATTCACTGGCGATGCTGTTCCGCGAGGCGATCATCGCCTCCAAACGCGACGTCAAGCTGCAGGTCTTCGCCTCGGATGTGGACGCAGACGCGATCACAGCGGCGCGCGACGGCGTCTATCCTGCATCGATAGCGCCGCAGATCAGCCCGGAACGGCTGGCGCGGTTCTTTGTGAGAGAGGATAGTGGCTACCGCGTTTCGCCAGAATTGCGCGCCGCAGTGGTGTTTACCGTGCAGGATGTGCTGGTCGATCCGCCGTTTTCAAAACTCGATATGATTTCATGCCGAAACATGCTGATCTATCTTGGGCCAGAGGCGCAGGCAAAAGTCATCGCGATGTTCCATTTTGCCTTGCGCGAAGGCGGTATTTTGTTGCTGGGCAATGCCGAAAGCGTTGGCAGCCATGAGAACCGCTTCAAGGCCATCTCCAAGGCAGAGCGGCTGTATATTCATATCGGCGGCAGTCGGCCGGGCGAGCTCGGGTTTCAGATCGGACGGGGAGGAGCCCCGCTTAACCCTGTCCGCATCGGCACCAGTCAGACAAACTTTCAGGACAAGCTTGCGGCCATGGTGCAGCGGGTGGTGTTTGCCGACCATTGCCCAGCGGCAGTGCTGATCAACCGCAAGCTGGAATCGCTCTATTCAACCGGCCCGACCGAGCGCTATCTGCGGGTTGCGCCGGGCACACCCAGCCATGATATTCTGGCAATGGCCCCGCCAGGCCTGCGCACCAAGCTGCGGTCTTCGATCCAGCAGGCCATCGAGGCTGATGGGCCAATCATTGTTACCGGCGGGCAAAGCGAGCCGGGTAGCAAGACGGCCGCCTTCGAAATTCATGTGAAGCCGGTCGATAATGATGGCGAAGCTTTGCTGCTGGTGTGCTTTGTCGATGTGCCGGACAGGCCAGCCCGGTCTGGTCGCGCCGCAACACCCAAGAACGCCGCGCGGGTTGCCGAGCTTGAGCGTGAGCTGGAATCACTGCGCACCGAACTGCAGGGGGCAATCCACAATCTGGAGCTTTCCAGCGAGGACCAGCGCGCGGTTCATGAAGAGGCGCTTTCGGTCAATGAGGAATTCCAGTCGACCAATGAGGAATTGCTGACTTCCAAAGAAGAACTGCAATCGCTCAATGAGGAACTGACCGCACTCAACAGCCAGCTGCAGGAAACGCTCGACCGGCAGCGCGTGACCTCGAACGATTTGCAGAACATTCTTTACAGCACCGATGTCGCGACGCTGTTTCTCGATACCAAGCTCAACATCCGGTTTTACACGCCCGCCACCACATCGCTGTTCAACCTGATCCCGGGGGATGTTGGCCGTCCGCTGACGGATTTGAAATCACTCTCGGCGGATCAGGAACTTTCCGCCGATGCCCATAATGTGCTCGAAAGTCTTGATGCCGTCGATCGCGAGATCGAGACCACCAGAGGCGTGTGGTTTGTCCGGCGCATTCTTCCCTATCTTGCCGATGATGGAAAAGTCGAAGGTGTCGTCCTCACTTTCACCGATATCAGCGAGCGCAAGGAAATCAGGCAGGCGCTGGAAGAAGCGCGGCGATTGGCAGACCGCGCCAATGCTGCGAAATCACGTTTTCTCGCCGCCGCCAGCCACGATTTGCGCCAACCGCTCCAGACCCTGGCGCTGCTCCAGGGCTTGCTTGCCAAAATGGTCGAGAAGCCAAAGGCGCAGCAGCTGGTCGCGCGGGTGGATGAAACGCTCGGTGCCATGACCGGCATGCTCGACACCCTGCTCGACATCAACCAGATCGAGGCAGGCACGATTAGCGCCCATATTTCGACTTTCCCGGTGAACGATCTGCTCGAACAGTTGCGCGATGAATTTGCCTTTCACTCGGATACCAAGCGTTTGCAGCTCCGCTATGTCCCTTGCAGCCTCTCCATTGCCAGCGATCCGCAACTGCTGGAACAAATGCTCCGCAATCTGATCTCCAACGCACTCAAATATACCGGAGACGGAAAAGTGCTGATCGGCTGTCGGCGGCGGAAGGGGCATTTGAGCATCGAGATATGGGACAGCGGCGTCGGCATTGCCACCGACGATCTCCAAGAAATTTTCGAAGAATATCACCAGGTTGATAACGCCGCTCGCGAGCGCAGCCGCGGACTTGGCCTCGGTCTGTCGATTGTCAAACGGCTTGGCGATTTGCTCGGCCACGCGGTTCATGTCCGCTCGGTTCCGGGCAAAGGCTCGGTGTTCTCGATTGATGTGACACAGCAGTTGGAGCAAACCCACGCTCCGGAGGACAAGGCTGACGGTTCAAGCCTTGCGCCTGAACACCGCACCGGCAACATCCTGATCATCGATGATGATCCCGAAGTGCGCGAATTGCTTGAGGTTCTGCTGAAAGATGACGGGCATCATGTGGAGACTGCGCATGACGGCATTTCGGCGCTGGAATTCATCAAACAGTCAAAGACCAAGCCGGACCTGATTCTCTCGGATTACAATCTGCCCGGCGGAATGAACGGGGTTGAAGTGAAGGGTAAGCTGCGCAAGCAGATTGGCCATTACGTTCCGGTTATCATCCTGACCGGCGACATTTCGACGGCTGCTCTGCGCGACATTGCCGACTATGACTGCGTGCAGCTCAACAAGCCGGTTAAACCGAAGGCGCTTTCGCAGACAATCCAGCGGTTGCTTGCCCAAGTGGCACGGGTAACGGAATCGCAAAATCCGGCTTCCGAACCAGAAAAGTTGCCATAAAAGACCGGTTTGCGGGATGATCGTCGCTTCGGTGGCGTCGCCGTATCATGCTGACTACGCGGGCATCGGGTTCCACTTTTGCGTCGCTGGTTTCAAGACGAAGTTCATCGCCGACCCCGCGCGCTATCGGGCTGCGGCCCCACTTGCTCCCGAAGCCATTGCCGAGGGCGCAATGTGGACCTGATCGAAGCACCAGCAGGGTCAGGGATGCGCTATCGGTTTCATACTTGTTTCCTTCACAATGTCTGAAAAGCTGGCCGGATCGTCCTCGGGTAGACCGACGATCTCCCATGCCCGAATCCCTTGCAAAATCGTATGACTGGCAGCGGCATCGCCACACGCACCAATTTGACCACGATTGCAGTATCGCCGGTTTCGGGAGAGATCGTATAGCCCGCACCCCCCACCTGCGCGACGTCGTGGAGAATCATGAGCGCCCGGTCGCATCGGGAAATCTTTGCCCGGACAGCACGCTTGATGTTGCTCTTATTGCACCTGATCAGGCCGCCGCATGTGCAAAATTCACAAAGCTTGGTTCGGCAGCGCGATGCGCGCCGCGCTGAGCAGCAGTCCCAGCGTTGCCAGGCCGGCGGCGACCAGCGCTGGCGCCGGCGCTGCAAGATTGAGCGCGAGTAAGCCGCCCAGCAGGGTTGATCCCAATGCCTGACCGAACATGCGGGTGGTGCCAACCAGACTGCTCGCCGCCGCCGCACGGCCTTGCGGCGCAGCGCCGATGATCAGGCGTCCGTTTGGTGAGAAAAACATGCCGAACCCGGCGCCGCACAGGGCAATGCGCCAGCCAATGTCGAAATAGTCCGGATGGTCCGGGAGATAGGCCAGGCAGACCGCCGCAATCACCGCAAGCGTCAGCCCGGCGGTGCCCAGCACGCTGGGCGATATGCGATCCGACAGCATGCCCGAGGCGGGCGCAATGATCATGGTGGTGACAGCGAACGGCGCCAACATTGCGCCAATCTCGGCGGGTCCGAAGCCCATTTCATTGAGCCGGAATGGAACATTGAGCAGCAATGCGGTTGATGAAAGCACCGCACAAATCGCCGCAGCCACGGACAGGGCAAGCGCCGGCCGGGCGAGCAGATCGACCGGCAGCACCGGCAGAGCGACGCCAAGCTGATGGCGGACGAGAACGAAAGCCGTGATTAAGCCGGTCAACAGGATGACGGCGGCAGAGGCCAGATTCTGTCCCTCTGCCAGTCGCTGGAACCCGAAAATCAGCAGGCCGAATGTGGCTGCGCACAAGGCCATGCCGCCAAGGTCAAACGGCTCCGCACGCCGCTCCGGGTCGGGCAGCCAGGCGGTAAACGCCAATGCAACGAGCGCCAGCGGTGCACCGGCAGCGAACACCCAGTTCCAGGGAGCAATCGACAGAATCAAGCCGCCCAGCGCCGGGGCCATTGCCGCTCCGCTGGCTGCCGCAATCGTGTTGAACCCCAGCCCCCGCCCAAGTTGCGAGGCCGGGTAGATATTGCGCACCATGGCCATCGAAACGCTGAGCACTGATCCTGCCGCGAGTGCCTGTACGCTGCGTGCGAAGAGCAGAAAAGGCAGACTGTCCGCAAAATAACACAGCACAGCCGCGACGAGATAGAGCAGCAATCCCGCAGTGAAAATCCGCTTGTGGCCAAGGCGATCGCCCAAGGAAGCCAGCGGCAGAAGCGCCATCGCCAGCACGAGATTATAAACCGAAACCGGCAGCACGGAACTCGCCGCCGACACATGCAGCGCACGCGCAATCGTCGGCAAAGCGACATTCGCAATGGTCGCATCCAGCGTATAGAGGACCGACCCGGCGGACACCGAGGCAATCGCAAGAAAGCGGCGGGGCGTTGGCAGGCCCAGGTGCGGGCTCAATTTGGCACAATCATTGGCATCGCATCCACTAGCCCATCATCCCGGCTGTTTCACTGCCGGCTGCACCATGTTCAAACCGGCCCAGACCATAATCGCCCGCAATCGTCGTGCGGTGCATGCGGCGGGTATATTGCGGAGGGTGGCCGCTTACGGAATGGATAAAGCGCCAATTGTCCCAGATGATCATGTCAGTGGGCTTCCAGCAATGGAAATAGGGCGTCATCTTTGCGTAGATTTCCTCGCACAACGCTTCGAGCAGTGCGTCGCCTTCCGAGTTTTCATGGCCTTCGATCCCGGCAGCCTGCCAAGGCGAAACATGTAGCACCTTTTCGCCCGAGGCCCGCGTCCAGATCGCCGGATGGACCGAGCGCGTCGCATCTCTGGTCTGCTCCAGAAGGTTGGACAACACTTCTGAAAGCTCGATGATCTTGAAGTCTTTGGCGGCGCCAAACCGCTGATTCATAAACAGCATGTGCGAATGATACAGCACATTCAGTTCCTCGAAACGGTCGCGAAGATCCGGTGAGATTGCGCCATAGAGCTGGATGCCGTCGGCGAACCCGGTCGTGCCGCCCTCGGGTGTAATTTCCAGCGCGCGCAGCACTCCGGCCCGGTTGAGCTTGTCGGTGTAGCAGGCATCGAAGTGCCAGTTTACCCAGCTGCTCAACGGGGTGCCATTAACCTCGAAAACATCGCACTGGCCCGGCTCGAAGTTGAACTCGACGACGCCGGGCATTGCATCCTGATCCACCCGCGGCAGGCCCTTCAGTGCATGATCCTGCAGCGCTCCGAAAACATCGCTGAGTGCTGCTTGCATGGCGTCCGATGGCTCCATGCCTTCGAACACGATCATGCCGCGATCCTCGAAGACCGCGTTGATCTCGGCGCGGACGGCCGCGTCGGTGGAATTTTCCGAAGTCACTCCGGTGATTCGCGCCCCATATGACAAATCGTCAGATAATGGTCCGACCTTGATCGACGTCATGCCTCAGCTTCCTCACCATGCCAGCCCTGCAAAGCCAGCCTGGGCCAACTTCTATATATTTAGCGTCTGCTAAATTATAGGCGCATATCCGTCAACCCGCATCTGCCTCGCAGTCCAACTTTCGCTTGCATCGCATTAAACTTTAGCACATGCTAAATATTATCAAGGCCGCGATTCACCTGGTCGCAGCCCGCTTAAGCTGGAGGTATCATTGGACAAGTTTGAAGATGTTGACTGGTTCACCGATACCAATGTCCACCAAGACCCCTATCCCTATTGCGAATATCTGCGCGCCAAAGGGCCAGCCGTTTTTCTGCCCAAGCACAACGTCATCGCCGTTGTCGATTATGACGCCGCGCTGAAAGTCTTCCGCGATGATGAGCATTTCTCCGCCATCAACGCCGTGACCGGGCCATTCCCGCCGCTTCCCTTCGCGCCCGATGGCGATGACATTACCGCGCAGATCGAGGCGCACCGCCCGACCATGCCGATGGGCGCGCTGCTGATGACCATGGACCGGCCCGACCATGCCCGGCACCGTTCCTTGCTGATGGGGCTGATCACGCCGAAGCGGCTCAAGGAGAATGAGGAATTCATCCGGCGGTTGGCAGACCGGCAGATCGACACAATCATCGAGCGTGGCAATTTTGAAGAAGTGAAGGACCTTGGGCATCCGCTTTCCGTGCTGGTCATTGCCGACCTGCTTGGTGTACCGGAAAGCGAGCATGCCAAATTTCTCGGGATGATCGGCGGGGCGCACTCAACAGTCGGCGGGCAGTCGGCGGCAAGTTACAACCCGCTTGAAGCCATTGGCGCAGCCCTGGCCGCATTCCTGATCGATCGGCGCAGTAACCCGCAAGCAGACGTACTGACTGATCTGGCGATGACCAAATTTCCCGATGGCAGCATCCCACAGATCAGCGAACTGGTGACGCTTGCGGCATTTCTGTTCGCCGCCGGTCAGGATACGGTGGTGCGGCTGATCGGCAATTCGCTCAAAATTCTTGACGACAACCCGCAGGTTCAGGCGCAATTGCGCGCCGATCCCAACCTGTTCGGCGCATTTGTCGAGGAGGCTTTGCGGTTTGAATCGCCGTCCAAGATGGATTCGCGCCTGGTTTGCAAGCACACCGAGATTGGCGGAATCGATGCTCCAGCCGGCACCCATGTGATGATCATGATCGGCGCGGCCAACCGCGATCCCAAGAAGTTTGAGCGGCCAAATGAGTTCCTGCTGGACCGGCCCAATGTGCGCGAACATCTTACTTTTGGCCGCGGCAATCACGCCTGCGTTGGCGCACCGCTGGCCCGCTCGGAAGGCCGCATTGCGCTTGAGCGCCTTTTCGCCCGCACAACAGACATCAGACTTTCCGATGAGAAGCACGGGCCACAGGGCGCACGCAACGTCGTCTATCCGCCGCGCTACACCATGCGCGGGCCGCAGGAACTCTATGTGGAAGTGACGCCAGCGTGAAAGCCGAAGCATCACGCGCGGCCGCGTCCGGACGGGTGGCTATTGTTACCGGCGGCGCCTCAGGCATGGGCCTCGGCGCTGCGCGTCATCTTGCGGAAGCTGGGCATCCAGTGGCGATTTTCGATGTCCAGTCGCACCTGTTCGAAGCCGCGCTTGCAGAGCTGCACGCCGCCGGGGTTCCCGCGATTGCCTTCAGCGTCGATGTCACAGACCGTGCGCAGGTCGATGCAGCAACCCAGGCAGTGCGCGAGCAACTGGGGCCAATTGCGATCATCATCACCAGCGCGGGCATATCAGGCAGCTCGCCCTTTGCCGAGCTGACGCTGGATGACTGGCACCGAATGCTGGCAATCAACCTCACCGGCACCTTCAGCTGCATCCAGTCTGCGATTCCAGACATGGTGTCAGCAGGCTGGGGCCGGATCATCACCATCTCCTCGTCGAGCGCCCAATCGGGCGTGGTGAACCGCGCGCATTATGCGGCATCGAAAGGCGGCGTCATCGCGCTGACCAAGGCTCTCGCCATGGAATTCGGCCCCAGTGGCATCACCGCGAACACCATCCCGCCGTCGATTGTCGACACGCCGATGGCGCGGGGCCCGGCGGCCCACCGCTCGCTCGATGCAGTCGCAGCGATCACGCCGGTCCGGCGAGTCGGCACTGCGGACGATATCGGAGCGGCCTGCCTGTTCCTCTGCTCGGAAGATGCCGGCTTCATCACCGGCCAGCTGATCGGGGTCAACGGCGGGCTGTATATCTAGTCAGGCTATTGAATTCACAAATAATTGGGAGTTACCTTTGGTCCAGATAACCTACATCGAGGCAAGCGGCGCAATTCGTCAGATCGAAGCGCAGATCGGCCACACAGTAATGGAAACGGCAGTCAAGAACGATGTCTCGGGCATTCTCGCCGAATGCGGGGGTGCCTGTGCCTGTGCCACTTGCAAGGTCTATGTCGATGACGGCTGGCGCGGCAAGACCGGCGATGCGCAAGACATGGAACGCGAAATGCTGGAATTCTCCGACGAGACCAATCCAGCCGCGCGGCTTTCGTGCCAAATGCAAGTGACCGAGGAACTGGACGGCCTGATTGTGCGCGTTCCGGCGAGTCAGCAATAAGCCAAGAAATACTGGATGGAGAGGTTTATGGAACATCGATCAATTGGAACAATGCGCAGGGCCCGGGTCTGGGCCGGACTTGCGGCGGCAGCTGCCTTGCTTGTCGGGCCGTCAACCGCAATGGCGGCGTGCCGGGTAACTGACTTTACGGATCGCACCCTGTCATCACTCGAAGAAATTCAGCGCCTGGCCTTTGTCACCCAGATGACCCAGACCGAGTTTGCCAAGCTGAAAGCAGCTGCACCAGGCAGCCCCAACCATTATGCCCTGATCGCCAGCAGCGCAAATGTGATCGAGGCAAAGCAAACCGCGCGAGCGAAAATCGCCAGCCTCAAAATCGAAAACAGCGATTACTATACAAAAATCTGGGCCAGCGACTATCTCAGCGATGACCAGTTACGACGCTTTACCAGCTGCACATCGAACCGAAGGCCGGGCGTTACATATGCTGGCAGGCCCGATGGACCAGCTGCGTTCCACCTCACCTTTACGCACCTTACCCCGGTAGGTATCGAAAAAATCACTATCCGGCCAGTGGCCTCCCGCAACATTGCCAATATTGAGGAGTTTGAGGCCTTTCTCGCCAGCCTCGGGGAGAAAGACAATTTCACCGCGCAGACCTTCGCATTCCGCCGGAATGATGCGGCACAACCGGCCGTGGTGATCTTCCGGGCAGGCTTCGAAACGCCGGCGGCGATTTACATGCCTGTCTATCCGGCGATCGAAGTCAGCCCATAGGCCGCCCGCAGCAGTCAATCCGGTCAGGTCACCCCCTCGTAATGTAGACCGATGCTTTCGGGCATGTCAGGTCCAGGACAGGAATTTCAGCCATGCGCACCCTATTTATGGTCATCTCAGCGATTGTTTCATTCGCCGCCGCCAATGTTGCAGCCGCAACCGGCACCGCTGCAAAATCACCGCCCAGCGAATTCAGCGACTGCGCCGATTGCCCGCCGATGGCGATGGTCCCGGCCGGCAAATTCTTGATGGGCATCCCGACGGAAAAGGTGCCCACTTCGCACTCACATATTCACGCGAACACATCGTCGCCGGTGCACGAAGTCACATTTGCCAAGCCATTTGCGATGGGAAAATATCCGGTCACGGTCGCCGAGTTTCGGAAATTCGTCGAGGAAACCGGCTACGAAACAGCGGACTCTTGCTACAATCAGCGCCCGATTGACAGCCATATGATCTATGAGAACGCCCGTGGCTACAACTGGCGGGCCCCTGGTTATCCCTTGAATGACAAGCATCCGGTGGTCTGCGTGACCTGGGAAGATGCCACGGCCTATACCATTTGGCTGAGCAAGAAGACGGGGCATCAATATTCGCTGCCAAACGAAGCGCAGTATGAATATGCCGCAAGGGGTGGAACAACCACGCTCTATTTCTGGGGTGACAAGTTTGATGCCACTGCCTGCCTCTATTCGAACCAGCCGGATTTCGCCCAGGGGCGCGCAATGGGGCCAGGTGCCCCGATGGGGCCTGAATACCGTTTCCA
Organism: Novosphingobium sp.; assembly: GCA_031411415.1. Lineage (GTDB taxonomy): Bacteria > Pseudomonadota > Alphaproteobacteria > Sphingomonadales > Sphingomonadaceae > Novosphingobium. Next base: position 16,476 of record JANOBA010000450.1, read on the forward strand.
GTGCGATGATGGCTATGGCTACACTTCGCCGGTTGGCTCCTATCAGCCCAATCCGTTTGGCCTATATGACATGCAGGGCAATATCTGGGAGTTCACGGCGGATTGCTGGAACGAAAACTTTGTGGGCGCGCCCACAGACGGCTCGGCATGGTTGACCGGCGACTGCGATGCCACTCCGTCGCGTGGCGGCTCGTTCGGCAATGCGTCCTGGACCGCCCATGTCGCTCAGCGGGCAACGCGAGACAGGGATTTCAATGGCCACAGTTGGGGGTTCCGGGTCGCGCGCAACGATTGAAGGCCGCGCGCGCAAGGAGCCCACCATTCCGTGGGAGTTAAGCGCAGGCCATGGCGAATGCCGGAACGAAATCCGGGAAAAGCTGAATCGCCGAGGCAGGCAGGGTCAAACCTGCCTGCGGGGTGAAATGACGCCGATGGAAACGCCAGCCCTCAGTGAGCAACACGTATTCATCCTCATAGATGCCAGTCATCAGGAACAGGCTGTCCCCGCCGATGGCCTGATTCATCTCGATGACCCCCAGCCGTGCCCGCGCACGGTCGCCCGTGACATCGATCAGCCCGGTATCGCATTTCTGATGCAGGAATGTGTAGCCGGAGAGTGTGTGGCGCAGGCCTTCGACTGCCGCCTCGTGGCCGACGCGCTCCGGAAAATGTGCAATGCGGACCCGGACATCAGGAGCGAAACCCGCACAGGCGGCATCGGCATCCTTGCGGCCGACCCCGTCGCAATAGCCGGAAATCAGTCGCTGGATCGCGCGTTCCGCAGCGATCACTTCAAGGTCTGGCTCAGTCACTGCTCACTCCTGAAACGGCCCTTTGCGCGGCCGCAGCAGCGCCGCAGCGACCACGTTCCAGCCGTGATACCAGCCCGGAAGCTGCCCTGCCTGTTTGCTCGCCATCAGATTATTTTAGCGACTGCAAAACATTGTGTATATAGGCTTGGCTGCGAGGGAGAGAAGCGTGGAAAGTATCGATATTTCCGGGATCCACATTGCCTATGAACTGCTGGGCGAACCCGGCACGCCTGCGGTGGCGATAACCCCCGGCGGGCGATTTTCGACACAAAGCCCCGGCGTGCGCGAATTTGGCGAGGCACTGGCCGCAGGCGGAAAACGCGTGCTGCTGTGGGACCGGCCCAATTGCGGCGCATCCGACCTTTGCTTTGCAGGCGAGGGCGAAGGTGGGCTGCATGCGCGGGTGCTGATGCAGCTGATCCGTAAGCTGCAGCTGGGGCCGACGGCCTTGGTCGGCGGTTCGGCGGGCGGGCGCATATCGTTGCTGGCGGCGCTGGAAGATCCGGAAATGACCTCGCATGTCGTGTCGTGGTGGATCAGTGGCGGCATCATCAGCTTGATGAGCCTGGGGACATTCTATTGCTGCGACACCGCAGTTGCCGCGCGGAGTGGCGGGATGCAGGCGGTGGCCGATATGCCGCTGTGGAAAGAGCAACTCAGCCGCAATCCACGCAACCGCGAGATCCTGTTGTCACAAGACCCGGAGGTATTCGTCCGGACAATGGAGCGCTGGGCCTTGGGCTATTTCGCTTCTGCTGATGCGCCGGTGCCCGGTCTCGCGCCTGAACGGCTTGCGCAACTCAAAATGCCGGTCATGCTCCTGCGCGGCAACCCTGCCGACATCTGGCATCCCGAAGCGATCACCGACTGGGTTCACCAGCAGATCCCGCATTCAATCTGCGCCGATCCGCCATGGGAGGGTGATATTTTCGCGCAACGCATGGCCGAAGGCAAAGGCCTGTTCGTCGACTGGCCGTTGGTGGCGCCAACGGTGCTGGAGTTCACTGGCCAGTAAGGGCCGCCCTCGCCGGCGGTCGAGCGCGGTCGTCGTCACATCGCCTGGCCGGGCGTTGATGGCTGCGAATTTACATCGCGCGCAGTGGCCCGGACATAGGCCCATATCTGGTACACCTGCGCCCTGCTCAAGGCGGGATAGGCTGGCATTCCTCGCGAGGCGAGCGCGCCCTCGTTGAGTACGGTCCACATGGCGTCCTCGGACAGCGCCAGCTGTGATTCCCTCAGATCAGGCGCGGGCGCGCCGGCACCGCGCAAGTTGCGCCCATGGCACGAGCCGCAGGCGCCAAACAGCGTGCGCCCTGCCGCCGCATCGGCTGGAGCAAAGACGGCAGCGGGATCGTCCACTGCATGCACGGCCATGTTTCGCCCCGGCGAAGGCGGCAGGTAGCGCTTGCCCCCCAGCGCAAAAGTCAGCAGGCGGCGCGGCTGCGCGCCATACTTCCAGCCAACATTGGTCACGTCCGAGGTGGATCCGGTTGCACCGCCCCAGCCGACCAGCACCGAAACATATTGCCTGCCGCCGATCATGTAGCTGACCGGAGCGGCGACAATTCCCAGCCCGGCGTTGAAGGTCCACAGTTCGCGCCCGGTTGCCGCATCGTGGGCACGGAAATAGCCGTCGGCAGTGCCTTGAAAGACCAGACTGCCGCCCGTTGCCAGCACGCCGCCATTCCACATGTAGGGTCGCGGAATTTTCCAGCGCGGTTTCTGTGCGACCGGGTCCCAGGCGAGCAGCGCGCCAGTGTTGTCCTCGGCGTCACGCTTGACGAAGCTGGCGGCGGTTCCAGTCGGCGATGCGGCCATCACCTGATAGCGCACGCCCTGCTGCATATGCGGGATATAGACCAGGCCAGTCACCGGGCTGTAGGCCATCGGGTGCCAGTTATGTGTGCCCAGCGTTCCGGGCCATAGCTCGACCGGGCCTTGCTGATAGCGGATGCCGGGAGCCTCAACCGGCCTGCCGGTCTGAAGGTCGATCCGTTCGGCCCAGGTAACCTTGCCGGTCTTTTCGGCGGAGATCAGCTTCCCCGTCTCGCGGTCGATCACATAGAAGAAGCCGTTGGTCGGCTGCTGCATCAGCACCTTGCGGGAGCGGCCAGCGATCATGATAGTCGCCGGGATCATGCTCGAGGTGGCCTTATAGTCCCACGCCTCGGACGGGTTCTGCTGGTAGTGCCAGATGTATTTCCCGGTATCGGCATCGAGCGCGACAATCGAGGCGACGAACAGATTGTCGCCGCCGCCCGGACTGCGCACCGCAGGATTGTATGGCCCGGCATTGCCGACGCCGACATAGATCCGATTGAGTTCGGGATCGAACGTCACGCAGTCCCAGACAGCCCCGCCGGTGCCGGTCTTCCACCATTCGCCGGTCCAGGTCTGCGCGGCCATTTCCATCACCGGATCGCCGCGGTTCTCCTCGGGGCTGCCCGGCACAGTGTAGAACCGCCAAAGCTGTTTGCCGGTCTTCTGGTCATAGGCGGTGACGTAGCCGCGCAGGCCAAGATCGCCGCCGCCATTGCCGATGATCACTTTGCCGCCAAACACGCGCGGTGCGCCGCTGATCCAATAGGGCTTGCCCGTGGGTAGCGTTTCCGCCGTCCACTGGACCGCACCAGTGTGTGCATCGAGCGCCACCAACCTGCCATCGCGCACGCCGACGAATATCCGGCCATCGGCATAGGCCACCCCGCGATTGTTTGGCAGGCCGATCATCCGGCTGGGGTTTACCCGCCAGATCTCCGGATCGTATTTCCACAGCAGTCGGCCAGTGACGCCGTCCACCGCATAGACCGCCGAATAGCTGCCACTGAAATAGAGCACCCCGCCGACCGCGACAGGCCGCGCAGAGAGCGTTACCTCACCATCGAGATCGAGCGCCCAGGCCAGCCCCAATTGGCGAATGTTGGTGCTATTGATGCGGCCCAGCGGGCTGTAGCCTCTTTCATCCAGTCCGCCGTCTGCGGCTATCGGCGGTCTGACTGCTGCCTGCTTCGCCAGCAAGGTAGGGGTGCCCGCCAAGAAGACTGCAAGCGCGGCAAGGCCGATCCTGCAAGTTCTGCCGATGCCCACCTAGCGCTTGCTCATGACCCGGAAGCCCAGACTGTGCCCGGAATAGTCGACGACAAACAGCGCTCTATTGCCGGAGCGCGCATACCACGGCGAGTTGCCAGACGAGCCGCCACGCGTCACCCGCGTATCGCAATCGCCGTCGTTGCGGGCTGTTCCGTCGGTGGGAGCACCATCATAATTCGTGTTCCAGCAATCCTCGGTCCATTCCCAGACATTGCCGAGAATATCGTAGATGCCCCAGGGATTGGGCAGGAATGAACCTGCCGGAGCCTGAATGGGATAGCCATCGTCACAGGCAAAACGGTGGAAGGCACCACTCGCGCCGGTGCCCAGATAGCGGTCCTGGGATGCATCAGACTGATTGGAATATTTACAGCCCTCGGTGCGGCCCGGGTCTTCGCCCCAGAAATAAGGCGTGGTAGTGCCTGCACGCGCGGCATATTCATAGACTGCCTCGGTGGGCAGGCTATAGGCAACGCCTGACTTACGGCTCAGCCACTCGGTATAGGCCTTGGCATCTTCCCAGGTCACGCAGACCACCGGTTCACGCGGCTTGTACTCGAAGCTTGGATTGTTCCAGTTGAAGCCATCGCGCGGCTCATAGACCCAGATACCGTTCACCTTGCGATTGATCGTGCAATAGTTGGCCGGCTGGTATCCGGTAGCCCTAACAAACGCCCGGAACTCCTCGATCGTCACTTCATATTTTCCGACTGCGTAACCAGCGGGAATTTGCACCTGGTGCAATGGCAGGCTCTTGCCAGCCTGGTGCTGGGGAACGCCAGCGCGCATGTCTTCCTCAAGCGAGGCACCCATAGTGAAACTTCCAGCCGGAAGGCTTACCATTTCGGGGCAAGCATCCGAGCAATCGCGGAAGGAAGTGGCTTGGCGGTCAGCCGCCAGGTTGGAGGATGGCGCGACTATCGGTGCGGGGGAGGCCGGAATTTGCAGCGTGCGCGGCGTTTCTTCGGCGAACTTCATCGTCAGGCTGGCAGGCTTGGTGCGGTCTGCCAATTGCAAGGCGAAAGTTTCACCGAAGAACTGATCTCGCGGACCCAACTGCTGCAAGTGCGCCACAAATTGCGAAATGTTGCGGATGTTCTGCGAGGCAACGACCGCCAGCGGATAAGGGCCGACGCCGACCGGCCTGGTATGAGAAAAATGCAAGGTGATGACGCCTGGCCGTGCCACGCGGGCCCGCATCCATATCCCCACATTCTGCTGAGCGAGACACATGGTATAGTCCTTGAGCGCCTTGTCATCGAGCATGTTCGCAGCCCAGAATTTGGCGTATTCAGACCCTTGCTCCATCCCCAGCACAGCGATGGCCGCTTGCGCGCGCTGCTTGGCCTGGAGCGCGTTGGCGCTGGCAGTGATCAGGGCATAGTAGTTAGGATCATTCAGCCCCAGCGCATGGAATTTGGCAAATTCGGTCCGGGTCATCTGGGTCACGGCGGACAAGCGTTCGATTTCACTGAGCGAAGAAAGGCTTCGCGTGGTGAAGTCTGAAAGCCGACATGCGGCGAAAGCGGAAGTGGCCGGAAGAAGGGCAAGCGTGGCCAGCAGCATGGCTTTGGACAACCAGCGCCAGCCGGAATCCGCAAGGCTTTGCAGCTTCAGTTTCATCGGCTCTTTCTCCCAGTCCGAGCCTTGAGCACAGTGCCGCAGCACCAGGATCTGGCTTCTCGAAATAGCGGCATAAACCCGCGCTTACCCGAGCGCCAAGAAAAACTGAGCATATGCTAAAATTTGATGATATTGTTGCATTGGGCCGTGCTGGACGATAGTCGCTGGCCACGCCGAGCGGCATTGGAATTTGGCATTGAAGGGACAGTCGGCATGAAGCCCGGACGCAGGAAGCAATCCGACGATTCCGCGACCCGCAATGCTCTGATCGATGCCACCCAGGCGCTGTTGCTCGAAGAAGGGTATGCGGCGGTCAGCTCACGCAAAATCGGCGAAAGAGCGGGGGTCAAGTCGCCATTGATCCACTATTATTTCGCCACGATTGACGATCTGTATCTCGCCGTCTTTCGCCGCTCGGTCGAAAACAGTCTGGCCGATCATCAGGCCGTGCTCGATTCTGGCAGGCCGCTTTCGGCGCTGTGGGAATTCAGCGACGATCCGCGCTCCAGACTGGGAAATGAGCTGACGGCACTGGCCAATCATCGCCCGGCAATCCGCGACGAACTGGTCTCCCACGGTGACCGGATTCGCGAAATCGAAGTGACCGCACTCACCCGGCATTTCGAAAGAAAAGGACTGAAAGCGGGAATTTCGCCTGCCGTTGCCGCCATGCTGCTGAGCAGCGTGACCCGCCAGATGCGGGTAGAACGATCGCTTGGCATTACGAACGGGCACCAGGAAACCCGGGAGTATTTTGAACGATGGCTGGCGCAGTACGACGCCACCGGCGAGGCGCCGCCAGGATTGGCAGGCTGACTTCGCGCCATTAGCGAACCTGATTAATGCATTCCCCGATCGGCTATGCCCCTGGCGCATGGCGGGTTTTGTCCATGATGCGATAGCGGAATTGGCGCTCTGAGCAGCAATGCTGGCACTTTTGACACGTGCATTTCCATAATCTGGCAAGTTTTGCGGTTCGCGATTGTGGGCTCCTGAACGCAGCTTTATAGCATCCGCTCAAACCGGTGCCAGACGCCGGGATCAAGGGATTCACGGAGGGAAAATCATGAAATTCCAGACAGTAAAATCGGTTCTGCTGCTCGGTGTGGCTTCCATCGGCGCATTTTACGCTGCGCCTGCATTTGCCCAGAACGCGGCTGATGCGGACGACAAAGCCGGCGATATCATCGTTACGGCGCGGCGCGTTGAAGAACGCCTGCAGGATGTGCCGATCTCGATCACTGTGTTCAACCAGGCGCAGCTGACCCAGCGCAACATTGCGGTTGCCACCGATCTTGCTGCCTACACCCCGTCACTCACAGTCAACCAGCGCTTTGGCCCGGAAAAGTCGGTGTTTAATATCCGCGGCTACAACCAGGATCTGGGCACGGCGCCAACTGTCGGTGTCTATTTCGCCGAAGTTGTCGGCATTCGCGCGCAGGGCGGCACCGCATCGGGCAACACTGTCGGCGCCGGCTCGTTCACCGATCTACAGAACGTGCAGGTCCTCAAGGGGGTGCAAGGCACGCTGTTCGGCCGCAACACAACCGGCGGCGCGGTTCTGCTGACCCCGAAGAAGCCGACCGATCAGCTTGAGGGCTACATTGAGGGCACTTACGGCAATTTCAACCAGCTGCGCGTGGCCGGCGCGCTCAACATCCCGGTGTCTGAAGGCCTCAGGATTCGCCTTACCGGCGAGCGCAACAAGCGCGATGGCTTCATGGTCAATCGCTCGGGGATCGGGCCTTCTGACTATAACGATGTCAATTACAGCTATGGCCGCCTGAGCATCGTCGCCGATCTGACGCCAAACCTCGAAAATTACACGATTGCGACTTACAGCAACTCGTTCGGCCACGGCTATGCGACGCGCATCACGGGCTGCGCTGATCCAAGTTCGCCGATTGGCCCGCTGAACACAGTTGCAGGAACCGCTGGCTATAGCGGGACCCGGCACCTGCAAGCCGCATCCTGCGCAATCCAGCTTGCACGCCAGAATGCGCGCGGTGACAGCCTGTATGATGTCGAAACCTCATCGACTGTCGGGTCGGTCAGGCTCAAGCAATGGCAGGTGATCAACACCACAACCTGGACCGCCAGCGACACGCTGACCGTCAAAAACATCATGAGCTATGGCCAGTTCCGTGAAAATTCC
>JANOBA010000451.1:0-11341 GCA_031411415.1 Novosphingobium sp.
GCCTGATTAAGCCGGTTCCGTCGCCTCGATCCAGCCGCCGCCGATAACCCGTTCGCCGGCATAAATCACTGCCGCCTGCCCCGGTGCGACGCCGTATTCGGGCTGAAGGAAACGAATCCGGCTGTCCAAGCCATTTCCCAGTGTCCCTTCGAGCACCACTGGCACTGGCTTGGCCAGCGAGCGCACTTTGGCCAGCAGCGGCACGCCTTCGGGCAGCGGCCCGATGCGGTTGGTTTCGCGGATCAGGGCAGCGCCGACCGCCAGCAGGTGGCGCGGGCCGGCGAGCACGCGGCGGCTGGCGGCATCGAGGGAGACGACATAAAGCGGTTCGGCCTGACCGCCGACTTCCAACCCACGCCGCTGGCCAACGGTAAACCCGGCCACCCCGCGATGCATGCCCAGCACCGCGCCGCTTTCCGCATGGACGATCTCACCCGGCGCATCTGCCCCGGGCCGCAATTTGCGCACCAGCCCGGCATAATCGCCATCGGGCACGAAGCAGATGTCCTGGCTGTCGGGCTTGGCCGCGACTTTCAGCCCGGCCGCTTCGGCAATCCGGCGCACGTCCGGCTTGGCCAGCCCGCCGAGCGGAAAGCGCAGATAGTCGAGCTGCGCCTCGGTGGTGGCGAACAGGAAATAGCTCTGATCACGCGCCGGATCGATCGCGCGGTGCAATTCGGGGCCGGCCGCGCCAACCACACGGCGTACATAATGCCCCGTTGCCAGACATTCGGCGCCTAGCTCGCGGGCCATGGCAAACAGGTCAGTGAATTTCGGCCCCATATTGCAGCGGATGCACGGGATCGGGGTGCGCCCGGCGAGATATTCGTCGGCAAAGCGATCGACCACCTCCTCGCGAAAGCTGTTCTCGTGATCGAACACATAGTGCGCGATCCCGAGCCGGTCGGCGACCGCGCGGGCATCGCGGATGTCGTCGCCAGCACAGCAGGCGCCCTTGCGCCCGCTCGCCGCGCCGTGGTCATAGAGCTGCAAGGTGATACCGATCACTTCGGCCCCGCTTGCCGCCGCTAGCGCCGCCACAACCGAGCTGTCGACCCCGCCTGACATGGCGACGACGATGCGCCGCCCGGCCAGCGGCCCCGCGATCTGGAACAGCGCGGCGGGATCGAGCCCAGCCGGCAAAAGTGCATCAAGTGTCATCGCCGTGCCCATACACGCCGGCGGGCGGCTTGGGTATGGGGCTCAAGAGCGCGGATTTCGGTTAACCAACATGATCACAAGGTAAAGACGGCCTTTACCTCGTTTGAACCTTCCTGCGCTTATAGGCTGGGCCATGGACCTTGGATTCGACCTCAAATTCCCCCAGCCCGGCGCCGCCAGTCATGCGCAAACCGGCGATTTCCGGCGCGTTCCCGATTGGCACGAACTCTCAGCCCGGCTTGTCGCCAGCTGGGCGGCGCGGCGCGCAATGGCGAACGATCCGGCTCACACCGCAGCACGTCGCGGCAACTTCGACCCTGGCTCAGCCAAGGCAGTGGCCGGATATGAACATGCCTCACACGCCGTTAACCGTGCTGCTTTAGGCAATCGCAAACCTGACGCGGGCATAGCTGCTTGCCTCGCCGGGAATTCCCAGTCTGGCGACAGAGGGTAACAATGATCGAGAACCAAAAGATCAAGCCGGCAATGGTTATTGGCCCGCTCGGCGAGCCGCTAACTGTCGATTCGCTGCCGTCGCCCGGCACGACCCGCTGGGTTGTGCGGCGTAAGGCGGAAGTGGTTGCGGCCGTCAACGGCGGACTGCTCAGCATTGACGAAGTGTGTGAACGCTATGGCCTGACGCTGGAGGAATTTGCTTCCTGGCAGCGCGCAGTCGACCGTTCGGGCATGCAAGGGCTGCGCGTCACGCGCATCCAGCACTATCGCGATCTCTACGAGCGCCAACTGAAATACTGAGCCCGCACCCGCACGCCCCGGCCTTCCCCGCCTGCCTGATTCGAACCGTCTGACGCCAATTGTCTTAGACTGTCGCGGAACGGGCCAAAGTCCACGTCCTGCATTGCCAGCCGCTGCGGCCGAGTCTATGGCCGTGGCCAAGTTGGCCCGCTTGCGTGCCCCTCGCTTCGCCGCACCGGCGGAATTAAGGGCAAGTCATTGGTTTGGCCATGAAAATTGCACGCGCGAGGTCCGCGTCCAGGCGGAAGCTACCATGAACTACGATGCCAGGATCGACACTACTGCAGCAGAGCCCGAAACATCGGGCTTTGAAGCCCTGCATGAGACGAGCGAACAGGAAACCCTCTCTCGCCGGCGGATGTGGATCATCGGCGCCATCGCCTTGCTTGCGCTGGTCGGGGTTTGGTTCATGACTCACCGCAGCGGCGCCGATTCCGCTGCTGCTGACAAGGAATCGCAGGCTCCGCTGGTTTCCGTCGTGGTTCCCGGCAAAGTCACCGTGGCCAGCCAGATTTCCACCAATGGCAGCCTGGCGGCCCGCCGCGAACTTCCCGTCGGTGTCGCCGGCGAAGGCGGACAGATCATACGTGTGCTGGTCGAACCGGGCCAATGGGTCCGCGCCGGCCAGGTGCTGGCGATTGTCGACCGCTCGGTGCAAGAGCAACAACAGGCGAGCAGCGCGGCGCAGATCCAGGTCGCTCAGGCAGATTCGCGGCTGGCCCAAGCCAATCTCGAGCGCGCGCTTAAGCTCGTGGATCGCGGTTTCATTTCCAAGGCCGATGTCGAAAGGCTCACCGCATTGCGCGACGCCGCCGTTGCCCGCGTGCGCGTTGCCGGCGCGCAATTGGGCGAACTTCGCGCGCGCACTCAGCGACTTAATATCGTCGCCCCGGCCGCCGGACTTGTGCTCGAACGCAAGGTCGAGCCAGGCCAGGTGGTCTCGAGCGGCAGCGGCATCCTGTTCCGCATCGCGCAAGGCGGCGAAATGGAATTGAAAGCCCAGGTCGGCGAAGTCGATTTCGCCAGGCTCGGTCTGGGCGCGATCGCGGAAGTCACGCCGGTAGGCTCAGACATAAGCTTCAAGGGCGAAGTGTGGCAGCTCTCCCCGGTGATCGATCCGCAGAACCGCCAGGGCACGGCGCGCATCGCGCTGGCTTACGCACCGCAATTGCGTCCCGGCGGCTTTGCCAGTGCAACGCTTTCAGGCGGCACAGTGGTGGCGCCCAAACTGCCCGATTCGGCCATTCTTTCCGACCGGGGCGAGAGCTATGTCTATATCGTCGACAAGGACAACAAAGCGCGTCGCCGCACCATCAAGACGGGCATGGTCACCGATTCGGGCATTGCCGTTATTTCCGGATTGGAAGGCAACGAACGCGTAGTTGTGCGCTCGGGCGGGTTTTTGTCGCAGGGCGAAACCGTAAATCCCAAGCTGGTCCGGCAGTGAGCCGGACGGCCGCAGCAGTTCCGGCGGCGAACCGGCTCGCGCCGGCAGGGCCCGGGCGGACCTGAGCCATGGATTTCCGCAATATCTCAGCCTGGTCGATCCGCAATCCGGTGGTGCCGATCATCCTGTTCATCGGGCTGATCATGCTTGGCGTGTCATCCTTCATGCAAATGAAGGTGCAGGATATGCCGGACATCGAATTCCCTGCCGTGTCCGTCTCGATTTCCCAGCCCGGCGCAGCGCCGACTGAAATCGAGACACAGATAACCCAGCGGGTCGAGGCGGCAGTCCGGACGATCAGCGGGGTCGATTCGATCAGTTCGACGGCGACCGAAGGCAACAGCCAGACCATGGTCATGTTCCTGATCGGCACCGACGTGAATTCGGCGGTCAACGAGGTCAAGAATGCTGTCGATCAAGCGCGCGGCGAACTGCCGGATGGCATTCTCGAGCCGCGCGTCAACAAGCTTGAAGGCCGCGGCAGCGAAATCGCCGCATGGGCTGTGACGGCGGAAGACAAGACCGTCGAGCAGCTGTCTTGGTTCGTCGATGACACGGTCGCCAAGCGGCTGTTGTCAATCGATGGCATGGCGGGAGTGTCGCGCGGCGGCGGGGTGACGCGCGAAATCCGGGTCACGCTCGATCCCGCGCGGATGCAATCGCTCGGCCTTTCAGCGGCCCAGATCAACACGGCCCTGCGCCAGCTCAATGTCAATGCAGCAGGCGGCAAGGCAGAGATCGCGGGCTCGCGCCAATCCGTTCGCGTGCTGGGCAATGCAAGCTCGGCGTTGGAGCTCTCGCAGCAAGATATTTCCATCGGCGGCGGCCGCACGGTCAAGCTCTCTGATTTCGCGAATGTGTCGGACAGTTTTGGCGAGATAACCTCGGCCGCGAAATTGCGCGGCAAGCCGGTGGTGATCGTCGACATCAAACGCGCACGCGGGGCCTCAGACGTCGAAGTCTACGACGAAACCGTAGTCCAGCTGGCCAAGCTGGAAAAAGAAAATCCCGGCGTGCGTTTCACCCGGCTCTATTCATCGGTCGACTATACCAAGGCGCAATACGAAAGCTCGATGGCCGCGATGGTCGAAGGGGCAATCCTGGCGGTCATCGTGGTGTTCTTCTTCCTGCGTGACTGGCGCGCGACGATCATTTCGGCAATCGCCATCCCGCTCTCCGCGATCCCGACATTCTGGTTCCTCTACGAATGGTTCGGCTTCTCGCTCAACTCCATATCGATGCTTGCTCTGGGGCTGGTTGCAGGCGTGCTGGTCGACGATGCGATTGTCGAGATCGAGAACATCGTGCGCCATATGCGCATGGGCAAGAGCGCCTATCAGGCCGCGATTGATGCTGCGGACGAAATCGGCCTGGCGGTCGTCGCAACCACATTCTCGATCGTCGCCGTGTTCCTGCCAGTGGGCCTGATGGGCGGCATACCGGGCCAGTTTTTCAAGAGTTTCGGCCTGACGGTAGTCACCTCCGTCCTCCTCAGTCTCGCAGTCGCGCGCACAATCACGCCAATGGTCGCGGCCTATTTCCTGAAGTCCCATGGCCATGCTGAGCATGCGGCAGGCCCCTGGATGGACCGGTATATGGCGATCCTGAACTGGACGCTCGATGCTTCGGGCGTGTCGGCCTACAAAGCGAAGGCCAGCGCCGAAGGCCGACAGCTGGGGCTGCGCCAGCGTTTGGCTGCGCGGCTGCGCGATCACCGGCTGTGGATGGTCGGCGTCGGGGCGGCAGCCTTGACCCTGACGGGCATTCTGCTCGCCACAGTGCCCAAGCAATTTTTCCCCTCGGTCAATAGCGATTTTTCGATGATCAACATCGCGATGGTCCCCGGAACAACGATTGCCCAGACCATGGAAGTGGCCGATCAGGTGTCGGATCTGGCGACGCAAGACCCGAATGTGCAGTCAGCATTTTCGAACGTGAGGGAGGGCAATGGCCGCATCTTCATCAACCTCAAGCGTGACCGCGAGAAAACCAGCCAGGAGTTCGAACGCGGCCTGACCGAGACATTCCGCAACATTCCTGATGCGCGCATTTCCTTCCTCGATTTCAATTCGATGGGCGGCGGCGGCGGCGGCTCGGGGCGGCCCATCTCGATCATGCTGTCAGGCGCGGATCTGCAGCTGCTGGAATCTACCGCCGCAACGCTGGTCGAACAGATGAAGGGCATCGACGGGCTGGTTGCGCCGCGCGTCAGCGCCGACCTGCGCCGGCCGGAAGTGATCGTCAGGCCGCGGCTCGATCTCGCCGCCAGCCTTGGCGTTACCACCAGTGCGCTCAGCCAGACCATCCGCATCGCCACCATCGGCGACATCGACCAGAATGCCGCCAAATTCTCGCTGACTGACCGGCAAGTGCCAATTCGCGTCCGCCTGTCCGAGGATTCTCGGCGCAGCCTGGCGACCATTCAGAACCTGCCGGTGCAGACCAGCAACGGCGGCTCGGTGCCTCTGGCAAGCGTTGCCGAAATCACCTTCGGCACTGGCCCCGTCAGCGTGCAACGCCAGGACCAGAGCCGGCGGGTATTCGTCGGCGCGGACCTTGCGCAAGGGGCGGTCAAGGGCACGGTCACAGAGGCGGTCAACAACCTGCCGATTCTCAAGAACCTGCCCTCCGGCGTCGCCAATGCCCCCTTCGGTGAGGCGCGCTGGCAAGGCGAAATGTTCGCCAGTTTCAGCAAAGCACTGGCCGCAGGCGTGCTGCTGGTCTTTGCCGTGCTGGTGCTGCTTTATCACCGCTTTATCTCGCCGCTGGTCAATATGGGCTCGCTGTTTCTCGCCCCGCTCGGTGGGCTGCTGATGCTGGCGCTCGTCGGCCAGGCGGTATCGATGCCGGTGATTATCGGCATTCTGATGCTGTTCGGCATCGTCGCGAAGAATTCCATCCTGCTAATCGATTTCGCCATCGAAGAAATGCAGCAAGGCTCCGACAAGCTCACCGCGATCCTCGAAGCCGGCCACAAGCGCGCCCAGCCAATCGTGATGACCACCGTGGCCATGACCGCTGGCATGGTCCCGACAGCCGCCTCACTGGGCGGCGACGGCGCCTGGCGCGCGCCGATGGGCACCGTGGTGATCGGCGGCCTGCTGCTTTCCACCTTGCTGACCCTGGTGATCGTGCCGGCAGCCTTCAGCCTTGCCGACGGGGTTGAAAAGCGCATCGGACCGAAGCTGCGCCGCTCGATGCTCACGTATGAACCCGAGCACGCGGAGGATGCGCACTATCCGTCGCAAGGTGGAAGTGTCGCCGGGGGCGCGCTGCCCGCCGAGTGATGGCCCCCCGAAAAATAGCCGTGACTGCAGATCGCGCCAGACGCATGCGCCTGGTTGCCACCGGGCTGCTGCTGGCCATGGCTATCGCATTCCTCGCGCTGCGCCGCTTTTCCGGCGATCACCCTGCCTGGGGTTATGCCCTCGCCTTCACCGAGGCGGCGATGGTCGGCGGGCTGGCAGACTGGTTCGCTGTCACCGCCTTGTTCCGCCGCCCGTTGGGCCTGCCGATCCCGCACACCGCGATCATCCCGGAAAACAAAGACCGCATCGCCGAGACCATGGCGACCTTCCTGCGTGACAATTTCCTCACCCCCACGGTCGTCGCCCGGCGCATGCGCGCCTACAATATCGCCGGCGCCGCCGGCAGTTATCTCGCTGATCCGGCGCTGGGCGGCGAAGGCCGGCTGCGCGCGGGCGCGGCAAGCCTGCTGGGCGACGTGCTCGAATCGCTCGACAAGGACCAACTTGGCGCGATGGTCCAGTCGGGCCTGCGCAGCCAGCTGGAAAAGCTCGATCTTGCGCCCTTGCTCGGCCAGCTGCTGACCGCCGTGATCGCCGACCAGCGCCACCTGCCGGTGATCGAAAGCTTCATCCGCCGTGCGGCGCTGACCATCGAGGACAACGAAGATCTCGTCCGCGCGATCATCCACGACCGCGCCAATGGCATCATGCGCTGGACGGGCCTTGACGAGACGCTGGCCAATGCCGTGCTCGACGGGCTCTACAAACTGCTCGCCGAGACACTGGTGATGCCCCAGCATCCCTTGCGCGGGCGGATCATCGAGGGGATCGACCAGCTGGCGCATGACCTGCTGCATGACCCCGCGATGCAGGCGCGGGTGCAGCGGCTGAAGGTCGAAGTGCTCAACAACCCCGCCATGGCGCGCTGGATTGATGGCATGTGGGAACAGCTGCGGCTCAAGCTGCTGCGCGCCGTGCGCGATCCCGGCCGGGTGCTGGGCGGACAGGTCGGCGAAAGCATCGCCGCGCTGGGCACCGCCCTGCAAAGCGACGCGCGCCTGCAACTCATGGTCAACCGCTTCGTGCGCCGCACCACGGTAGGCATGGTAACCCGCTATGGCGACGAGATCGTGCGGCTTGTCTCAGAAACCGTTCGCCGCTGGGACGCGCGGACGGTGACGGACAGGATCGAGGGCGCTGTGGGCCGCGACTTGCAGTTCATCCGGATCAACGGGACGCTGGTGGGCGGGCTGGTGGGCGTGGCGCTGCATGGGTTGAGTGCGTGGCTGTAGCAGTCGGTCGCCCCAACTACTGGGGTATCAACCAGTTTATTCCACTGATCCAAAAACTCTTTACCGGTCTGCCATCGCGGTCCAATGCTGCCAAAAATTGCGAGCGGTG
Organism: Novosphingobium sp.; assembly: GCA_031411415.1. Lineage (GTDB taxonomy): Bacteria > Pseudomonadota > Alphaproteobacteria > Sphingomonadales > Sphingomonadaceae > Novosphingobium. Next base: position 8,014 of record JANOBA010000451.1, read on the forward strand.
CATAAGCATTTCGCAGGTCATCGTGGCGAATGCTTCTTCGCCAGTCCTGCGCAGAATGGCGCAATTGGTCACTTTACCAGCTTCATCGACGTCAATTCGAAATCTGACAACGCCGAGCTTACCCTGACGCAACAGATACGACGGGTAGTCACTCGAATGCACCCAGCTTCCAGGGTTTCCAATTGGCGCAACGGGGCGCAAGAGGCTGGCGATCACTGCCGGATCATAACCCCAGGAACGGACAAGATCATCCGTGCACGTTCGCATAGCCTGCATTGGCGCGCGCATTGATCCCAGTTGGAGGTGGAAGACCTTGCCTCGATGCGGACCAACAGTCAGCTTGGTCACCGTCGCTTCTTGCTCTGGCGTCCAGGCAGTTTGAGCCGAGCGGATATCGCGGACTGGTCCTGCAAACGTGAAAGAGCCGAGGTCGGCAAAGGCAAAGCTGCCCGCCATGCCTGAAAGTCTGTTTTTGAGCGGCTCAACTGCTGGTGTTTCCCCAAATCCAACCCGCACATCCTGATAAGGGCCATCATTTATGAATGGCTTGCCTAACAGACGAAGGGCAAAGGAATTGCTCGGCTCCATGCGCGTGAACTGGACAATAATCTGATCATCGCCCTCACCGAACTGACGCATCAGTTCACAGCTGCCATCCTGATAACGCATATTCCACCGGCTGCTCGGCCGCAATTCCAGAACGGTCGGGGCTGCTAGGGCAGTCGCAAGCGGCCAGACACATGCAGCCACTGCGGCAAATAGCCAGCGTCTCAACATAATGATGCTCCCCCACCCACGGCAACTTGCGCAGTCTATTGCGCTGAAGACAAATGAAAACCCCAATTGCCTAACCCGCCGTCGCCTCCTCCAGCCACGGGTTGCCTGAATGCGTCAGGCCCAGCGCCGCATAGGAAACATCCTCCGCCCCCCGCCGCGTCTGGACAAACCCCGCCTTGGCCAGAAAATCCCCCACCACCGGCTGCGAGCATGACCATTCGCGCACGCAGATGCGTTTTTTGATCAACCATTTGCCATTCTCGCGCACCAGCCGGTCGACATAGCGCCCGCCGAGCTGGTTCAGCGTTTCGGCGCCGTCCTGCGGCGGATACATCAGCGTCGCGATGAAATAGGTCTCCACCCCAGCCTCGTCCCCGTCCACCCGGATCAGCGACTGGCCGAGCATGTGGCTGACGACCGTGGTGGTGCGGCTCGCCTCTTCCACCGTGTCGATGGAAAACTGGCGGCCCTCCATCTTGCGCGGGCCGTGATCGTCCCAGCTGTCAGCGGCATAGGTCGAGGCCATTTCAACCTCGTCCATCCGGTCGCAACCGTGGCAATAGGTGGCGAGCAGTTGGCGGATCTCGTGGTGATCCCACAGTTCCTGCATGCGTGCGTCCATCGTGCCTCTCCCCGCTTTGTTGGCAGGCAGGCTATGCAATTGACGGACAGGAGCCAAGAAAAAACCCCGGCGGTGAGGCCGGGGTCTTTCTGTTTTCCGTTAGTGATCCGGTTCAAAGCTTGCCGGTAAGCTCCGGCACCAGATTGAACAGATCGCCGACCAGACCGATGTCCGCCACCTGGAAAATCGGTGCATCTTCGTCCTTGTTGATCGCGATGATCACCTTGGAATCCTTCATGCCCGCCAGATGCTGGATCGCGCCGGAAATGCCGATGGCGACATAGACTTCGGGGGCAACGATCTTGCCGGTCTGGCCGACCTGATAGTCGTTGGGCACATAGCCCGCGTCGACCGCCGCGCGGCTTGCGCCGACTGCGGCACCCAGCTTGTCGGCAAGCGGGAAGATCACCTGTTCGAAAGTCGCAGCGTCTTTCAATGCGCGGCCGCCCGAGACGATGATCTTAGCGCTGGTCAGCTCAGGGCGCTCCAGCTTGGCGATTTCAGCACCGGCGAACGAGGAAATCCCCGCATCGCCTGCGCCCGAAGCCGCTTCGACCGAAGCCGATCCGCCGCTGGGTTCAGCCTTGGCGAAGGCCGTGCCGCGCACAGTGATCACCAGCTTGGCGTCGCTCGATTCGACCGTGGCGATGGCATTGCCCGCGTAAGTCGGGCGGGTGAAGGTCTTGGGGCCTTCGACCGAGAGAATATCGCTGATCTGCATGACGTCGAGCAACGCAGCAACGCGGGGCCCGATGTTCTTGCCGTGGGCTGTGGCGGGAAACAGCACCGCATCGTAGCCAGCCATCAGGCCTGCCACCAACGGCGCGACGTTTTCGGCCAGCTGGTTGGTATAGGCCGCGTCATCCGCCTTCAACACTTTGGCGACGCCAGCAATCTTCGCGGCGGCATCGGCAGCGGCGCCGCAGCCAGCGCCTGCGACCAGCACATGCACTTCACCCAGCGCCGCGCCAGCAGTGACGACGGCGAGCGTCGCATCCTTCAGCGAGGCATTATCATGTTCGGCATAGACGAGAACGCTCATGATGCGACTCCCAGTTCCTTGAGCTTGGCGACCAGTGCATCGACGTCCGCCACCTTGATGCCGGCTTGCCGCACCGGCGGTTCAACGACTTTCAGCGTTTTCAGGCGCGGCGTGGTATCGACACCGTAGTCAGCCGGGGTCTTGTTTGCCAGCGGCTTGGACTTGGCCTTCATGATGTTCGGCAGCGAGGCATAGCGCGGCTCGTTGAGGCGCAGGTCCGTCGTGACGATCGCCGGCATCGCCAGCTTGACCGTCTCCAGCCCGCCATCGACTTCACGCTTCACCGTGACCGAATCGCCGTCCACGGTGACTTCCGAAGCGAAAGTGCCCTGCGGGCGGCCCATCAGCGCGGCGAGCATCTGGCCGGTCTGGTTGCAATCATCATCGATCGCCTGCTTGCCGAGAATGACCAGCCCGGGGGCTTCCTCATCGGCAATACCCTTGAGGATCTTGGCAACCGCGAGCGGCTCGACTTCATCATCGGTCATCACCAGAATTGCGCGGTCGGCGCCCATCGCGAGCGCAGTGCGCAGCGTTTCCTGCGCCTTTTGCGGGCCGACTGAAACGGCGATGATTTCCGTCGCAACGCCCTTTTCGCGCAGCCGGATAGCCTCTTCGACGGCAATTTCGTCGAATGGGTTCATGCTCATTTTGACATTGGCGAGATCGACACCGGTGCCATCGGACTTGACCCGGGGCTTCACGTTATAGTCAATCACCCGCTTGACGGGGACGATAATTTTCATCGCTTGCGGTCCTTTTTAGCCGGACGATTAAATTTTAGATTCGCGCCATTGCCGCAGATGCGAAGAAGGTCAAGCCCCTGCTTTGGTGCATGTCACGACTTGAAATCGCGCAATGCGGCTGGCACGTTCGTCTATCTGGAA
>JANOBA010000452.1:0-10589 GCA_031411415.1 Novosphingobium sp.
CCGCGCGGGCGCTCGAAAAGCTCAAAGCAGATGCGGCCAGCGAATATCCGGTGCGTGCGATCTGGAACACGCTCAGCCATGCATCGGACGGCAAGCTGTCGTTCGAATTCATGGCGCTGGCCAATCACAACGAAGCGATTCGCGCCGAAATCGCCAGCTTCGTGGCCGAATCGCGCCGCATCGAGGCCGATGCCTTTGCCCGCGCTATGGCAAAGGGCGCCGATCTTGGCCCGGTTCCTCCGGCAGCGGCCGCTTTCCTGTTGTCGAACAGTGCGTTGATGCTGGGGCGCGAGGCGGCGACCGGGATCGATGCTGGCCATGCCGACATGCGCAAGGTCATCGAAGGCCTGCTCGCCGCTCTCGATTGACCTGATCAAATCCCGGTGCTAACAAAGTGATCAGCAACCGGAGAAGCTGACATGACCGAGCTCTATTCCATTCCGATCATCGCCCGCGGACGGATCATCGAACCGGGCGAAGGCGCTGTGGAATATGCCGGGCGCGGCGGTGCGCGGTTTCGCACGCCGGACCCGAAACTGCACATCCACGATCTGGTTCTGGGCAAGCCAGCGTTGTTGCGCGACCTGATGGATTGCCCGGTAAAGAACATCGTTGCATTTCTCGCCGAAGTCGGCCGGCGGCTGCGGCTTGATGACAATCCGTGGTTGCAGGAAAGTTTCGCTCTCGCCTTGCAGGCTGGCGGGCTTGCCGAACCGATCCTGCGCGGAGTCTATGACGGCCTGCCGCGCATGTTCGATCCGGATTCCATGCTGGCGCTGGCCGAAAAATCGGTCGGCATCGCGTATCTCGATGGCTGGGTGGCCAGCGATGCGCCCAATGAGAACTGCCGCGTGCGCGCGGTGGGCACCCGCCAGCTGCATATCACCGCCGGCAACGTGCCGGTCGTCGCCGCGCTGACGATTGTGCGCGGGGCGCTGACCAAAAGCGACGTGCTGATCAAGGCGCCCTCCAACGATCCGCTCACCGCCAATGCCATCGCCCGATCGCTGATCGATGTCGATGCCAGCCACCCGGTGACGAAGCACGTTGCCGTCGCCTACTGGAAGGGCGGCGACGAGGAAATGGACCGCCAGATCGTCCGGGTCAGCCGCATCGACAAGATCACCGCCTGGGGAGGCATGAGCAGTGTCAAGCACATCCAGAAGTTCCTTACGCCGGGCATCGACCTGACCGCGTTGAACCCCAAGTTCTCGATGTCGGTGATCGGCGCTGAGGTGCTAGAGAGCGAAGCCGCGATGACCGAGGCCGCCATGGGGATCGCGGTCGTTTCAGGCTTCTATAACCAGACTGCCTGCGCCAACACCCGCATCATCTATGTCGAGAGCGATACCGACGATGCGTCGATCGAGCGGCTGATTGCGCTGGGCCGCAAGATCATCGCCGCCTATGCCAAGCTCCCCTCGGTGATCTCGACTGCGCAGCCCCGCGCCAACGCCGATCTCGAAGCGGAAATGGAGGCGGTGGCGCTCGACGACGATTTCTATCACGTCGAAGGCGACACGCTCTCGGGCGGAGTGGTGATCTCGAAATTCGCGGACCGGGTCGATTTCTTTGATCAACTAAATAACCGGGTGGTCAATATCGTGCCGATGCCCGATCTGGCGGAAGTCGCCAAATGGTGCGACGACACTACCCAGACCGTCGGCGTCTATCCCGAAAGCCTGCGCGAGCGGCTGCTTGATACTTTTGCCCTTTCAGGCGTTCAGCGCATGGTTTCACTGTCCGGCGGAGATCCGATGCAGGTGTTCCACGATATGCACACCCTGCCCCCCGGCATGCCTCACGACGGCATCGAGCCACTGCGCCGCAATGTGCGCTGGGTGATCGACCAGCGTGCGCCGGATTGTGCAGCGCTGGCGATTGCGGCGGAGTAGCGTCTAGCGCAGCTGGACCACCCCTCAGCGCAGTTGCACCACATTGTCCGGCAGGCGCACCCGGCGGGTGCCCGTGTACTGGCTGGCCATCGGCTCATCGGTCACTTCAACCGAAAGCGACGCACCGAAGCCGTTGAACGCCGTGCGCATCGCCGCGCCATAGGCACCCATCATGCCGATCTCGATATAGTCTCCGGGACCAATATCGCCGGGCAGTTCAAAAGGGCCTTCCATGTGGTCCATGTCGTCGCAAGTCGGGCCGAAGAAGCTGAACGGCTCGTTCGCCTCGCCGGCATTCTCGCGAAGGGAACGCACCGGGAAACGCCAGCCCACGTGGGCGGCATCGAACAGCGCGCCATAGGCTCCGTCGTTGATGTATAGCTCGCTGCCCCGGCGCTTTTCGACGCGCACGACCAGCGAATTGTATTCCGCACACAGCGCCCGGCCCGGCTCGCACCACAGCTCGGACGAATAGGACACCGGCAGCGATTCGGCCGCACGGTGGATCGCGCCGAAGAAGTCCTCAAGCGGCGGCGGCTCCATGCCGGGATAGATCGACGGGAAGCCCCCGCCGACATCGATGATATCGACTGTGACTGCCGCATCAACAATCGCCACACGCACCCGCTCCAGCGCCTGGACATAGGCGAACGGGGTCATCGCCTGGCTGCCGACATGGAAGCACACGCCCAGCCAGTCCGACACCTGACGCGCCGCCTGCAACAGTGGCGCAGCGTCGGCCAGATCAATGCCGAACTTCGAGGCCAGGCTAAGCTCGGCATATTCCGAGGAAACCCGCAGCCGCACGCACAGGCGCAGGTCTTCGGCCGGATTGCCCGCCGCATCGGCAGTTGCCGCAACGATCTTGTCCAGCTCTTCCTGACTATCGAGGCTGAAAGTGCGCACGCCGTGGAGCCTGTAGGCCTCGGCAACCGCGCTGGCAGGCTTCACCGGATGCATGAAGCACAGCACGGCTTCGGGCAGCACAGCACGCACGCTGCGCACTTCGGAGATCGAAGCAACGTCATAATGGGTAATGCCCGAATCCCACAACACCCGCAGCAAATCAGGCGAAGGATTGGCCTTCACCGCATAGAGTGACTTGCCCGGAAACTTCTCGACGAAGAAGCGGGCAGCGCGCGCGGCGGCGTGCGGACGATTGAGAATAACGGGTTCGTCGGGCGAAAGGGCGCGAACTACAGCCGATGCGTCAGGATGGATGTGCAATTCAAGGGACCCCCAATAGGCCTTTCGGCCAGGTAACACTAAGACGAAGCTGCCTTGCGGTTATTGGAAGTCCCCATGGGGCAGCGAGGGGTCCTATATAGGCGCACAGATGAACTGCAAGTGAAATTCCGCACCGGCAAATGGAGTGGTTTCAGCCCTTGAAATCCACTTGCGGAACCGCGCCGACAGTGGCGCGTTCGCTGTCTGCCAGCGCATTGAAGGCAAAGGGCTGGAATCCGAGCATTCCGGCGAAAAGCACCGCCGGAAAACTCTCGCGCGCAGTGTTGTAATTGGCGCTTGCGGCATTCAGCGCGCGGCGCGCGGCAGCGAGTTTGTCCTCGGTATCGGCAAGCTCGCCTTGCAGGGCCTGGAAGTTGGCACTGGCTTTCAGCTCCGGATAAGCCTCGCCCAGCGCCAGCAGATTGCCCAGCGCGCCCGAAAGCTGACGTTCCGATTCGGCCGAGCCGTCGCTCGCGGCACGATTACGCGCGGCGATCACTTGCTCGAATGTCTCCTGCTCGTGGCCAGCATAGCCTTTCACCGTCGACACCAGATTGGGGATCAGATCGTTGCGTTGGCGCAGTTGCGCATCGATGTCGGCATTGCCCTGCCGGCAGGTCTGGCGCAGGCCGACCAGCCGGTTATAAATACCGATCAGGATCAGGGCCAGGACGACCACGATGGCGAGGATGACAAGTGAAACCATGTTGACTGCTCCCGCGCAGAATTTGGGCCGCTATGGCTATCACCTCGTCCGCGCCAGGCAAGCGCAATGATTACCGCGCCCGATGCCGATGCGCTGCTGGCGGGCGAACTTGGCACGTGGCTGACCAGCCAGAACGCCGACCGCGCCGCTGCCAAAGCCAAGGCCGCCAAGCGCCAGAAGATCGGCATTGCCGCTGCTTGCGCGGTGGCATTCGTGATTATCCTGTTCAAGCCATCAAGCATCGGCACCGCGCTGCAATTCGGTTTCTTTGTTGGCGCGGCAGGCTTCGGCTGGGCGGCGCTGGCGCGAATGCCGATTCTGGCCAAGCTCAAGACCGGGATCAACGGCGCGATCGCCCGCGCGCTGGAACTGGAATATAGCGCCAGCGTCACGCCCGGAAAGGCCTTCGAACGGGCCAAAGCGTTCGAGCTGCTGCCAAGCTATGATAACAGCTCGTTCGAAGACATGTGGTGGGGCGTGCTGGGCACCCAGCCGTTCACCTTGCACGAGGCCAGGCTGACCGAGACGCGCGGATCGGGCAAAAACCGCCGCACGGTAACGGTGTTCTCTGGCTCGATTATGACCGTAGGCTTTGCCCGGCCGTTTCAGGGCACGACGCTGATCGAGCGCGAATCGCGGCACAAAGGCTTCTTCGGCGGGGCCAAGGACAGCATCAGCCTGAACGAGATAGACCTCGCCCGCGTCTCGATGGTTGATCCGCGTTTTGAAGATGCCTTCACTGTCTGGTCAAACGACGGGGTGGAGGCGCGCTATCTCGTCCACCCGGACTATGCAGAACGGCTGACCGCAGTCGAAAAGGCATATGCCGGCAAGAATATCCGCGCGCTGTTCCACGACGGCGACCTGACGCTGGTGCTGGAAAGCGGCAACCTGTTCGAAAGCGGCTCGCTGGACGCCAGCGACGACCGCGCCCTGCTCGTGCGCACCATCAACCAGTTCACCGCACTGGCCGAGCTTGCCGCGCGGCTGAACGAGCGTGAGCGCGCCAGCTTCAACTGAGCCGGCCTCGAAAGTCCTCGTAGCCAAAGGTCTTCACGCATTCCAGCGCGTCGGTTTCTGAATCCCACAACCATATCGAGGGCAACGGCACGCCGTTGAATGTGGTGGTCTTGACCATCGAATAGTGCGCCTGATCGAGGAAGGCAAAGCGCGCGCCGGGCTCGGCGGGCACCGGCAGACGGTAGTCACCGATAACATCGCCGGCGAGGCAACTGGGGCCGCCCAAACGCACCGCACCTTCTTGGGCTTCATCAACCAGCTCCCCGTTCAGGGGCAGTTCCCCCAGCATGGCCGGGCGATAGGGAGCCTCGATCACGTCGGGCATGTGGCAGGTCGCGGAAACGTCGGTGATCGCCACCGGCATGCCGTTTTCATGGGCATCGAGAATCGTGCCGACGAGAATGCCAGCATCGAGCGCAATCGCCTCGCCGGGCTCCAGATAAATTTCGGCGCCGGTGTCTTCCTGAAGGTCGATGAGGAATTCGACCAGTTCATCGCGCTGGTAGTCATCGCGGGTGATGTGGTGGCCGCCGCCCAGATTGAGCCATTTGAACTCGCCGAAAAAGGGTTCGAGATAGTCGAAGGCCACATCCCATGTCCGCGCCAGCGGGGCGAAATCCTGCTCACACAGCGTGTGCATGTGCAGGCCGTCAACCAGCGTAACATGTTCGGCGGTCAGCTGGTCGATCGGGAAGCCGAGGCGCGAGTGGGGCGCGCAGGGGTCATATTTCGGCACTTCGCCTTCCGGGTGCAGCGGATTGATCCGCAGGCCGATGTCGAAATGCTCACCGCGCGCCCTTGCTGCCTCGATAATCGCGCCGCAGCGGATGATCTGGCTTGGCGAATTGAAGATCACATGGTCCGACAGGCGCAGGATCTCGTCCAGATCGTCGGGCTTATAGGCGGCGGAGTAAGTGGCAATCTCGCCATCATAGAACTCGCTGGCGAGCCGCGCTTCCCATAGCCCCGAACCGCACACCCCGTCGAGATATTCGCCGATAATCGGCGCCACCGACCACATCGAAAACGCCTTGAGCGCGGCGAGCACCCTGATCCCCGCCCGGTCGCGCACGTCGGCAAGAATGGCGAGATTGGCGCGCAGCTTCGCCGCGTCGACCACGAAAGCAGGGCTATCGACCCTGTGGAGGTCGAAATGGGCGAAAGCGCCCGGGTCTCCGGCTCTGGTTTCCATGTCGGCTAGCCCCTTGGCCTCGGGCAACGCCGGGTGCCTTGCTCGGCCCGGTCGTCGCTGGTAAAAATGCGCATGCCGTCGCGCGAAAGGCGCAGCTGGTTCGGCGCATACATGGTGAAATCAGTGCGCGGCCAGTAAGTCAAAAAGATGCCATTTGGCGCGATGCGGACCCGGCGCACCCGCCAGGTGTTCTCATAATAGCCAACGCTGGTTGCCATCACCGTCAATACGCTGTCGAGATTGTCGCCTTCGACGCCGCAATAGCGCTGTTCGTTTGTCCACTCGCCGCGATATTCGAGCGGAACTGTCACTTGCGCCCTTGCCCTGGGCCGGGCCGATCCGGCGGCTGGTAGGCACGCCAGCGCCAGGCCAGCAAGCGCCAGTCTTGCCCAGGTGCCGATCACATCAAAATTCCAGCGGTCCGGCCAATTCCTTCACCGTCCACGGCAGCCCATGCGCATTGAGCATGTCCATGAACGGATCGGGGTCCAGCTGCTCGATGTTGAACACACCTTCTCCGGTCCACGCACCGGTCATCATCAAGGCCGCGCCGATCATCGCGGGAACGCCGGTAGTGTAGCTGATCGCCTGATTGCCGGTCTCGGCATATGCCTCTTCATGGTCGCAGATGTTGGAGATGTAGAATGTCTTCTCACCCGATCCATCCAATGCCTCGCCGGTGGCGATATCGCCGATGTTGGTCTTGCCTGTGGTCGTCGGCCCAAGCGATTCCGGCTTGGGCAACACCGAGGCGAGGAATTGCAGCGGCACAATCTCGCGGCCCTGATACATCACCGGCTCAATCCCGATCATGCCGACATTTTTCAGCACGGTCAGGTGGTTGATATAAGCATCGCCGAAGGTCATCCAGAAGCGGCCGCGCTCCAGCTCCGGGATGAATTTCGCGAGGCTTTCCAGCTCTTCGTGATACATCAGGTACATGTTCTTGGGGCCAACAGCCTCGAAATCGAAGTTCTGACGTATTGTCAGCGCCGGGGTTTCGACCCACTCCCCGTTCAACCAGTGCCGCGCTGGCGCGGTGACTTCACGGATGTTGATTTCCGGGTTGAAATTGGTCGCAAAGGCCTGGCCATGATCGCCGCCGTTGCAGTCGAGAATGTCGAGGCGGCGGATGGTCTTCAATTTGTGCTTCTTGAGCCACATGGCGAAAACCGAAGTCACGCCCGGATCGAAGCCCGAGCCCAGCAGCGCCATCAGGCCCTTCTCGCGGAAGCGGTCGTGCAAATCCCACTGCCACTTGTATTCGAACTTCGCCTCGTGGCGCGGCTCGTAGTTGGCGGTGTCGAGATAGTGCGTGCCGGTGGCAAGGCACGCCTCCATGATCGCCAGATCCTGATAGGGCAGCGCCAGATTGACCACCAGCTTCGGCCCGATCTGGCGGATCAGGTCTGACAGCGCGGGCACGTCTTCTGCATCAATCACATAGGTCGCAACCGTCACGCCGCAGCGCATCTTCACTGATTCGGCAACCGCATCGCATTTGGCCAAAGTCCGGCTGGCGAGGTGAATCTCGCCGAAAATGCCGCTATTGAACGCCATCTTGTGCACCGCGACCGAGCTGACCCCGCCCGCGCCGATCACCAGAACCTTGCTCAACGTGTATCTCCTTGGCCGCAGCAGTGCTGCGCATATAAGCGGTTGGCCGGGCAGCACAATAAGTTGCAATTGACAATTGACCTACGCCAACGCAGTCTCCCGCGCTGGAACGTGGGGGAACTTTTATGCTACATGAAATGCTCGCACCAGCAGCCGCGCTGATCGTCTGGTCACTGATTGTGCTTATCTGGATGACCGTCACCCGATTTGCCGCGTTCAGCAAGGCCGGGATCAGTCTGGCCAAAGTCCCGCCGGGCGGACGCGGCGTAAACCTCGACGGCGTGTTGCCGGACAAGACCAACTGGAAGGCGCACAATTTCACCCACCTGATGGAACAGCCGACGATATTCTATCCGGCTGTAGTGATCATCGCGCTCACCGGCGCCGCTGCGCTCGATGTGCGGCTGGCCTGGGGCTATGTCGCGATCCGGGTGGTTCATTCGCTATGGCAGGGCATGGTAAACCGGCTCCCGGTTCGCGTGGTGCTGTTCTTTGGATCGACAGTGCTGCTGGCGGTGCTCGCCGTTCGTGCCTTGCTGGCAACATTGGCTGCAGCGCCGGGTGTCGTCGTATGATCGGCATGGGAACACTCCAACCAGTCGTCGCGCTTGCAGGCTGGACCATGGTCATGTGGCTGTGGATGTACGCCACCCGCATCCCGGCACTGTCCGCCGCCAAAGTCGATCTCGATGCGATGGTGCGCGGGCCGAAAATGACGTTGGACGATGTGCTGTCGCCGCCGGTCCAGTGGAAGGCGCATAATTACAACCACCTGCACGAAGCGCCGACGGTTTTTTACGCAGTGGCGCTGCTGCTGGCGCTGATTGGCGCAGGCGACGGGGCCAGCGCGGGGATTGCCTGGGCCTATGTCGGTCTGCGGGTGATCCATTCGCTGGTGCAGGCGACGATCAACAAGGTGATGCTGCGGTTCGCCATCTTTGCGGCATCGAGCCTGTGCCTGATTGCCCTGATCGTGCACGCGGCGCTGGCCGTCTTTTAGCGCACAAACAGGCTCGCCAGCTCCACATGCGTCGACCAGCGGAATTGGCCGATGGCACGTAGTTCCTCCAGCCGATAGCCTCCGGCAATCAATGTGGCGGCATCGCGCGACCAACTGGACGGATTGCAGCTGATATAAACTACGCGGCTGACTGTGCTGTCCGCCAGATGCGCCACTTGCTCGCGCGCGCCGGCGCGGGGTGGATCGAGCACTGCGGCGTCGAAACGGTTCAGTTCATCGACCTGCAGCGGATTGCGGAACAGATCGCGGTGGAGCGAATGGACCGGCAATTGCGCTCGCGCCGCTGCCGCTTTGCACGCCATGTGGGCATCGCGCGCCGCCTCAACGCAGAGCACTTTGGCAGGTCCCGCCAGCGCCAGGGCAAATGTGCCGAGGCCCGAAAACAGATCGGCGATGGCACCTGCGCCCGCCAGCCACTCACGCGCGGCGGCGACCAGCACCGCCTCACCGTCCGCCGTGGCTTGCAGGAAGGCGCCGCAAGGATAGCCAACGCTCACACCCCCCAGCGCGACCGTCACCGGTTCAGGCTCCCACAGTGCCTCGGGGCCATAGCCCTGATCGAGCGTTAGCCGGGCAAGGCCCTGTTCGCGGGCGAAATCGAGCATGGCCTCGGTCGCGGCGAGGCCCTCGACTGTCAGGCCCTTGATCGCCAGATCGACACCCTGTTCGACCAAGGCCAGTTCGATATCAGCATTGATCTTGCCCCCCTGACGCGCCAGCAGCTTGCGCACCGGCTGAATCAGCGCGGCGAGCTCAGGCACCAGCACCGGGCATTCGGCGAGATCGACCAGCTTGTGACTGCGCGCCTCGCGGTAGCCCAGTAGCACCCGTCCGCCCTTGCTCTCGGCGCGCAACGCAGCGCGGCGGCGGCTTTGCGGCGGGGAGAGGTGCGGCGGCGCGATGCGCTCGGGTGTAAGCCCCTGCCCTATCGCCGCATTGGCGACCCGCTCGGCCACGAAATCCGCGAGCGAGGCATCATCGAGCTGTTGCAACTGGCAGCCGCCACATGTGCCGAAATGGCGGCAGGCCGGCTCGGCGTGATGGGGCCCGTGCTGCAAGGTTCCATCCGCCAGCAGCCAGTCCCCCGGCGCAGCGCCAGCAACAAATCGCCCAGAGGCAGTGACGCCATCGCCCTTGGCGGCGATGCGCAGAATTTCATCGGTTTCGGTCATAGGCACGCCGCGTAGGCGCAAGCGACCCTTGCGGCAAGCTGGGCGGCAGTGAATGCAGGCGCGCAACGCCGCGCGGCCTCGCCGTGCAGCCACACCCCCTCGCAGGCGGCGGCGAACACTTCCGCGCCAGTGGCGAGCCGGCTGGCGATTGTCCCAGCCAGCACATCCCCCGTCCCCGCAACTGAAAGCCAGCTTGAGGCGCGCGGGGCGCAGGCGATGCGGCCATCGGGCGCGGCGATCACGGTATCCGGCCCCTTGGCGACGATGACCATGCCGCTGGCCCGTGCCAATGCGCCGGCACGCTCCACTTTCGAACCTGTGCCAGAACAGCCAAAGCTCGCTTCAAGCGCTTTCAACTCCCCTTCGTGCGGGGTGGCAATTGCGGGCTGGTGCGGCGCAATTTGCAACAAATGCAGAGCATCGGCATCGAGGACCAGCGGCTTTCCAGCAATCAGGGCGGCTTCCAATCTTGCCTGTCCCATTTCGTCCCGTCCCAGTCCCGGACCAATCAGCACTGCCTTGAGGCGCGGATCAAACATGGCATTGAGGTCAGAAACCAGATCAGGCGGCACGGGCAGTGGCTGTGCTTCGACAGGCTCAGCACGAGCGGGACTTGGATTGGATATACCCCCGCTCAGGCTGAGCTTGTCAAAGCCCGCGCGCAGAGGCTCGCACAGCTTCACATAGCCCGCCCCGGCCCCTTGCGCCGCGCGCGCGGCGAGCACAGCGGCGCCCGGCA
>JANOBA010000453.1:0-2143 GCA_031411415.1 Novosphingobium sp.
CATCAGCCGGAACAGCGGCAGCACCAGCCAGCCGGGTAGCGCGACTTTTTTGGGCCGACCGGTCTTGGCATCCTTGCGGAACAGCGAGAGATAGGGCGCGCCGAGGTTGATTGTCAGCCGGGGCTTGCCGCTGATTTGGTCGCGCAGTCCGGCCATGAATGCGGGATCGCTATAAAGCCGGGCGACCTCGTATTCGTCCTTATAGGCCATCAGCTTGCCCAGACCCTGCGCGACTTCGGTGAGCAGGGCCTCGCAATTGCCCAGACCGCGCGTGGCCAGAACGCCGGCAATCTCTAGCAAAAACGCGCGATAGTCCGCCGCATAGGCTTCGTTCTGGAACGCGGTAAGCCGGCGCGCGCGGCTGTCCGTCACTTCGGCCAGAGTGCGCGGGAATGCCGCTTCGTGGGCGGGAGCATCGGCCAGTGCGAACAGGTCATCCGCGCTGGTTGCTGCCAGTCGGCCGAGCGTCAGGGCATTGAGATTGGCCTTCACCGCCACCCCGTTCAACCGGATGGCTTCTTCGATGGCCTCCAGCCCAACCGGCAACAGGCCTTGTTGCGCGGCATAGCCGACCATCATCATGTTGGTGAAAATCGTATCGCCCAGCAAGCGGCTGGCCAGCGCCCCGGCACGCAGGGTTTTGGTGTTTTCCGGCGCGATGCGCTTGGCGATGGCAGTCAGGAACCTGCTGGCGGTGAGGTCCATGTTGCGGTTGGTCTGGAACTCGCCGGTCGGCACGACATCGGCATTGGCCAGCATCGCCGTGTCTGCGCGGGTGAGCGCGAGCACGTCCGGAGCTGAACCGACGATGAGATCGCAGGCAATGATGACATCGGCCTGCCCCGCGCCCAGTCTTGCCGAAGGTATCGCTGCGGAATCATGGCCGATCCGCAAGTGGCTGGTCACCGCGCCGCCCTTTTGCGCCATGCCGGTCTGGTCGAGAACTTTTGCCGCCTTGCCCTCCAGTTGCGCTGCCATGGCCAACACTGCGCCGACGGTGAGCACCCCGGTGCCGCCGATACCGGTGACCAGCAGCGCCTGCGGGGCCTGCGCCACATCGCGCACCGCGGGCAGGGGCAGTTTCGCTGCCATTGCCGCCAGCGCCGCATCGTCAAACGTCCGCTTGGCCAGCGTGCCGCCTTCGACAGTGACGAAGCTGGGGCAAAAGCCCTTGATGCAGCTGTAATCCTTGTTGCAGGTCGATTGGTCGATGCTGCGCTTGCGGCCGAATTCGGTTTCAATTGGCGTGACCGAAAGACAGTTCGATTGCACCGAACAATCGCCGCAGCCCTCGCAGACTGCCGGGTTGATGTAGAGCCGCTTGTCCGGGTTGGGATAGTCGCCGCGCTTGCGGCGGCGGCGCTTTTCGTTGGCGCAGGTCTGCTCATAGACGATGGCCGTGGTGCCTTTGAGCTCGCGCAATTCGCGCTGCACTGTGTCGAGCAGGTCGCGGTGAAGCATGCGGATACCCGGCGGCAGGTCACGTGGGCTGAAACGCGAAGGATCTTCACTCACCAGCACCACCGGATGCACACCCTCCGCGACCAGTTCGGCGACAATCTGCTCCGGCGTCATCGCGCCCTCGGCAGGCTGGCCGCCGGTCATCGCCACGGCATCGTTATAGAGGATCTTGAACGTGACGTTGCTCTTCGCCGCCACCGAAGCGCGGATCGTCAGCAGGCCCGAATGGGCATAGGTGCCATCACCCAGGTTCTGGAACATGTGCGGGGTTTCGACGAAGCTCTGCGCGGCGAGCCAGGGCATGCCTTCCTGCCCCATCGAGACAGTCTGCATCGTGCGCCGCTCGGGCATGAAATGGGCGAGGCCATGACAGCCCGTAGCGCCCATCGCCGAGGAACCTTCGGGCACCAGCGTGCTGGTGTTGTGCGGACAGCCTGAGCAGAAATACGCGCCGCGAATGGCGGTGCGCTCCAGCGTGGCAGCGCTGTCTTCCAACTGGCGGAGCGCCGCATCGCGCGCTTTTGCCTCGTCAGTCAGCATACCCAGCGCGCCGAGCCGCTGGACGAGCGCGCGCCGCACCATGCCGGGATCGAGCACGCCGATCTCGGGAAGCAGGCCGTTCTTGCCGCTCAGCGCCGGGGCGTTGGCCATGCCATAGAAAATCCGAGCGAGCTGTTCTTCG
>JANOBA010000454.1:0-2687 GCA_031411415.1 Novosphingobium sp.
GAGCTGGCAGGAGCTGGGCTGGACCCGGATTTACACCGACACGCGCCTCTTTCCGCTGTGGTGGCTGCCGGTTTCCTTCGTCTTGTGCCTCGCGCTCCACGATGCCTGGTTTTACTGGACCCACCGGCTGTTTCACCACCCTGCGCTGTTTCGCCGTATCCACGCGGTCCACCACGACAGCCGCCCGCCCACCGCCTGGGCGGCGATGAGCTTTCATCCGTGGGAGGCGCTGTCCGGCGCTTTCATCATCCCGGCGCTGGTTTTTGTGCTGCCGCTGCATGCGGGTGTGGTGCTCGCCGTGCTGCTGGTGATGACGATCATGGGCACCACCAATCACATGGGCTGGGAACTGTTTCCGCGCCGCCTCGTTCAGGGGCAGGCAGGCAGCTGGCTGATAACCGCGACCCACCACCAGCTTCATCACGAGAGGTATACTTGCAATTATGGCCTATATTTCCGCTACTGGGACCGCCTGTGCGGCACGGATCGCGGCCTTGGCGGTTTTGCTGGCGCCGGTAAGTCTGGCGGCAGCTGAGCCGGCGCCCGCCGGTGCCACGCTCGATATCACCGTTCGCGGGATCAATTCGGATCGCGGGGTGATCCGGCTGGCGATCTGTCCGCCGGCGGTGGGCTTTCCCGATTGCAAGGGGCACGAGCTGCGCATTGCCAGCCTGCCGATCCATAACCATCAGGCCGCGATCCAGTTCACCGGCCTGCCCGCCGGGACTTATGGCATCAGCGTATTTCACGACGCCAACGCCAATGGAAAGCTCGATCTGTTTATGGGAATTCCACGCGAAGGCTATGGTTTTTCACGAAACCCACCATTCCGCCCGCGCGCTCCACACTTTGCCGAGGTTGAGTTCGCGCTGAGCGGGACGATGGCAACGACGATTTCGCTGCGGTATATACTTTAGGCCCTCAGACTTGAAACTGTTCGGCAAAAATCCGCTCATCGAGGCTGCTCGCCGGGTCAAACAGCAAAGTCAGCTGGCGCTCGCGGGCAATGGAAATGTGGACATGCGCGATGTCGCGCACTTCCTGCTGGTCGGCGACGGCGGCGACTGGGCGCTTTGCGGCTTCGAGCACCCGGAATTCGACCTTGGCATTGTCGGCCAGGATCGCACCCCGCCAGCGGCGCGGGCGGAACGGGCTGATCGGGGTCAGCGCCAGCGTTGCCGAGCCGAGCGGCAGAATCGGGCCATTGGCTGAGAGGTTATAGGCGCTGGAGCCCGCCGGAGTTGCCACCAACACCCCGTCGCAGGCCAGCTCTGCCATGCGCAGCTTGCCATTGACTCGCACTTCCAGCTTGGCGGTCTGGCGGGTCTCGCGCAGCAGGGAAACCTCGTTGATCGCGTAATAGCGGTGCTCGCTGCCGCTGCTGGTTGTCGCCACCATTTCCAGCGGGCAGACCGCGACCCGCCGCGCGCGCGCGACGCGCTGACCGATGGTGCGGCTGCTCTTGGCCTTGTTCATCAGGAAGCCGACGGTGCCGTGATTCAGCCCGTAAACCGGCAGGGCGCTGTTATGGTCGAGAAGATTGTGCAGCACTTGCAGCATGAAGCCATCGCCGCCGAGCACCACCAGCACTTCGGCTTCCTCGGGCGGCACCCAGTCATGCGCATCGGCCAGCGCGGCGGCGGCCTGCTGGGCGCGGGCGTCGTCGGAGGCGACCAGAGCAAGGCGCGGGGCTTCAAGACGGGAAGACTGGGTCATCGCGCCGCACTGTTATTGCTGCGTTGACGCTTTGGCAAAGGCTTTGGCTTAGAGAGGCAGTGATGAGCGAGAATTTGTCCGGCGCATTCGAGGCGCAGCGTGATGCCTTGACCGGGCTTCCCGGCATTGCCGCCGTGCGCGCGCGGATCGAGGAATGGAACGGGCAGGCGCGCCGGGGCGGCGATGCGCCCCGCCTCCATGCCTTGCTGGTGGGGCTGCGCCGGTTCGATACGGTGAACCTTGCCTATGGCCATGCCGCCGGCGACGCGGCGCTGGCCGCCGTGGCGGCGCGCATGACCCAGTTCGCCGGGCGCGAGCTGGATGGTCCGTGGCTTTCCGCGCGCACCGGCGGCGGCAATTTCCTGCTGATCGCCAATGAGGCCTGTAGCCGCCAGCGCTGGCAGCTGTTTGCCGGCCAGCTTGCCGACCTGCTTGCCCAGCCGATCATCATGCCCGGCGCAGTGCTGCGGCTGAACCCGCGCGCGGCGTTGCTGCGCGGAGTGGGCGGGGAAGGTGCCGAATCGGTGCTCGACCGGCTGAGCCAGACTTTTGACGGCATGGCCCGCCAGCATGGCAAGCGCCTGGCCTGGGCGGACGGCGAGGCCAGCCGTCCGGGGCGCACTGCTGCCCAGCTTGAGGCAGATTTGCTCCATGCCATCGAAGGCGGCGAGATCGAGGTGGTGTTCCAGCCGCAGTTCTCACTGCCGGATGACAAAGTAACGGGTGCAGAGGCGCTGGCGCGGTGGAACCATCCGCGGCTTGGCCGCATCGGCGCGGGCGCGCTGTTCGCGATTGCTGAGCGCGCCGATCACGTCGCGCCGCTCTCGCGCCATATCGCCCGGGTGGCGCTGGAATGCGCCGCGCCCTGGCGGGACAAGCTGCGGCTGTCGCTGAATGTAACCCCGTTCGAGCTGGCGGCGGAAAGTTATTCGGCTGAATTGCTGGCGATTCTGGCCGAAAGCGGCGCACGG
>JANOBA010000455.1:0-13452 GCA_031411415.1 Novosphingobium sp.
GTGTGGATGCCAGAACACGCTGCCGTGGGCTTCGGCCTGAAGGTGGAACAGGTCCATTTCCTGGCCCAGCTTGCGGTGATCGCGCTTGCCGGCCTCTTCCAGCCGGGTCAGGTGTTCGCCCAGCTGCTTCTTGTTCAGCCAGCCGGTGCCATAGATGCGGCTGAGCATCGCGTTCTTCTGGTCGCCGCGCCAGTATGCGCCCGAAACGCGGGTCAGCTTGAAGGCGGCAGGATCGAGCTTGCCGGTGGAGGGCAAGTGCGGCCCGCGGCACATGTCGTACCAGTCAGAACCTGAGTGATAGACGGACAGTTCCTCGCCCTCGGGCAATTCCGCCGCCCATTCGGCCTTGAAGCTCTCGCCCGCCGCCTGCCACTTGGCGATCAGGTCGTCGCGCGCGATAACCTCGCGTGTCAGCGCCTTGTCGGCAGTGATGATCCGCCGCATTTCCGCCTCGATGGCGGGCAGGTCTTCCTCGGTAAACTGGCGGTCCTTCGGGGCGAAGTCATAATAGAAGCCATCGTCGGTTGATGGCCCGAAGGTGATCTGTGTGTCGGGAAACAGCGCCTGCACCGCCTCGGCCAGCACATGGGCATAGTCATGCCGCGCCAGATCGAGCGCATCGGCTTCGTCGCGGCTGGTGACCAGCGCGAGGCTGGCATTGCCCGAGAAGGGCCGCGACAGGTCAACCAGCTCACCATCGATACGCGCGGCGAGCGCTGCCTTGGCAAGGCCGGGGCCGATGGCTGCGGCGACATCGGCAGGGGTAGAGCCCTGCGGCATTTCGCGCGAGGAACCGTCGGGCAGGGTGATGGTGTAATTTTCGGACATGGGGACGCCCTTAGCGGCGCAAGCTGCGCGCCTCAACCTCTTGCTGCGGGCTCTGATTGGCAGCATGGAATGACGATGATCGAAACCCGCTTCCACACCCTCCCTGATGGCCGCCGCATCGCCCACCGCTTCACTCCCGGCAAAGGCCCAACGCTGGTGTTCCTCCCCGGCTACATGTCGGAGATGGCCGGCTCCAAGGCGCAGGCGGTGTTCGATTGGGCACTGGCGCATGGGCAGGCCTGTCTGTTGCTCGACTATTCGGGCTGCGGGGAAAGTGACGGCGAGTTCAAAGACGGCACGCTCAGCCGCTGGCGCGATGAAGTGCTGGCGCTGGTTGCAGCGCATTGCCCCGGCAGCGTGGTCCTGATCGGCAGTTCGATGGGCGGCTGGCTGATGCTGCTCGCCGGGCTGGTTCTGGGCGAACGGCTGGCCGGGCTGATCGGCATCGCGCCAGCCCCCGATTTCACCGCCTGGGGTTTCAGCGACGAACAGCAAGCCGAATTGCTGGCTGGCGAGATTGTGCTGGAAGAAAATGCCTATGGCCCGCAGCCCACGCCAACCTATCCTGGATTCTGGGCGGATGGGCAGACGCATCTGCTGACGAACCGCGAAATCCCGCTGACATGTCCGGTTCGCCTGCTGCATGGCCAGTCCGATCCCGATGTGCCTTGGGAAATAGCCATGCAGCTGGCCTCGGACTTGCGTTCAGCCGATGTGCAGGTGACGCTGATCAAGGACGGCGATCATCGCCTATCGCGGCCTTCCGACATCGCGCTGCTGCTGCGCGCGGTTGCTGAACTTGCAGGGGCTGATTGACGGAGTGAATTTCATGTCCTTGCTGCTTGCCATGCTGATGCAGGTCGGTCCTTTCGGCTCCACGCCCGCGCCTTCCGCGCCGCCGCGCCCGCCCGAAGCCCGGCCTCCCGCTGCCAGCCCGGCGCCGGTGCTGCCTGAACGTGCGCGCAGCCGTCTGGAGTTCTGCCTCGATGATGCGTCAAACAGCCCGGTCGATGCCATCGACGATGCCGAAGCCTGGCGCGATGTAACCACTGGCCCCGCCCGGGCCGAAGCGTTGCTGTGCCTTGGCTCTGCCCATGCCCGGCTCGAACACTGGGGCGAGGCCGAGCAGGCATTCGTCGCAGGCCGCGATGCTGCTGCCGCTGATGACGGCGCGATGCGCGCCAAGCTGGGCGCGATGGCGGGCAATGCCACACTGGCGCAAGGCGCGTTCGAACAGGCGCTGACCACGCTCGATCTAGCGCGGAGCGATGCGGCCAATGCAGGCGATCTTCGCCTGAGCGGCGAAATCGCCATCGACCGCGCCCGTGCGCTGGTTGGTCTGAAGCGCGAGGAAGATGCTGGCAAGGCACTGGCCGAGGCGCGGACGTCTGCTCCGGACAATGTGCTGGTCTGGCTGCTTTCGGCCACACTCTCGCGCCGGCAGGGCAAATTGGCTGAGGCGCAGGCGCAGATCGCCATTGCCGCCGAGCGCGCCCCGCGCGATCCCGAGATCGGGCTGGAGGCAGGCGTTATCGCCATGCTAGCGGGCAACGAGGCGGCGGCGCGGCGCAGCTGGCAGTCGGCCATCGACACCGCGCCAACGAGCGATGCTGCGACAGCCGCGCGCGGCTATCTTGCGCAATTGGCCGCGCCCGCGCAAAGCAAGCCATGATTCCCCCAAAGTTGCCATTGTCTGTTCTTGATCTGGTGCCCATTCGCGAAGGCAGCTCGACGCGTCAGGCGCTGGCGGAGACTGTGGCACTGGCGCAAGCAGCCGAAGCGCTGGGCTACAAGCGCTTCTGGGTCGCCGAACATCATGGCATGGAAGGCATGGCCGGCGGGGCGACCTCGGTGGTGCTTGGCGCGGTCGGCCACGCCACCTCGACAATCCGCATCGGTGCGGGCGGGATCATGCTGCCCAACCATAATCCATATGTCATCGCCGAACAGTTCGGCACGCTCGAAGCACTGTTTCCCGGCCGGGTCGATCTGGGGCTGGGCCGGGCGCCGGGAGCGGACGGGCGCATTGCCCATGCGCTGCGCAAGGATCTGATGCGCGGCGCGGAGACCTTCCCGAACGACGTGCTGGAATTGCAGACGCGCTTTGCCGGCGATCCGCCGATGCCGGTCCCGGCGGTGCCTGCCACTGGCGCCGATGTTGAAATGTGGATTCTGGGCTCCAGCCTTTATGGCGCGCAGCTCGCGGCGCATCTGGGGATGCCCTATGCCTTCGCGTCGCATTTCGCGCCCGCATTGCTCGATCAGGCGCTGGCGACGTATCGTGAAAATTTCCGCCCTTCCGAAGTGCTCGATGCGCCGCACGTGATGGTCGCGATGACCGTTATCGCGGCAGACAGCGACGAAGAGGCGCGGTTTCTGGCAAGCTCGATGGAGCAGAGCTTCGCCGCGCTGCGCACCGGCAATCCCGGACGGATGAAGCCGCCGCTTGCTGGTTACCGCGAGAGCCTGCCGCCAGAGGCGCTGGCGAGCATGGATGCCATGCGCGTTGTCAGCGCCATCGGTGGGCCAGATACGGTGCGCGAGGGCATGGAGCGTTTCATTGCGCGCACTGGCGCCGACGAGCTGATTCTGGGCGGATCGATCTGGGACCCGGCGGCGCAGCGCCGCTCGCTGGAAATTGCCATGGCGGCGCTCACCTGACGCGGCCTTGCGCATAATTACGCGGTAGCGTTCCAAGCCGATTTCAACCAAGTTTCGCCATGATGACGCGAGACATCGAAAAGGGCCGAGGAATGAGCAAGGGCAAACCGGACCGGACCCAGCGCCGCATTGCGGGGCAAGTGGCCGAACATCTTGCCGCCTCGCTGCTTCCCGGCGAAGCGCCGCTTGTTGGCGATGCGCTGGCCGAGGCCGCGCGATTCGTCAGCGCCAGCGCAGAACGACGCAAGCCGGGCAGCGCCAATGTGGTGATCGAAAGCGTGACTGATGCAGCCGGCAAGCGCATGCTGCGCATTGCCGCGATCAACGACGACATGCCATTTCTGGTCGATTCGGTGGCGGCGGCAGTTTCTGCCCAGGGGCTGACGATCGACCGACTGCTGCATCCGGTCGTCACTGTGCGCCGCGATGACGAACATCGCCTCACCGGGATTAGCGGCGCTGATCGGGGCGGTTCCGATCTGCGCGAATCGATCATCTATCTCGAAACCGCCCGCGCCGATGCGCGCAGCCGGATGCGCCTGCGCACCGAGCTGGAAACCGTGCTCGGCGATGTCCGCGCGGCCGTTACGGACTGGCCGAAAATGCGCGAGCGCATGACGAAAGATGCCGCAAGCCTGGGCGGCGGCGAAGGCGCAGCGCTGCTCGAGTGGTTTGCAGCGGGCAACCTGACCCAGCTTGGCCATGTCGTGCGCCTCCGCGATGGCAGCCAGTCCGGCGCGCTCGGCATCTGCCGCAAAAGTGCCAAAGTGCTGCTTGCGCCAGAAAGCTATGACCGGGCCTTTGCCTGGTTCGACAAGCGGATATCGCGGGCAACAGAAGTAGCGCCGCTTGCAATCAAAGCCAATTTCGCCGGGCGGGTGCACCGCCGGATCCCGCTCGACCTGTTCATGGTGCCACGCTTTGAAGCGGGCAAGCTGGTCGCGCTTTCGGTCCATGCCGGCATCTGGACCAGCGCGGCGATGGCCGCCGCGCCCACCGAAGTTCCGCGCCTGCGCTCCGGCCTTTCGGTGCTGGCTGCAAGGCTCGGTTTCGATCCCGGCGGACACAATGGCAAAGCGCTGGCGCATGCGCTGACCGCGCTGCCGCATGATCTGATGATCGGTTTTGGCCGCGCCGACATGGAACGCGTCGCGCTGACCATGATCGGGCTGGTGGACCGGCCCCGGCCCCGGCTGCTGCTGGTGCGCGCGGCGCTGTCGCGACATCTTTTCGCGTTCGCCTGGCTGCCGCGCGATATGGTTTCAACTGCGCTGCGCAGCCAAGTGCAGGCCATGCTGGAGGCCGCTGCCGGCGGCCCGGTGATCGACTGGAGTCTTGAGGTCGAAGGCGGTAATCTCGCACTAATCCGCTTTGTGCTCGATATTCGTGAACAGGAAAAGCGCCCCGACGAGGCCGCGCTCGACCGGCAGCTGCACCTCATGGTGCGCGGCTGGCGCGCGGCAGTGGAGGCAGAGCTGGCGACCAGCGGCGAGGGCGGGCGTTCCGCTGCACTTGCTGCGCGCTATGCCGACATGTTCCCGCTCGCCTATCGCAACATGCATGGCCCGGCCGATGCTGCTTCGGACATTTCCCGGCTCCACCGGCTGGAAGGCGCGCGGCGCAGCGTGCAGCTGCATAGAGCCAGTGCCGATGCGCCGGAAGAGATTGGGGCCAAGGTATATCAGCGCGAAGGCAGCCTGGCGCTGAGCGATGCCGTGCCGGTGCTCGAAAACTTCGGCTTCCGCGCGCTGGATGACGTGCCGACCGTGCTTGCCCGCCGCGCGCTGGGCACGATCCACGATTTCCGCCTCGTCTGCCCGGTGGGCCAGAGCGCTGCGGATATTTCGGCACGCGCCGGGATCATCGAGGCTGCGCTCGCCGATGCGCTCAATGGGCTTGGCGAGAACGATGCGTTCAACCGGCTTATCGTCGCCAACCGGCTGAGCCCAGCGGAGGCCAACAGGTTGCGCGGCTGGTATCGCTATCTGCGGCAAGCGGGCATGACTTTCGGCATTCCCACTGTGGTCGACGCACTCCAGCATGCGCCCGGGGTCACCCGCGGCATCCTCGACCTGTTTGTCGCGCGGCATGATCCCCAGTTCGCCGGTGACCGCAAGCGCGCCGAAACGCGAGCGAAAGGCGCGATTCGCGATGGCCTCGCGCAAGTCGCGGCGATCAACGATGACCGGCTGCTGCGGCAATATTGCGCGCTGGTCGAAGCGATTTTGCGCACTAACGCCTTCCTGCCTTCGGGCGGGGCGGCGCTCGCCTTCAAGCTCGATTCGGCGCTGGTGCCAGGGCTGCCCCGCCCCGTGCCATGGCGCGAGATTTTCGTGTTTTCGCCGCAAGTCGAGGGCATTCACTTGCGCGCTGGCCCGGTCGCGCGCGGCGGGCTGCGCTGGTCCGACCGGCGCGACGATTTCCGCACCGAAGTGCTCGGGCTGATGAAAGCCCAGCGGGTCAAGAACGCAGTGATCGTGCCGACCGGGGCCAAAGGCGGCTTCTATCCCAAGCGTCTGCCCGATCCCGCCCAGAACCGCGAAGGCTGGCTGGCGGAAGGCAAGGCGAGCTATCAGACCTTCGTGCGCGCGCTGCTCTCGCTCACCGATAACATTGTCAGCGCTGAAGTGGTGCATCCGGACGGCATAGTGATCCGTGATGGCGACGATCCCTATTTCGTCGTCGCCGCCGACAAGGGCACCGCGACCTATTCCGACACCGCCAATGCGCTCGCGGCTGAACAGCACTTCTGGCTCGACGATGCCTTCGCCAGCGGCGGCTCGAAAGGCTATGACCACAAGGCGATGGGCATCACCGCACGCGGCGCATGGCTCTCGGTCCAGCGCCACTTCCGCGAGTTGGGCGTCGATGTTCAGACAGACCCGATCCGCGTCGCAGGTTGCGGCGACATGTCGGGCGATGTCTTCGGCAACGGCATGTTGCTGTCGCAGGCGATCAAGTTGGTTGCCGCTTTTGATCACCGGCATATCTTCCTCGATCCGGGGCCCGATCCGGCGAAAAGCTGGGCCGAGCGCGCCCGCATGTTTGCCCTGCCGCGCTCAAGCTGGGATGACTATGACAAAGCGCTGATCTCGCAAGGCGGCGGGGTGTTCCCGCGCAGTCTCAAGGACATTCCGCTCAGCCCTGAAGTGCGCAGCGTGCTTGGTATCGATGCGGCCAGCGCCGATCCCGAAACGCTGATTTCGGCGATCCTGAAAAGCCCGGTCGATCTGCTGTGGTTCGGCGGCATCGGCACTTATGTGAAAGCCGCGGCTGAGAACAACATCCAGGTCGGCGATCCAGGCAATGACAGCTTGCGGGTGAACGGCGCGGAGCTTCGCGCGCGTGCCATCGGCGAGGGCGCCAATCTGGGCATCACCCAGGCGGGCCGCATCGAATTTGCCGCCCGTGGAGGCCGGATCAACACCGATTTCATCGACAATTCCGCCGGGGTCGATTGCTCGGACAAGGAAGTAAACATCAAGATCGCGCTCGCCTCGGCGCAGCGCGATGGCCGGCTGGCCGAGCCGGCGCGGGTCAAGCTGCTGATCGCGATGACAGGCGATGTTGCCGCGCTGGTGCTCGAGGACAACCGGCTGCAGGCGCTCGCTTTGTCGATCGCCGAATCGGGCGGGGTCAGCGCCACCAGCTCCTACATTCGCCTGATCGACAAGCTCGGCGATCTTGGCCAGCTTGATCGCAAAACCGATGGTCTAGCCGACAACGACATCCTGTTGCGCCGCGCCGGCGATGGCCAGGGCCTGACCCGGCCCGAGCTGGCCGTGCTGCTTTCGAGCAGCAAGCTGGCGCTGCAGGATGCGCTGGAGGACAGCACATTGCCCGATGATCCCGGGCTTGAGGCGGAACTGCTGGCGGCCTTCCCGGCCCCCATGCGTGGGCGTTTCAAGGTGGATATCCTCAGCCACCGCCTGCGCCGCGAGATCATTGCCACGCGCATCGCCAACCGGCTGATCAACCGCATCGGCATGATCAACCTGTTCGAACTCGCCGAAGAAGAAGGCGCCGCGATTGCGCAAGTTGCCAGTGCCTTTGTCGCCGCCGAGCGCCTGTTCGCCATGGACCGGGTCTGGGCGGCAGTAGAAGCAGCCGACATGCCGGAAGCCGCGCGGATCCAGCTGCTGCGTCGTTCAGCTTCGGCCTTGCGCAGCCACATGGCCGACTTGCTGCGCGCGGGTGCGGGCATGCAGCCGCCGTCGCAAATGGCCGCAAGCCTTGCCGCAGACGTATCGCGGCTTTCGCGTTCGGCGCAGAAGCTGCTCGGCGGCGAGGCGCTTGCGCAGTCGGCCAAGCTGCGCGCAGATTTCGTCGCCGCTGGCGCGCCGGAGAGCGAAGCTGAGATGGTTACGCATCTCGTCGATCTCGATGGCGCGGTCGGCCTCGCCCGGTTGGCGCGCGATTCGCAAGGTTCGGTTACGGCGCTCACCCATGCCTTTGCCGAGACGGGCAGCCGGCTGGGTCTCGACTGGGTACAGGCGACCGCCTCGCGGCTGCGCCCCGCCGATCCGTGGGAACGGCTGCTGGTCGCGGGCCTCGCGCGCGATTTTCAGCAGATCCGGCTCGAATTTCTCCAGCGCATCGTCACTGGCCAAGGTGACCCGCAAGGCCAGGTTGCCGAATGGGCCGAGGCGCACCGTGAAGCCGTGCGCCAGTTCCGCAGCTTAGTTTCGCGCGCGCAGGCAGCAAGCCCGGTCAGCGCCGCCATGTTGGCGCAGATTGCCGGGCAGGCGCGAAATTTGCTTGCCGGATAGGTTGACCTCGCCGCGATTTTGCCCAATCGCTGCGGCATGAAACAGGCAGATGTTGTTATCGTTGGCGCGGGTCACGGTGGGGCGCAATGCGCCATTGCCCTGCGCCAGAATGGGTTCACCGGCACGGTCGCCATGATCGGCCGCGAGAGCGAGCCGCCCTATGAGCGCCCGCCGCTGTCGAAGGAATACTTCGCCCGCGAGAAAACCTTCGACCGGCTATACATCCGCCCGCTGGCCTTCTGGGAAGAGAAGGGCATCGATCTGATGCTGGCCACTGAAGTGACGGCGGTTGACCCGGCGGCAAAGCAGCTCACGCTCTCTGATGGCAGCACGTTCGGCTATGGCAAGCTGGTCTGGGCAACTGGCGGCGATCCGCGCAAACTGCCGGTGCCGGGCGGCGATCTGGCGGGCGTGCACGCGGTGCGCACCCGCGAGGATTGCGACCGGCTGATGGGCGAGATCGACGGCGGCGTGAAGAATATCGCCATCATCGGCGGCGGCTATATCGGGCTTGAGGCGGCGGTGGTGCTGACCAAGCTGGGCTGCAAGGTGACGCTGCTTGAAGCCCTGCCGCGCATTCTGGCGCGCGTTGCCGGAGAAGAGCTGTCCGCCTTCTATCAGAAGGAACACCGCGACCACGGGGTTGATTTGCGTACCAGCGTAGTGGTGGACAGCTTTACCGGTGAAGGCCGGGTGACTGGCGTCAAATTGGGAGACGGCGAAGTGATTCCGGCGGACGCGGTGATCGTCGGCATCGGCATTGTGCCTGCCGTCGCGCCGTTGATCGCGGCGGGGGCCGAGGGCGGAAACGGGGTTGCCGTCGACGATCACTGCCGCACCTCGCTGGCCGACATTTACGCCATCGGTGACTGTGCGCTGTTTGCCGCAGAATATGCCGATGACTTTGTGATGCGAGTCGAATCGGTGCAGAATGCCAACGATCAGGGCACTTGCGTCGCCAAGGCGATCTGCGGTGCGCCACAAGCCTATCATGCCTTCCCGTGGTTCTGGTCAAACCAGTATGACCTGCGGTTGCAGACGGCGGGATTGTCGGTCGGCTTTGATGCTACAGTCGTGCGCGGAAAGCCGGAAGACCGGTCGTTTTCGGTGGTCTATCTGAAAGCAGGCCGGGTGATCGCGCTCGATTGCGTCAATGCGGTCAAGGACTATGTCCAGGGGCGCAAGCTGGTCGAAGCGCGGGTTTCGCCGGATGTGGCGACGCTGGCGGATGCGACAGTGCCGCTCAAGGAATTGATGCCGGTCTGAATTTTGATTCGCGCAGAGACGCAGAGGGCGCAGAGTAAGCTCGTTTGGCGCCGCAGGCACTGAAGGCACCTCTGCGGACTCTGCGTCTCTGCGCGAATAAATCTATCCCAACCTCGCCGCCGCCCACGTCGCCGCTTCGGCAACTACCGGGTCCGCATCGGACAACAGACCGCGCACCAAATCGAGAAGCCCCGCATCCCCGCTGTTTCCCGCCGCATAGAGGCAGTTGCGGACAAACCGGTTCAGCCCGATTCGCTTGATCGGTGAGCCCGAAAACAGCCGGCGGAATCCCGCATCGTCCAGCGCCAGCAACTCGGCCAGCTTCGGCGCGGCCAATTCCGCGCGCGGCAGGAAGGCCTTGTTGGCCGCAGCGGCATCGGCAAACTTGTTCCATGGGCAGACTGCCAGACAATCGTCGCAGCCATAGATGCGGTTGCCCAGCGCAGTGCGGAACTCCTCCGGGATCGGGCCTTTGTGTTCGATGGTGAGATAGGAAATGCAACGCCGCGCATCGAGCCGGTAAGGCGCAGGGAAGGCATCGGTCGGACAGGCAGTCTGGCAGGCGTTGCATGAGCCGCACTTGTCCGCGCCGGGCGCGTCGGCGGCAAAGAGCAGCGTCGTGTAGATCTCGCCGAGCAGCAACCATGATCCGTGTTCGCGGCTGACCATATTGCTGTGCTTGCCCTGCCAGCCAAGGCCAGCGCTGGCGGCAAGCGGCTTTTCCATCACCGGTGCGGTGTCGGTGAACACCTTGACGCCAATCTCCTCCAGCCCGCGCTGTGCCGCCTCGGTGACCAGCCAGCGCGCGAGCGCCTTCAGCGCCTTCTTCACCACATCGTGATAGTCCGCGCCTTGGGCATAGACCGATATGCGGGCGCGGTCGGGAGTTTCGGCCAGCGCCATCGGGTCATGCGCGGGGGCGTAGCTCATCCCCAGTGCGATCACGCTCCGCGCCTCGGGCCACAGGCCTTGAGGGCTGCGGCGATGATGTTCGCGCGCGGCCATCCAATCCATCGAACCGTGCATGTCCGCGCCGAGCCAGTCGGCCAGCCGGCCAGCCGCCATGCCGTCTTCGCGCGCCGGGGCCACGCCGAAAGCGACGAAGCCCAGCCGCCGCGCCTCGGCTTCCATGTCGCTCCTCAGCGCTGTCATGACCGCCGCGTTAACCAAACTTGCTGCCGCTCCTGTTCACACGGGCTGGTTAACAGCCGGGTCCATGAAACAAGACCTAGGAGATTGGCGCGTGGCGGGCAACGAGCCTGATCCAGCACATTGCCGTCCGCTCGCAATCGAGGCACGCGGCCTCGTCAAGCGGTTCGACGGCTTCACGGCGGTCGATGGCGTTGACCTGACCGTGCCCGAGGGCGCGATCTACGGCATTCTGGGGCCAAACGGTGCGGGCAAGACGACGACGCTGCGCATGTTGCTGGGCATCATCGATCCCGATGCAGGCACGCGGCGCATCCTCGGCGCCGACCGGCCACACGATGTCGCCCATGCCATCGGCTATCTGCCCGAGGAGCGCGGGCTCTACCCCTCGATGAAAACCTATGAAGCCATCGCCTTCATCGGCGCGCTGCGCGGCCTGCCGCTGGCCGAAGGGCGCAGGCGCGGCAAGGCAATGCTTGAGGAACACGGGCTGGGCTATGCCATTGACCGGCAAATCCGCCAGCTCTCGAAGGGCATGGCGCAGCAAGTGCAATTGCTGGGAACTCTGGTGCACGAGCCGCGTCTGGTCGTGTTCGATGAGCCGTTCTCGGGCCTCGATGCGCTCAATCAGGGTAAGCTTGAAAAGATGATCCGCGCGCTGGCCGACCGGGGCACGACGGTGATCTTCTCGACCCATGTCATCGCCCATGCCGAGCGGCTGTGCGACGAAGTGGCGATCATTGCCGGGGGCAAAGTGCCCTTCGCCGGCCCGGTCGATGTCGCGCGCGACCGGATCGCTGCGCAAGTGCGGCTGGAGACGCGTGCAAGCGATGGGCCGTGGCGCGGCGCCCTGCCTGCGGACGCGCGGCATGAAGGCAATTTCTGGCTGTTCTCGTTGCCTGAAACCGGGGTCGAGCCCTTGCTGCGCGCGCTGATCGAAGGCGAGGCGGGTATCCTCTCGCTGTCGATCGAGCGCGCGGGACTGCACGATGCCTTTGTTGCGATTGCCGGCGAGGCAGCAGCGCGCGCGCTTGAAGAAAATGCCGGCGAGGAGATCGTGCGATGAGGGTCAATCAAATCAACGGGCGTCTTTCCACCTGGGCCGCAGCGATGGTCATCGCGCGGCGTGATTTCACCGCGATCCTGTTCAGCCGCAGTTTCATCTTCTTTCTGCTTGGGCCGCTGTTTCCAGTGATCGTTGGCGGTTTTGCCGGTGGCATTGGCCAGCGGGTTCAGGCCAGCGCCGCGCAACCAGTGCTCGGCATTGCCATGACGGCGCAAGATGCCGATGCCCTGCTCGCAGCTCGCCGGGCGCTGGCGCCGCGCGTGGGCGAAGCCTTGCCCGAACTGGTGGTGATCCGTGATGTCCGGCCCGGCGAGCCGTTCGATGCCGCTGGTGCCCTCGCCGCCAAGCAGGCTAATGCCGCAGCGATCGTCAGCGGTACCCTCGCCGCGCCCGCGCTCACCGGTACCACCGAACGCATCGCTCAGTGGCAAGGCCCGGTCTCGATGCTCGCCGCGCAGGCACTGGGCCGGGCGCCGTCGGCCTATCCCGGAGTCAGGCTGGCGGCGATGGCGACCAACACCGCGCAGCAGCACCAGGGCCAGGTGATGACCGCGCAGGCCGGGCAATTGCTGCTGTTCCTGCTGACAATGCTGCTCGCGGGCATGGTGCTGTCCAATCTGGTTGAGGAAAAAGGCAACAAGATCATCGAGATTCTTGCCGCCGCAATTCCGATGGACGCGGTGTTTCTTGGGAAGCTGTTTGCCATGCTGGCGGTCTCGTTCGTCGGGATCGCGGTTTGGGCCACGGCGGGCGGCGCTATCGTGTTGTTCGGCGGGGATGCCATGCCCAGTCTGCCCGAGCCGGCAGTCGGCTGGCCGCTGTTCATTGCACTCGGCATTGCCTATTTCGCCATGGCCTATTTGCTGATCGGTTCGTTGTTCCTGGCCATCGGCTCGATGGCGACGACGGTGCGCGAGGTGCAGACGCTGTCGATGCCGGTGACATTCGTCCAGCTGGTGTTCTTTTTCATCGCCAGCTTCGCGGTGGCGGCGCCGAACAGCATCTATGAATGGATCGCCATAGTGGTGCCGTTCAGCTCGCCCTATGCCATGTTGGCGCGCGCCGCGCAGGATCCGGCGATCTGGCCGCACGTTGCGGCCTTTGCCTGGCAGGCACTGTGCATTGGGCTGCTGATCCGCGCAGGCGCGGCGATGTTCCGAAAATTGGTGATGAAGTCGGGCTCGGGCGGCGGTTCGGTGAAGAAACGCGGGCTGTTGGCAAGGCTGCGCCCAGCTCGCACTTGAAATTGCCGCGCGCTTGAAATTTCGCCACGAAGTGCGATCTTGGGGCTTCGCAGACCGCCAGCCGGAGCCAAGCCCCATGACCAGCCCACAAGTTTCCCGCCGCCATGCGCTTGGCTGGCTGGGTGCATCGGTCACCCTGCCGGTGGTTGCCGCCTGCAGTGGCACTGCCGCCCAGGCCAAGGCCTATCCCGTCACCTATGGCGATGCCGAATGGCGGCGGCGGCTGACGGCGGCGCAATATGCGGTGCTGCGCCGTAAAGGCACTGAAGCGCCCGGCACATCGCCGCTGCTCCGCGAGCACCGCACCGGCACATTTGTCTGCGCAGCAGATGGCAACCCGCTGTTTGCCTCATCGACCAAGTATGAAAGCGGCACCGGCTGGCCCAGCTTCTGGCGGCCGCTGCCCGGCGCGATTGGCACCACGACCGACTGGGATGTGGGCATCCCGCGCACCGAAGTGCACTGCGCG
>JANOBA010000456.1:0-11458 GCA_031411415.1 Novosphingobium sp.
CGAAAGCGGCAGAATTGCGCTTCCCTCGTTTATGTATTTGGATATAAGT
Organism: Novosphingobium sp.; assembly: GCA_031411415.1. Taxonomy (GTDB): domain Bacteria; phylum Pseudomonadota; class Alphaproteobacteria; order Sphingomonadales; family Sphingomonadaceae; genus Novosphingobium. The sequence continues at coordinate 50 of JANOBA010000456.1, forward strand.
AAGTTGCCCTAAGCATTGAGAGCAAGTGTCCGACCATGCACCGTGAAAGCACGCCTTTGGCATGGTATGTCGTCGAGACCCATGTGCGCGGCGAGGCGCAGGCCATGCGCAACCTCGAACAGCAGGGCTTCACCAGTTTCTGTCCGCGTTTCCGCAAGCAGCGCCGGCATGCCCGCCGGGTGGATCACAGCCTGGCGCCGGTTTTTCCAGGCTATCTCTTCGTCCGCTTCGACCGCCAGCGGGATGGCTGGCATGCGATCAACGGCACGCTTGGGGTCAAGCGGCTGGTCGGTCCTTCGGCCAGCACGCCGCAGCCGATGCCGGCTCCGGCAATGGCTGCCCTGATCGAACGCTGCGATGGCAATCTCATTTCCGGTCTGTTTGCCGAGTTGGCGCCGGGCCAGCCGGTGCGGCTGATTTCCGGGCCGTTTGCCAACCGGCTGGCGCAAGTCGAGCGGCTTGACGGGCGAGGGCGCGTCCATCTGTTGCTCGATTTACTGGGCGGCAATCTGCCGCTTCAGGTCGATCTGGGCGCGGTAGGTCCGGCATGAACGCGCTTGTTCCCCATCATGTCCAGCAGTTCGGCACCCGGCACCGCGACGGCCGTCAGCGGCTTGGCGCGCTGATTCGTACGAATCGTTTTACCCTGGGGGTGGCGCTGATTCTGGCCATCGTCATTCCCGAGTTTTTCCATCCTTTGGTTAACAAGGCTTATGAATGGGTTAATCCGCTCGTCCAGATAGAGCCTTCGCTGCTGGTTTCCGTCGGGGCGCTGCTGGGCGCCCATGTCGTGCTGCGCAAAGTCGGAATTCTGCCGCTGGTCGATGACAAGATGCTCATCCTGCCGGTGTTTCTTTCCAGCTACGCGGCGGCTTATGGCGCTTTGGCAACCACGATCAGGACGTTCAGCCTGTTTCACCTGGGGTCCAGCTTCCTGATCGGGTTGGTCTGGTATTTCCTGATCGCGATCATGCGGGCACGGTTAACCTTTCCGCGCCTAGCAGTGGTCGGCTCACTGCCGGCTGACGCTGATCTGCTGGGCAGCCGCATCGACTGGGTGGTCCTCTCCAGACCGCGACTGCCCCGCAACGTGATGGGCATAGTCTTCGACAAGAACCGCGATCACACGCATGAATGGGATCGCCTGTTGGCCCGTGCGGTGTTGCGCAACATTCCTGTTTACGAGATCGCCCGCCTGCGTGAGATGGTGATCGGCCGGGTGCAGCTGAAATCCCGTCCCGAAGAAGTGTTCGGCGATCTGCGGCCATCGAACACATACCTGCGGATCAAGCGCGTGATCGATACTTTCGTCGCGGTTCCGGCGCTGGTGATTGTGATTCCGGTGATGGCGCTGCTTTGCTTGCTGATCCGGCTCGACAGCCGGGGCGAAGCTATCTTCCGCCAGAAGCGGATCGGCTATCAGGGCCGGCACTTCACCTGCTACAAATTGCGCACGATGCATGTCGGCATGTCGGGCCCGGCCTATACGGACGATGGCGATCCGAGGATCACCCGCGTCGGCCGGTGGCTGCGCAAGTGGCGGCTCGACGAACTGCCACAGGTGTTCAATGTCCTCAACGGCGACATGAGCTGGATTGGCCCCAGGCCCGAAGCGGTCTCGCTGGCGCGGCTTTATGAACGATCGATCCCAAACTATTCCTATCGTCACGCCGTGCGCCCGGGGATCACCGGTTGGGCGGCGGTGCATCAGGGCAATGTTGCGCTGACCGACGCGATCATGGTCAAGCTGGAATACGACTTCTACTATCTCAAGAATTATTCGATCTGGCTCGACTTTCTCACTGTGCTGATGTCGGTGCGCACGATCGTGACTGGCTTTGGGCATCGCTAGCCCGCTCACCGCACCATAGATATGGCATACGGCTGCATTTCGCGGCTGATCAGCGTTCGGCGCTGGTTTTTGATTTCCAACCGAACTATGTTCAAATTTGAACGGCATAGCTGGCCTTGTCTTTTGGGATAGGGTCCAGCCGTTGCAGGGCTGGTGATCATTTCACCCGTCCTGCGGTAGCAATGGTGACAACCACACCACTCCGCCAAAGCAGCCTGATCCGGCGCGAAGATCTCGAATTCGAGGTGCTCTCGCTGCTTATATCGGAGCCGGAAATATCCCAGCGCGAGCTGGCGCGCCGGCTCGGCGCAAGCCTGGGGCGCATCAATTCCTGCGTGCAGACGATGATTGAAAGCGGCAACATGAAGCGTGACAATACAACCAATGACCAGACTGGCGCGGCGCTTGGTTGCGCAGTGACGGACAGCGGCATGGCAAGGCGGGCTGCGCTGGCTGGCAGCTATCTGTTGCGTAAGCGCGCAGAGCTCGACCGGCTTGCCGGACAGATCGCAGCTTTCGGTCACGGCGCTCCGCTGACTGGTGCCGGAGGTAAATCATGACACCGCAATTTCTTGGAGCGCAGCTTCGCGCGACCAGCGGGCCGTTCCGGGCGCTCTGCCTGTTGCTGGCCGGTGTGTTTCTTTTTGGCGGGGGCTCACGCGGGGATATCCATTCGCTGGCATTCCTGCGACCATTTGCCATCCTGCTGCTGTTTTATGGCCTTGCCTGCCTGACACGCGCGCAAATTGCGGTGAACCGGTTCGTTTTGTGTTTTGCGCTGCTGTCGCTGCTTTTGCTGGTGCTGCACCTGGTGCCGCTGCCGTCGCAGGTGTGGGGTGCGTTGCCAGGCCGCGAACTGGTCCGCGAGATTGACCATGCCGCAGGTTTGGGAGCAGTCTGGCGTCCGTTCAGCCTGGCGCCGGATGCCACGCTTAATGCGCTCTATGCCGCCCTGGTGCCAGGCGCGGCGCTGGTGCTGGGGGTGCAGCTTGGCCCGCAAGAGCGGCGTTGGCTGCTCTGGCCGGTAATGTTGTTCGGGGGATCAAGCGCCTTGCTGGGCATTGCGCAGCTGTCAGGGCCGGTGGGAGGCCCGCTCTATTTCTACAAGGTTACCAACGACGGAACGGCAGTCGGTCTGTTTTCCAATCGCAATCATCAGGCGTTTCTGCTCGCCGCGCTGCTGCCGGTGCTGGCGGTCTGGGCCACGCAGATGGGTTCCGGCAGCAGGGGCTCGGCGCTTCGCGCGCTGCTCGCCATTCTGGCAGGCGCGGCATTGCTGCTGCTGATCCTGGTCACTGGTTCGCGTGCCGGGCTCGTGCTGGGGATTTGCGCGCTGCTCTCGCTGCCGCTGGTTATCCCGAACTTTGCGGCAAGGATCATGATGCGGACTGATGGGGCAGTGGGCACCCGGCGGTGGCAGGTCGTTGCCTTTGCGGGACTGGCCGCGGGCCTGGCGTTGCTGATCGTCCTGACTGTCGCGCGCGGGCGCGGGCTGGCCTGGGACCGCCTGATCGGTTCTGCTGCCGGCAGCGACCTTCGCTTTTTGATCGCGCCCACGGTGATCGACATGATCCGGCAATTCCTGCCGTTCGGTTCGGGCATGGGCTCGTTCGAGCGTGTGTTCCAGGTCTATGAGACGGACGCGCATTTGCGGCCAGACTATGCAAACCATGCCCATAACGACTGGCTCGAAGTGGCGCTGACTGGCGGTATTCCAGCGCTTATCCTGTTGGTTGCCGCCCTTCTGGCATTCGCATTGCGTGGCCGCATTCTGCTTGCCCGTGGCCTTGCCGAGGGCACCGAATTGCAGCTCGCGCGGCTTGGTATGGTCGTGGTTGCGCTGTTGGCTATCGCCAGCCTGGGCGACTATCCGCTGCGGGTTCCCTCGCTGGCATGTTTTTTTGTGCTGGGCGTCCTCTGGATGAGTTGCCCTTTAAGTAAAAACCGGCCATCTGGTCAGCCATCATGACGTCAACACCATCCTTCCGCCCCACGCTGCGATTCCTGGCTCCGCTTGGTTCCTTGTCGAAGCTGGCTCTGGCGCTGCTTGTCCCGGCTTTGCTTGCTGGTTGTGCATCCGACCCCAAAGTCGGCGGCGATCCTGGACTCAGGGTCATGCAGGCGAGTTCGATGCCAGCGCCTGACAGGGACGATACCCCTTCTGATGTGCGGCCCTATTTTGTTGGGCCTTTCGATAGGCTTATCATCGATGTCTACGGCATTCCTGAGCTGTCAAAGCGCGATGTTCAGGTTGATGCTGCGGGCAAAGTCTCGTTTCCGCTTGCGGGCATAGTCGACATCGCCGGAAAGACACCCGGCGAGGTGGAGCAATTGCTGGCAAGGGCATTGCGCGCGAATTACGTGCGTGACCCGCAGGTAACGGTGAACCTCAAGGAAATGGTCAGCCGGGTGCTTACGGTGGAAGGCCAGGTCGGCCGGCCGGGCCTCTATCCGGTCGTCGGCAGGTTGAGCCTGTTGCAGGCGATGGCGCTGTCTGGCGGGCCGACTGAATTTTCCAGACTGGACGATGTTGTGGTTTTCCGCACTGTCCGTGGCCAGCGTCTTGCAGCGCTCTATGATCTCAGGGCCATACGGCATGGCGAATATGCCGATCCTGAGGTCTTCTCCAACGACATTGTGGTGGTTGGTGACAACAAGGCCCGGCGCCTGTTCAAGGACTTGCTTCAGATCGTCCCGATCTTGACTGGTCCGCTGTTTATCGCGCTGGATAAAATATCTAACTGAATGATGAGGAAGAACCGGCGCTCATGATGCAAATCGGCAATCCAACCCTCGGTAACGGTGGGGCCGCGCTGGATGGGCAAGGGCCCAGCCAGCGCTCCAACTGGTTGGGCGATTCCAAGCTGACCCCGCTTGCCGTGAAATATTGGCAGGCGGCAGTGCGCTGGCGCTGGCTGGTAGGCGCGATCATGGCCGCTTGCATCGCATTCGGCGTGATTTCCCTGCTGCTTTCGCCGCCGCTCTACACGGCCAATTCTCAGATCGAGATTAGTCGCGAAAAGAAAAACGTCACTAATGTCCGTGGGTTGGATGAGGAAGATTACGCCGGCTATGAAGAGTTCTATGATACGCAGTATCAGCTTCTGCGGGCAAGATCGCTTGCCGAACGGATCGCCCGCAGCCTGAAGCTGGCCGACGAGCCGAGCTTCTTTGCCGCACACGGCGTCGATCTGGGGACTGGCGGCCAGGCACTCTCGCCGGCCCAGCGCAAAGATCGCGAAAATCTCGCCGCAGGGTTGCTGGTGGGCAATGTGCAGATCAATCCAATCCGCAATTCGAGCCTGGTCAACATCTCCTATACCAGCCGGTCGCCCGAATGGTCGGCACGCATCGCAAATGCCTGGCCGCAGGGCTATATCGCGGGCACTATGGATCGTGGCCTCGCTTCCACGGCCGACGCGCGCAAGTTTCTCGAAGCCCGGCTTGAAGAATTGCGTAACAAGCTGGCGCGATCGGAAGGCGATCTGATCAATTTTGCCCGGCAACGCAATATCGTCGCGTTGGGCGCAACGCGGGACTCAGAGGGCAAGACCTCCCAGCCGCAGACGCTCGTGGCAACCAATCTCTCGGCGCTGAATGCCGCGCTGGTGACAGCGCGAACCGAGCGCATCACGGCTGAAAGCCGGGCGCGCAGTTCTGCCGGGGCCTCCAGCACCGAAGTGCTGCAGAGCACGACCATCTCCAGCTTGCGCTCAAAGCGCGCTGAAGTGGCCTCTGAGTATGCGCGGATCCTTGTGCAGTTCGAACCGGGCTATCCGGCCGCGCGCGCGCTAAAAGCCCAGGTTGATATGCTCGACAGCGCGATCAGCCGCGAAATTTCCGGCGTGCAGGGCAGCCGTCGTTCGGTCTATGAAGAGGCGCTCAAGCGCGAGGGGCAACTTTCAGCACAAGTCGAAGGACTCAAATCCCAATTCGACCAGCAGCAGCGCGACACAATCCAATACAATGTCTATCAACGCGAAGTCGATACCAACCGCCAGCTCTACGATGCGCTGTTGCAGCGCTACAAGGAGATCGGCCTTTCCGGCTCTGTAGGCTCAACCAACATCGCGATTGTCGACCCAGCCATGACCCCGGGCGGCCCGTCGGCACCCAGCTTGTCGTCCTTCCTGACGATGGCCATCTTTGCAGGTCTCGGGCTTTCAGCGCTCGCCATCTTTGGGCTTGAGCAGATCGATAACGGTGTGCGCAGTCCCGAGGAAATCGAGCGGTTCTTCAAGCTGCCGTTGCTGGGCAATGTGCCCAAGGCGGGCGGTGATGTGCTCGATGAGCTGCGCGACCCCAAGTCCGAGATTTCGGAAGCGCTACAAAGTGCGCGGGCAGTGCTATCGTTCTCGACCAGCCACGGATTGCCAAAGTCATTTCTGGTTACGAGCGCGCGCGAAGGCGAAGGCAAGTCGACCACGGCTTTTGCGCTTGCGATGGCCGTCGCCCGGTCGGGCAAAAAAGTTCTGTTGATCGATGCCGATATGCGCTCGCCATCGATCCACCAGATGGTCGGTGTCAGCAACACCAATGGCTTCAGCAACCTGCTTGCAGGCGGAGATCTGGCTTCCGTCCAGCTGGAAGCGAGCAAGGTCCAGGGTCTGACGATCATGCCCGCCGGCCCCAAGCCGCCGAGCAGCGCTGAACTCTTGAGCGTCGATCGCCTGAACCAGTTGCTCGAGGGGCTGCGCGATCGATTTGAATATATTATCGTCGATGGACCGCCAGTCCTCGGCATGGCTGACGCGCCGATCCTGGGCGCGGCGCTGGAAGGTGCGGTTTTCGTTATCGAGGCCGAACGCACCCCGGTTCGTGCCATCCAGCATGCTCTGGAGCGACTGAGGCTCGTCAACGCGCATGTGCTGGGGGCGATCGTCACCAAGATTGACTATCGCAGCCACCGCCTAGGCTACGGCTATAGTTATGGTTACGGCTATGGCTATGGGTACGGCAACAAGGACGATGGCGCCCAACCTGCCTGATAATGCGCCTGCCGATCGGGGAGACTGAAGCTCCTCGCCGGCGAACCGGGAACCTGACACCAACACGTGCGTATTGCGATCTACATACTGGCAGCATTCTCGCTCGCGTGGCTGGCGGGGCAGGATGCAGCGCTTGCCTATTGGCGCGCTGATCAGGCTAGCGCAGTGCCCGCAACGGTGCCTGCCTTCTGGGCCAATGATCCAGAACTGCGGCTGCGGGCCAGCGATCGGCTCAAGACCCGGCCTGACCTGCTGGCGGCACAGGCGCCGGCGATTGCTGCGGCGGCAAAGGATGTTCTGCGCCGCAACCCGCTCGATGTGATGGCAATGCGCCAGCTTGGCGTGCTCGCTGATCTGGACAGGGCGGGCTCGGGCAGGGGCTATATCGCGCTTGCCGAGCGTATTTCCCGCCGTGATCTGACCACAGAACTGCTCTCAATCGAAGATGCTGCCACCTATGGCGATGCCGATGCTGCAGCCACGCTGAGGCACTATCACCATGCGCTATCGGTTTATCCGCTGGCCAAGGCAGAAGTGATGCCGTTCATTTCATCGCTCCTGGGCGAGCCGGAAATCCGGCAGGCGCTGATCGCTTATGCCGACCAGCCCTGGCTTAGAGATTTTGCGGTCAATGCGGTCGAATACGATGTGTCGCCGGCTGCGCTTTCAGATTTCTATGCTGACATGGCAGGCAAGATGCCGCAGGCTGAGTTGCAGAAAGGCGCGATGCGCCTTGTCAGATGGCTGGTCAGCAACAACGAATACGTTGCCCTGCAGAGCTATGCTGGCCGGATACCGGGCCTCGCTGGTAATGCTTTCTCGCCCATTGGCCTGACCGTGACAACCAGCGATGCCCGCTATATGCCGCTGAGCTGGGCCTTGATCAACGAGGCGACGATTTCGGCGCAGGCCGATGGCGGGGTGTTGCTGGTGCGCGTCGAACCAGGGACGACTGCCGCCGCCGCCACGCGGCTCACCATGTTTGCGCCGGGCGAATACGAATTTGTCCAGACACTCGCCGCCGAGGCCGATGCGCCACTCGCCCGGACTGAATGGCAGGTCACGTGCCCTGGAGACCCGCGCAACCATCTGGTGCAAGAGCCGGCCCCGCAAACCAGTGGGCCGGGCCAGCAACGGGCGCGGCTCTCCATCCCGGCGGGATGCGCCGCCCAATTCTGGCGACTTCAGGCTGCCGCCGAATCGTCGCAACTCGCTTCGGCCGTCCGGATTTCCGGCCTTTCGTTGAACACACTGTGATGACTCCAACCATCTTCGTTACTGGCGGCGCAGGCTATGTCGGCGCGCATTGCTGCAAGGCTTTCGCGCGGGCGGGCTGGAATGTGGTGGTCTATGACAATCTCTCGCGAGGCTGGCGGGATTTCGTTCGCTGGGGCCGGTTGATCGAAGGCGATATCCGCGACGCGGAAGCCCTGACGGCGGCCTTGCGCGAAGTGCGCCCCGATGCCGTCGCGCACTTTGCCGCGCTCGCTTATGTCGGGGAATCGGTAAGCAATCCGGGGCTCTATTTCGACGTCAACACGCGCGGCACGCTGGGCCTGCTCCAGGCGATGCAGGCCTGCGATGTCAGCCGGATTGTGTTTTCCTCGACTTGCGCGACCTATGGCGTGCCGGAGCGACTGCCGATCCGCGAAGACACACCGCAAGCGCCGATCAATCCCTATGGGGCGTCAAAGCTGATGGTCGAGCGAATGCTGGCCGATTTCGGTCATGCCCACGGCCTGCGCTCGGTGGCGCTGCGCTATTTCAACGCGGCGGGGGCGGATCCCGAGGGCAAAATCGGCGAGCGGCATGAGCCCGAAACGCACCTGATCCCGCTAGCTATCGCCGCCGCGCGCGCAGGCGACAGTCAGCTTACGGTATTCGGCGGCGACTTCGCCACGCCCGATGGCACCTGCATCCGCGACTATATCCACGTTGCCGACCTTGCCGATGCCCACGTGCTTGCATTGCGGCATCTGCTGGCGGGCGGAGCGTCTGATGTGTTCAATCTTGGCACCGAGACCGGCACCAGCGTCCGCGAAGTGATCGCGGCAGTCGAGCGAGTCAGCGCCGCCCCCGTCCGCTTCGTCACCGGACCGCTGCGCGATGGCGATCCGCCAGTGCTGGTCGCCTCGGCGGCAAAGGCGCGTGAGAAGCTTGGCTGGGCCCCGCAGCGCTCGGACATTGACAGCATCATGCGCGATGCCTGGCGCTGGCATAAAGCCGAGTCTGGCCGGGCCTGATCCATGTGCGGCCTCAATGGAATTTATGCCCATGGCGCCTCGTCCGCCATGCCCGATCGGCGTGAACTGCTGGCTACGCGGGATCACATGGCCGCGCGCGGGCCGGATGGCAGCGGCGAATGGTGGAGCCAGGACCGCCGACTGGCGCTCGGCCATCGGCGCCTTTCGATCATCGATCTTTCCGACCGCGCCAGCCAGCCGATGACCAGCGCCTGCGGGCGCTACACCATCGTATTCAACGGCGAGATCTATAACTTTCCGGACCTGCGCCGACAGATCGAAGCTGCCGGGCGAAGCTTCCATTCGGCTTCCGATACCGAAGCATTGCTGCACCTTTTTGCGCTGCACGGGGCCGACATGGTCCATCGCTTGCGCGGAATGTTCGCCTTTGCGATCTGGGACGATGCCGCGCGCGCCGTGTTCCTCGCGCGCGATCCTTACGGGATCAAGCCGCTCTATTATGCCGATCAGGACGCTACCTTCCGCTTCGCCAGCCAGGTCAAGGCGCTGCTCGCCGGGGGGCAGCTCTCAAGCGATCCCGAACCTGCGGGCGTGACCGGCTTCTGCCTGTGGGGCAGCGTTCCCGAGCCTTTCACACTCTACCGCGCCATCCGCGCACTGCCTGCGGGCTGCCGTATGACCGTCACGGCTGAAGGTGCTGGCGAGCCTGAGCGCTATGCCTCGATTGCCGCCACGATTGCTGAAGGAGTTCGCCATGCGCCGCCGCCGGGCGAATTGGCTGCGCGCGTGCGCGATGCGAGCCTGGAAAGCGTGCGCGCGCACCTGCTTGCGGATGTCGAGGTGGGGCTGTTCCTCTCCGCCGGGGTTGATTCGGGTGCGCTGCTCGGCTTGATGCGCGATGCGGGACAAGCAAAAGTCCGCGCGATCACGCTGGGTTTCGATGAATTCGTTGGCACTGGCGAGGATGAGGCGCCGCTCGCAGCAATCGCGGCCCGGCACTATGGCGCCGAACACGTCGTCCGCCGGATTGCGCAGGCAGAGTTCGAAGCAGACTTCCCGCGAATTCTCGAAGCTATGGATCAGCCCTCGATCGACGGGGTGAATACCTGGCTGGTTTCCAAGGCCGCGCGCGAACAAGGCCTCAAAGTTGCGCTTTCGGGCCTTGGCGGCGACGAATTGTTGGCCGGGTATCCCAGCTTTCGCGATATTCCCGCGTGGGTGCGCTGGCTGAGGGTGCCGGCCATGATCCCGGGGCTTGGCCGCGCCGCGCGTCAGGCTGCGCTCTGGCTGGGGGCGGGAAGGCGTTCGCCCAAGTTGGCGGGGTTGCTGGAATATGGCGGTGACTATGCCGGCGCCTATCTGCTGCGCCGGGGACTGTTTTTGCCATTTGAGCTGAAGGACATGCTGGACGGCGAATTGGTCCGCGAGGGACTCGGCCGCCTGAACCCGCGTCAGCATTTGCGTGGCGAGGCGCTGTGTCCCGATCCGCTCGACCCGATTGCCCGGGTGGCCTCGCTGGAGGCCAGTGCCTATATGCGCAATCAGCTGCTGCGCGACAGCGACTGGGCCGGCATGGCGCACAGCGTCGAGATTCGCACGCCGTTTGTCGATTTCAGCCTGCTCAAGGCGATTGCCCCCTGCATGTCAGGCCTCACGGCGGTCTCTGGCAAGGCAGCGCTCGCCGCCGCGCCTTCGCTGCCGCTTCCCGACGCGATGCTGCGCCGACGGAAGAGCGGCTTTGGCCTCCCAATTGGCAAGTGGACTGGCGCGCCCGCGGCGGCCAAGGGTGCGCAGTCACGCGCGCTGGCGAGCACCGTGTTGCACCATGCCATGCCGCAGCTGGCCATGCGGCCAGCGGCGCAAGCGGCAGAGTGAGGTGCCGGTGCGGGTTTTGATGCTGGTCAGCGATGCCCACGGCACACAGGGCGGGATCGCGCAGTACAACCGTGATGTCATCGCCGCGCTTGAGGCGCTGCCCCGGATAGCTGAAATCTTGGTGTTGCCGCGCCTGATCGAGGACGATGGCTTCGTCGTGCCCGGCAAAGTGCGTTATGATCGCGCCTCAGCGTCTGGACTTGGCCGCTTCGTCCAGCGCTCCCTTGCTGCGGCGCTGCGGCAGGGGCCCTTTGATCTTGTCTTTTGCGGACACATCAATCTGATGCCAGTGGCGGCTCTGGTGAAGCGCCTGACTGGCGGCAAGTTGATGCTGGCGGTGCATGGCACCGATGTCTGGCTGCCGACTGCCAGCTGGGCGGCGCGCGCATCGCTGCCGGCGGCAGACATGATCCTCTCCGTCAGCCAGTTTACGGCCGACAGGATGGCGCAGTGGCATCAGCCGGTGCGGCAAAAGGCGCGCGTAGTGCCA
>JANOBA010000457.1:0-5060 GCA_031411415.1 Novosphingobium sp.
GCGCCGGCTTAGCTCAGTTGGTAGAGCACCTGATTTGTAATCAGGGGGTCACGAGTTCGAATCTTGTAGCCGGCACCAGTATTTTCAAGAGGTTAACATAACTCACCGTTCTAGAAATTGGTTTTAGAACGGTAATTAGAACGGTAAAGTTTGTAGACACAGTTTCGCGTTCAACCTCGGTGATTTCTCGAAAAGCTGCCGCCAAGGCAAATTTTCCACTCTTAATCAGCGGGTCCTTGGTTCGAGCCCAAGTGCGTCCACCACAAAATCAATGACTTAGATAATTTTCGCATCCCTCGAAAGTGGCGAAAATTATTCCACGTAATCGCCACGTAATCACTTTTGCCTCTTTGCATCAGTGATTACCTTTGAGCGTTTGGTTGATAAGCGTCCGCACAGCACTGCAGACTTCAAATTTATGGGGAGGAGGTCTCCTCCCTGCACCAAGTCCGCTTGCGGTCTTGGTGTTACCCTCCTCAGCGGGGACACCCCGCAACTCCCATAACCCTGAACGCCTGGGTCAGGGCGTCGAACAGCATCTCGTGAGTCTGAAGCAGATAGGCCCGGACGGTGAAGTCCGGCTGTGCGACAGCTTGGTGTACGCCACCTGCAACTTGGCCTGCTTACCGCCCAGCAAGGCCCAGTCCCAATCGCTATCAAACCGGCCAGTCGAACTGGAATGCCTCGCCCGGCGCAAAGACCAAAGGCACGAAGGTGCCACGGCCAGCGGTCTGGGCATCGCGTTGACGTCCAGCCTTCCAGGCGCGCACGAAGGCCGCCACGCGACCGTAGGAACCGTCGTAGCCTAGGGTCACAAGATCGGCGTGCATCTGCTTGGCAGTGCGCCGCTGCTTGCGAGACTTGCCGGTCTCAATCTTCAGCCAGCCTGACAGCTTCTCGGCAAACTGGTCCAGCTTGCTCAGCCGATCGGCCACCTTGAACCTCGGTTCCACCGTACCGCTGCGCAGATACTTGCGGATCGTGTTGCGCGACAAGCCTGTGCGCCGCTCTATCCCCCGGATCGGCATCCCCTCACGGAAATGCCAGCGCCGGATTACGCTCAATAACGCCATGTCGATCACTCCAATATCCCCCAACCCAACAGCCAGGGGGAAGCTCAGAACATGGGTCACTTCTCAGTGGAAATTATGCCCCTCCCGGGTCAACTCTCATTGCAAATCAACAGTAGCGGGCTTATTGTGGGACAAGATCGGCGCAAATGCGACTTTTTTTGCTGGCGCAGGCATCGCGGCAATTGCGCTCATAGCACTTAATTTCAGCAGAACAGCGCGCAGTGTAACTCCTACCGGATCACGGCCGAATTGACATTCGGCCCCCTCAAGAGCATTTCGCCACCGATATGAAATTCCTGTTCCGCCATTTCCTGCTGCTCGGGGTCATTCTTGGCCTTGCCGGGCAGAGTGTGGCGTTTGCGGCTCCGCCTTGTGCGATGATGCAAAAGGAACTGGCATCGGCAATGGCTGCGCCGATGGCAGGAATGCCCGATTGCGCGATGGGCCAGCACCAGTCCGACAAAGGGCCGGCACCATGCAAAAATATGAGTCTGGGTTGCCTCGCTATGGCGGGCTGCGCGGCATTAGCCGCAATTGACGCCACACCGGCAGTCTTGACCTCACCGATGACTCTGGCTGCCGTTGCTGCATGGCCCGCAACGCCAGTTCTCCTCGGGCGAAGCATCGCGCCTGATCCCGATCCCCCTTCGCTCCTTGGCTGAACCGACTGGCGTTTAGCGGCTTGAACAGTCGCTCTGCGCTCAACTGTGATTCAACCAAGGATATTCAACATGAAAACTCTGCTTTCAATCGCCGCTGCCCTTGCGGCTATCACCTCCGCATCGGTGGCATTCGCTCATGACGCACAGCCCTCCAGCGCCACGGGCCATTGGGAATGGCAGTCCCGCCCCACGTTCGGGCCGAACAAGTCGAACCTGCCCCCGCAGCTTCGTGTCTGGGTCAAGGACAGCAGTGTCGAGGTGGCGAGCTGCAACTGCGACATGATGAAGATGAGCGCTGCCGATTGCATGATGGACATGCAGGGCAAGCGCGCTGTGCCGTCGGCCGGCTAAGCAAGTTGCCCGGCCGATAACGATAAGCATAATGGCCAGGCGCGTGGTGCCGGCGGAGTGTCTCATCACTTCGTCGGCACCCGTTTACCCGTTTGTCGCCGCTTGCGCTTCGGTCTGGTCGCTCCCGATCAGGAGAACTCCATGAGAATTACCGTCCTGGCACCACTGCTCGCGGTCATCCCCGCTGTTGCATCAGCCGAACCGCTGACCTTCGCTGCAGCGCTCGAACGTGCCGCAGCAGAAGCGCCGTCGCTCAAGGCGAGCGAGGCCGGGGTTGCTGCGACACGTTCAGCGGCGATAGCTTCCGGCCAGTTGCCCGATCCGACGCTGTCCATCGGCATCGACAATTTCCCGGTTTCGGGTCCGCCCGCTTTCACCTTGAACGGTGACAGCATGACGATGGCGCGCATCGGCGTTGAACAGGCGTTTCCCAATCCGGCGAAGCGCCGCGCCCAGCGCGGGCGTGCCCAGGCGGGCATCGGCGTTGCCGAAGCCGATCTGGCAGTCGAGGCGCAGAAGGTGCGGCTCGAAACTGCGCTCGCCTGGGTCGATCTCTATTATGCCAAGCGGCGGCTTGCTCAACTTGAGCGGCTCGACGAGAGCCTTGGCGATCTGCAAGCTACCGTCTCGGCGAGGCTGGCGTCTGGTTCGGCACGTCCCTCGCAGGCTCTTGAACCCGAGCAGTTGCGCGCCGCCGTCAACGACCGCCGCAGCGAGCTCGAAGCCGAAGTCGCCAAGGCTCAGGTGCGCCTCGCGCGTCCGACCGGTGACCCGGATGCCGACGTTTCCGGCGAACCACCTGTTCTCGAAGTGGATGGTCCCGCGTTGCGTGCGCATGTGGCCTCGTTGCCGCGCCTCCAGTCTCTGGATGCCCAGACTTTCGCTGCCGACGCTGACACCGCGCTTGCCCGCGCGGACAAGCGGCCTGACTGGCGGATCGGCACATCCTACGGTCGGCGCGATCCGGCCTATGGTGACATGGTCTCGGTCACTCTCAGCATCGATCTGCCGTTCTTCGGAAAGCGCCGACAAGATCCCCTGATCGCCGCACGCGAGAGCGAGGCGAACCGGGCGCGGCTGATGCGCGATGCCGGAGAACGCGACGTCCTGGCCGCGCTCGATAGTGACCTTGCCGATCACGCCATGCACCACCAGCGACTGATGAATGCGCGTAACACGCTCGTGCCGCTGGCCAAGCGCCGTGCCGAACTCGACATGGCGAGCTACGCCGCAGGCAAGCTCGATCTCGGCAGCGCCCTGCTCTCGACACTGGCACTGGCCGAAGCCGAGGTCGATGCCTTGTCGCGCGAGGCCGATGTCGCGCGCGATGCGATCCGGATCAATTACACATATGGGGAGATGCGGCCATGAGCATGGACAGGGCAACGGCGGCGCGCTGGCGTGCCGGGATACTGGCAGCAGTGCTCGCCGCGGGTGGCGGCGGATATTGGCTTGGGCAGCGCGGCGGGCCTGCTTCCGATGCTGGTGCAGGCCAATCGGCACGGAAAATTCTCTACTGGTACGATCCGATGGTGCCGCAGGAGCACTACGACAATCCCGGTGCGCTCTCGTCGATGGGGATGAAGACCCAGCCCAAATATGCCGACGAAGGCGGCGCACCCGGCGAAGCGCCGGGAGTAACGGTCAACCCCGCCGCGATGCAGAATCTCGGTATCCGCGTTGTCGCGGCGCAGATGGGCAGCCTTGCCACCACGCTCAACGTCACCGGCAGCATTGATTTCAACCAGCGCGATGTGGCGATCATTCAGGCCCGCTCGGGCGGATTCGTGTCGCGTGTTTACGCCCGCGCGCCCGGCGATGTCATTCGTGCCGGTGCGCCCATCGCCGATGTGCAATTGCCCGAATGGGGCGGCGCGCAGACCGAGTTTCTGAGCGTCAAACGGCTTGGCCGACCTGATCTCACTGCCGCCGCGCGACAACGCTTGCACCTGTTAGGTATGTCTGACGCCGTGATTTCCGGCGTCGAGCGCAGCGGACGGACCAACGGGACGATCACCATCACCTCGCCGATCTCGGGGGTGATCCAGACGCTCGATGCGCGCGCTGGGGTGACACTGGCTCAAGGGCAGACACTGGCCCAAGTGACTGGCCTTGGCACGGTCTGGCTCAACGCTGCGGTCCCCGAAGCCCAGGCAGGAAGTGTTCGCATCGGACAAAGCGCCAGCGCCACGCTTGCCGCCTTCCCCGGCAAGACGTTCAGCGGTCGCATCCTCGCTGTCCTGCCAACCGCGCAATCCGACAGCCGGACGCTCACGGTGCGGATTGAACTCGCCAATCGCGGGGGGCGGCTCCGCCCCGGCATGTTTGCGCAGGTGGCGCTTGTCGGCACCGCCAGCACGGCGCTGTTGGTGCCAAGCGAAGCCGTGATCCGCACCGGCGCGCGAACACTGGTGATGCTGGCAACCGGCAATGGGCGCTATCAGCCTGCCGAAGTCCGTGCAGGCCATGAAGGTGGCGGACAGACCGAGATTCTGGAAGGGTTGACCACTGGCGAAAAGGTGGTCGCTTCGGGGCAATTCCTGCTCGATTCCGAAGCGAGCCTGACCGGGATTGCCGCCCGCAAGCTGGGGGCTGCGAAATGATCGAATGGATCATCCGCGCCTCGGTCAAGGCACGCGGGTTAATCGTTGTCGCGGCGCTGATGCTGACTGTCATTGGCATTGGCGCGGTGCGAACCACGCCGGTCGATGCGCTGCCCGACCTTTCGGATGTGCAAGTTATCATCCGCACCACCTATCCCGGCCAAGCGCCGCAGATAGTCGAGAATCAGGTCACATATCCGCTCACGACAACGATGCTCTCGGTCCCCGGTGCGCGGGTCGTACGGGGCTATTCCTTCGTCGGCGACAGCTTTGTCTATGTGCTGTTCGAGGATGGCACCGACCTTTATTGGGCGCGCAGCCGCGTGCTGGAATATCTCAGCCAAGTGCAGGGGAAACTGCCAGCGGGCGCG
>JANOBA010000458.1:0-3117 GCA_031411415.1 Novosphingobium sp.
CCACACGACGAGGCAGACGGCAAGCACAAGTCGGCGGGAGGAGCGATCAGCCAGCCAGCCGATCGGCAACAGGAACAGCATATAGAAACTGGTGAAGGCGGCACCCACCAGCAGGCTCGCCTGGAAATCGCCGATGCCGAATTCGGCCTTGATCGGCCCGATCAACATCGCGATGGCCATGCGATCGGCCATGGCGATCACCGAGATGACAAAGATGATGATCGCCGAACGCCATGCGGCCCCGCGCGGCGGGAACATCAGTGCCGGGCTGGCGATGCTCTGCGCGCCTGGATCGGCTGCCTCGTTCAGGGCTTCACGACCTTCTGTTCGATAATGCCGAAAGGTGCGCTGCCGTCCGCCATTGTGCCTTGCATCCGCACGGTATCGCCAAAGCGCATGAATTCTGTCTTGGCTTCGCCCAGATCGACGATTTCAATCCCGCGCCGCTCGGCGATGCAGGACGAACCGACTTCGCGGTAGTTTTCGTTGGAGACAGTTCCCGATCCGATCACCGTTCCGGCCACCAGATTGCGCGTGGTTGCCGCATGGGCGACGAGTTCGTGGAAGCCATAACCCATCGGCTCGCCATTGGCGCCGCCGAAGCGCTTTCCGTTCCAGTCCACCAGCAGGTCAAGGCAGGCGCGGCCGTTCTTCCACTGGCCGCCCAATTCGTCAGGCGTCACGGCAAACGGCGCCATCGAACACGGCGGCTTGGCGCGCACCCAGCCGAAGCCGGATTTCATTTCCGGCCCGGCCAGCGCTCGCAGCGACCAGTCGTTGATCTGGATCACCAGCTTGATGTGCTGCATCGCATCGGCGGCGCTGGTGCCCATCGGCACATAGTCGGTGATGATCCCGAACTCGCCTTCGAAATCTATGCCATATTCCTCGCCGGCCATGACCACGTCGTCATTCGGCCCATAGAACGTATCCGAAACGCCCTGATACATCAGCGGCCAATCGACCGCTGGCTTGGTGATGCCCAACGTCTTGTCCATCAGCGCGCCGTGGCTGGCGAAGACTGAGCCATCGAGCCATTGCCAGGCGCGGGGGAGCGGGGCGGCAAGTCTGGCCGGGTCGAGCGCATGTTCGAAGCTGCCCGGCTCCTTCAGCGCAGACCAGTCTTCCAGAGCGGCCTGCATGGTAGGCAGGTTGGCTTCGGCATAGCTCGCTCCATCGGGCGAAACGACAATCAGAATGCCGTCGGGTGTCCCGTCACGCAAAGTGGCCAGCCGCATCAAAATCTCTCCTCTCCTCCCAACCTAGTGATTTCGTGAGGCATGCCAAATCGAATATACGACAGGCCAGCCATCGACAGTTTGGATTGGTCGCAAGCCTCGCCAAGTGCCAATGGCGAGGCGAATACGAGGTGCAATCCTATGGCAGAGTGGCTGAAACGCGGCGCGACCGCAGAGGCGAAGGCGGATACTGACCGCAAGGTGCGCGATACCGTGGAAGGTATACTGGCCGACATCGAAAAGCGCGGCGATGCCGCCGTGCGCGATCTTTCGATCAAGTTCGATGGCTGGGACCGGGAAAGCTACCGGCTGACGCCCGCCGAAATTCAGGACTGCATTGATCAACTCACCGGGCAAGACCTGAAAGACATTGAGTTTGCGCAGACGCAAGTGCGCAATTTCGCGCAGATCCAGCGCGATTCGATGAAGGATGTCGAGGTCGAGACGCTGCCTGGCGTAGTGCTCGGCCACCGCCATGTGCCGGTTAATGCGGCTGGCTGCTATGTGCCCGGCGGCAAATATCCGTTGCTGGCTTCGGCCCATATGAGCGTGATCACCGCCAAGGTTGCCGGTGTGCCGCGGGTGATAACCTGTGCCCCCCCGTTTCACGGCAAGCCTGCGCCCGCGATCGTTGCGGCGCAGGCGATGGCTGGCGCGGATGAGATCTATTGCCTTGGCGGCATTCAGGCGGTGGCCGGGATGGGTGTCGGAACCCAGAGCATCGCGCCGGTCGATATCCTCGTCGGCCCCGGCAATGCATTTGTCGCCGAAGCCAAGCGCCAGCTTTATGGCCGCGTCGGTATCGACCTGTTTGCCGGACCGACCGAAACGCTGGTGATCTGCGATGAAATTGGCTGCGACGGCGAACTGGCGGCGACTGACTTGCTTGGCCAGGCAGAACACGGCCCGGATAGCCCCGCCGTGCTGCTGACGACTTCGCGCAAGCTGGCCGAAGACACCATGCGCGAGGTCGAGCGCTTGCTGCAGATCCTGCCCACCGCCGAAATCGCCCGGCGTGCCTGGGAAAACTTTGGCGAAGTGATCGTCGCCGAAGACGATGCCGAAATGGTCCGCATTGCCGATGGGCTCGCCTCGGAGCATGTGCAGGTTATGACCGCCGATCCCGATTACTTCCTGCGGCACATGACCAACTTCGGCGCCTTGTTCCTCGGTAACCGGACCAATGTTGCCTATGGTGACAAAGTGATCGGCACCAACCACACGCTCCCGACGAAAAAGGCGGCGCGCTATACCGGCGGGCTGTGGGTGGGCAAGTTCATCAAGACCTGCACCTATCAGCGCATCACCAGTGATGCAGCATCGGCGATGATCGGCGAATATTGCAGCCGGCTTTGCGCGCTTGAAGGCTTCGCCGGGCACGGCGAGCAGGCCAATATCCGGGTGCGTCGGTTTGGCGGCAAGAATGTGCCCTATGCCGGGAAGGCCGAACCGAGCGAGCTGACCCGAGCATGAGCGAAGCTCTGCCTCGAACGCCAAGTTTCCGGCTCGACGGAAAACGCGCAGTGGTTACCGGCGCGGGTCGCGGGATCGGACTTGCTGCTGCGGCCGCGCTGGCTGAGGCGGGGGCGGAAGTGACCTTGGTCGCGCGCACCGCCGAAGAAATCGACGCTGCTGCCGCACAGATCGGCAATGGCGCGCAGGCAGCAAGGCTCGATGTTTCGGATCTGGCGGCAGTCCGCGCCTTCTTCGAAGCCCGACCTGCCTTTCACGTGCTGGTCAACAACGCGGGCACCAATCGCCCCAAGCCAATGTGGGAATCGGACGAGGCCGACTTTGACGCCGTTATCGGGCTTAATCTCAAGGCCGCCTTCTTCGTGGCGCAGGCCTGTGTTCGCCAGATGCTGGCGCAAGGCGTGAG
>JANOBA010000459.1:0-15692 GCA_031411415.1 Novosphingobium sp.
CCGCTCCATGCGCGCGCGCACTGTTACATGGGGCGAAATAATGTTTTATCACAGGCTACCCCACACAGCACCCTGCTGCCGGCGCAAGCAGCCAGCCCTTCGGCGGAGAAGCCGTGATGATGCTGAAGGAGTATATGGTGGACAGGGCTGGACTAGCCCAGTGCTTACCGAAAACGTCAGTTTTCCTTGGTTTTATACTCAGCGGTATATGTCAGTATATGACAGTGATCGATGCCATATGCAATCCTTGGTTCTAGTCCGTTTTTGTGATTCGAACTACCGTTCGGTTTATCGTTAGTTCTCGGGCCTGACACATCGGGGCTTAAACAGAAACGTGCCAATGAGCCTGAAGGGTTATGCTGGAGCTGTGATGGACGATGCATCGATTGCATGCGTGGAGAGCGTATGGCTGCCTATTGTTCAAGCCAACTGAAGGCACTAATTTTTTGGGATCTCTCCCGCTTTCTTTAGCGCTTCCTCCACGCGCGGCGTTATAAGGTTATCTAGAAAGCCGTTAAAGCGCCCCACGGCGGTATCCTTGCTGCTTCGCTTATCCGTATCAAGTGTTTGAGCGGGATTCTTCAAAAGTTCAGCGAATACTGCCGCTGCGATGGCTTCCTTATAATCTGGTGCTTGCGCTTTGAACCCTTCGACAGAAGATGCTGAAGTGTACTTGTGACTGTATTCTTCACGCAGTCGAAAAAGTGCGGAGTGTCTGTGGGCGGTAAAACCGGCTAATAGCAAGGCTGGTAGAATTAGAAGCGCTCTCGATCCTAGCGACGAAAGCGCCTGAACAGCAATGTTGCCTGTGGGCGTTTGATCCGAAAAGGTTGGCAAAGGCGGCAGCGCAAAACCCAGCCAGTTAAAAAGATTTAACGCGACTGCAACGCTAATTGAAAGCAGCACAATTGAACCATAATACCACCCGCGCGCGTTTTTCAGTTGACCATTAACTTCATCAGCCTGAGCCTTGTAGGCTGAAGCTAATCCCGCGGTCGTGGCACCTCCCAACATTGCTTCTGCTTTTAAAATCAATTCCGCGACAAGCTTATCCTTCTCTAACAGACTGGCTTTCACTTGGCCTAGTGCTTGCTTACCGGATGCGATTTCCGTTCGGCGGCTTTCAAGCTGTTTCTGGAAAGCATCAAAAATATCCTGATAGCCTTTGACTGAACTCTCAAGAGCCGTAGCTTGGACACGTATTTCATCTACCGTCGATACTGCTGCCCCGACCTTCGATGCGTTCTCTTCGATTGTACGTCGATCTTTCTCTATCTCAGCGAGAATTCTCAGAGCCTCAGTTCCTAATTCGCTCACAGTTGCCTGTTGGGATTCGGCGTTCTGAAAAAACGCTTCCCATTCACCTTTCATTTGCTCGAGTTTGCCCGACAACTCACTCGCTTGAATCGATTGTTCGACCACGGCTTTAGAAGCTGCCGCGAATGTGCCAATGTTCCGAGGTTGCACAACGGAAGCAACAACCAGATAAGACTCAAGGGAAGAATCCAATCTACCCTGCAGTTCTGCTATCAAAGCGCCGAGATTAATGTTGTGGCCGTTATTCATGTGAAGCAGTCCGGCAGCGGCATCAAATCGGCTCACTCCACTCCATGCCGGTATATTGCCCAATTCATTAGTCAGATTCCGCATGGACTGCGTCACAGCCGCGATTTGGTCACGCAATGAGACTACGCGACCGGCAGGCGCTAAGACAAAACGATCAGCCGGAATACGAGCCAAATCATTCGACAAGCTAGCCAAGTTTTGAATACGGGAAACGAGGTCTGTGAATGATACCAACTGTGGCCATTGAAGAGCCTCCGTAGGAGCATTTTTCATTTTACCGATGAGTTCAAAACTAGCTACAGATAGTTCGTCAGATCTCGAAACTACCTCGTTTAGAACTTCTTTCATCTTCAATCCCCATTTCCAACTTTTAGTTACCTGATTTGTTTTGTTGGAAAAGTAAAAAAGCAGGGCATAGGAAGAAAAGACCCAAACTCACAAATTAGACCGCTAAAGCCCTGTAGACACTTGCACGGCCTATACCGAGTTCCTTGGCGATCTCCGCTGGCCCCTTGCCGGAACCCTTCAGGGCCTTCACGGCCTCAACGTCCACCGAGGGCTTGCGTCCTTTGTACACACCGGCGACCTTCGCCTTGGCAATGCCCTCCAGTTGCCGTTCCTTTCGTATGTCAGCTTCGAACTCTGCCACGGCCCCGAGAATGCCAAGCACGAGCTTACCCATCCCTGTTGTGGTATCCACGGCCCCTTGCTGTAGGCACCGAAAGCCTACGCCCTTGGCGTTAAGGCGGGTGACAATGTTCTGAAGGTCACTACCGGACCTAGCGAGGCGATCTAAGCGGGTGACGATTAGGGTGTCACCTTCACGAGCGAACTCTACAGCGTCCTCGAGGGCTTGGCGTCCGCTCAAGGAAGTCCCCGAACGCTTTTCAGAGAACAGCTTCTCACACCCTGCAGCGATGAGCTGCTCCTCTTGAATCTCGAGCGATTGGCCTGTTGAACTTACTCGAGCGTATCCGATGTCCATGATTAACTCCGTCTCATTAGGGTCTAGATGCATGTCGGGTAGACGTCTCATAATTCAAAGTCAATCCTATTGAGACATAAACTGCAAGATGGGGAGACGTACCGAGAGGGTAAACCCATGTGAGACACGGTTTCAGCATGAAAATAAATACCGAGATAGTTCCATTAGCTGGATTTATTTGGGGTGGTGTTCTCGATCATATCGACAGCGGCAATCACGCCACCGAAAGAAACCATCATGAAACCGACAAGGCACATCCCCTACCCCACCATCCGTGGATTGAACGGTGGGCCATTCGTCCCCCATGCCACAGCACAGGCAACCTTCGAGAGGCTAAGCAAGTTCTTCGATAGGGTGGACGCAAAGTCCCCAGCATTGCCGCCGATATAGAACGGGCCGAGCAAGCGTAAGGTGCCTAGGTAGTGCCTGAACCATACAGTCCGCCTAGGCACCCCATACGGGGGGATACTCCGTCAAACGCACCTGCGTATACCGCTTCGGATTTTTCTACAGTTTTGTAGAGACCTTGCTCCAGCCTTCAATACCAGCCAGCACACTCGAGGCCTTGTAAGGGTCCATTCGGTTACTGCGGGTCATAGCCGCAAAGCGGTCGCGGGTTGTTTCGGAGGATGCTTGCAGGGCAGCCTCAGCGAACATAAATCTAGTCATATTGGCTCCATGATTTAGGGCGCACGGAAAGGCACCTAAGGTTTCCCAGAGGTGGCCATTTAGGCCCAGTATTTGTGCGGGTTTCAGGGGTGCTTAGCGTACCGTGTCGCAGAAAGTGGGGTACGGGTACCTTGGGTGGCGAAACGGTACGCTAAGGGATTCAGGATTGGCGCTCAAGGCGACGGGTGTTTCGATCACGCCATAGCTTGGCTTCCGCTGCATCAGGACTGAGGGTGTCAGTAATCTGAATCCCATCCATGCGGAGGGCCTTACGGAACTCTTCACGGGAGACCACACCCCAGCCGTTACGGTTGAAGTGATAGGACAGCTCACTGAAGGCATGCTCTCGCGGGACCGTCAGTGCGTAACTGGCAGGTGCATCGCTGCGCTTGCTGGCTGGGCCGGTGATGCCGATGTAACCAACCCTGTGGAGGGCTTTGGTTATGGGTGACCACTGAGTAACCTTCAGGACCTTTGCGGGTGTCCCTCGGTGTCCCTTCTTCCGACATGCGGTTGAACAGTAGGTCGAGGTGGCGCGTTGGCTTTTGTAGATGGTGCCACATTGGACACAGATACGCTCACGGCCTTTAGGGGCTTCGGGGTTGGCCGTGATGCGGGTAATTATAGACATGGTATTGTGAGTACTCTTGTTGAAACCTCAGCGGCCCTTCGGGTGTACCGACGGACGATCTGGGTTGTCTGGTTGGTGGGGTTGGGTTTTGCGCGGGGCATTCGAGGCCAGTGCGCGCTTGAGTTTGTCCAGGCTGGTTATGTCATTCCATAGGTCGCTGGTCATGGGTGTCCTCGAAAGAAGTGAAGGCACGGACCTAAGCCCCTGCCTCCTCGTGTTTGTGCCGCCGGTGGCGGTGGTGGTGCCGCGAAGGGCGTCTCTAGATCACCTTGATGACTAGAGAGGTCAGCTCAGAGCTTACGGCCAAGGCCGCTGCGCTTGTCCATGCTGCAAAGGCAGCGGCGAACAGGAGTCGGACGACGATGTTTTTCATTTGCCCAGCCCGAACTCACGTTGCCAGTTGGTTGGCTGGAGCTTGTGAGGGACGGGACCACGTGGCGTGGGTTCGTCGACGATAGGTGGAGCGGTCTCTACAGGAGCGACTACAGGGCCACCGATGGTGCCTTGCAGTACCGGCTGGGTTTCACTCGGATGACGTACCGGAGGAGCCCCAGCGTCTTCACGAGTGAAACCACCGCCCAGATCAGTAGCCCATAAGCGGTTATCGGGTTTCGTAGGGTTCACGTTGCGGCTCGAGGTTGCCTTCAGGGCGTTTCGTGTCCTCGGCTGGATACCGTAGAAGCCTCGCATCAGTTGCGCAGCATGTTAGCGCGTGTCTTAGCACGTGCCTCTACCCGTTCTTCACGGACCATTGCTTCAGCACGGCGCTCGACCTCAGCCGCCTCTTCCAGACGGGTGCGTTGTTCGCGGCGATTGGCAGCTTCACGACGGACGGCTTCCTCCATTGCTTTCTTGCCCCGGTCCCCTTCGAGGTCAGTCACGGCTTGCGCGATCTCTGCCATGCGATGGGTCCGAATTGTGACGGCTTCGCCTTGGAACCGTAGGACGGGAATTGCTATCGGGTTGCCGTCAGCATCAAAGCCGTTCTCGTAGCGGGCAACGTCAGCCAGTTCAGCTTGTAGCTTGCCATGCTCACGCGCTAGCTCACGGATTTGACCAAGCTGTTCCAGAGCTTCACGCTCAGGCTCAGTTGCGTCAGGTCCAGCCCCGGCGATGATTCTCGCTTCGATACGCTTGTTCTGTAGGAAGCCCATCAGGGCCGATTGGAGTTGTTCGCCGGTGGCGTTGGGGCCAGCAAGTTGACGGACAGCCTTCTGGTCAGTTGGGGCGAGAGCTTCGACCGACGGTGTGAACTTGGTGAAAGACGGGTCACCTTTAACGGTCCAGTTAGACGGGACAGCTTCGAGCGGACGCATTGCAGATGCTTCAGCCAGCTCTTCAGGTGTGAAGTCAGCGGATGGTAATGGTGTATTGTACTCTTCAGACATATTGGTTCCTTATTCGGGAGTTAGTAGGCAGGATTGCCGAGCCACTGCATGTCGGGCAGAGGTAAATGGACGCCGCGAAGGCGAATGAGGTACGACCCACCACAACTCCCGAATGAGCCTAAGTGTGATGGGTCGCTTCTCAGCTACTCGACCCGGCTACGTTGGACGGGGAGTTGGCTGCGAAAGCTCTACGATCTCGACCCCTGAAGGGGAGACCGTGGATTGGAATATAAAAAGTTTGGATGTGTGTGCGCTGAGGGAGAGCCGTCAGCATTATCAGGTGAACCTTAGGTACACATTAGGTTTCACTTACAGGATATATACATCCAACCGGACGGAGATCATTCTCCGAGAGTGAGCACTAATGGCAACTTTCTCGGAGACCGTTGCCAGAGGCCGGTTACGGACACCCTAGACAAGAGAGCCTTCAGCACCATCAAAGGCACCTGAGGTACACCTAAGGTTTCACTTACAGGATACATACATTCAACCGGAGGGAGGTCATTCTCCAAGAGGTGGTTGCAACTGGCACTTTCTCAGAGACTGTTGCCAGAGGCCGGTTACAGACACCCTCGACGAGCGAGCCTTCAGCATCATCAGGTGAACCTTAGCTACTCCAAGGCCGGATGCCTTCAGTCTTACTTCCACTATCTGTGGGTACTTCGCCAATATGCTTCCCAGATTATTCGCCTAGTCTAGGATGTTCCCGATGGTGGCTATCATGGCAACTTCCGTGTGCAGGGCGACATTTTTCTAGTTCTGCTGCGAGGACGTTCGGAGTTTTGATGCGCTTAATGTCGGCAATTACATACTTTTTCGGGCCTTTAACGTGATGCCATTCTAGGTCTTCTTTGATCTCCGTTTCACAGAAAATACACAGCCCATTTGCGTTCGCTAATGCTTGATCGATCAATTCTTTGTTTCGTAATAACTGGGACGCAGTAACCATGTGTCGCTCTCCGGAGTTGCTTGGTGGCTCGCGGTGACACCGCCAATGCGCAAATGCTTATCCGAATAACTGTTTATCCATTCTTAAAGTGCTGAGACGTCATGCATAACGCAGCAACAGATACCCTTCCCCACTTTCTGCGATTGGGTGCGCTAAGTCGGCTGCAACACGCAGGAAAGCTGGGTCACTATCGCTCATTTAAAAAGTCAGCGGATAGTTCGGTCTGATGGCGACCAAGCCATGATTGGGCACTTAGATAATCTGGCATTAATGTCTCAACAAGATGCCAAAAATCTTCGCGATGTGATCGATTTTCAAGGTGTGCCAGTTCGTGAACTACCACATAGGAAAGTACTTTCTTAGGCGCGAACACCAATAACCAATTGATGACGATATTACCTTCACTGCCGCAGGAGCCCCAACCCTGAACCAAATCTGCCGCGCGGATTGAACGAGCCTTCAAGCCAAATCTCTTCGCGTAGTTAGCTGCAATCTCTTGCACGTCTTGCCTCACACGCTGCTTTAACCAGTGCTTCAATTCGCTAGCAACCAGCATTTCCGTGTCGGTGTTGGCTGAAATCCAGTGCGGCAAGTCTACCGTAAACCCATTGCGATAATTAACAGCGGCGCGGGCACTGTCCGTCCTCCTGACGGTAAGGGAACACTTCCTTCCACGATAAGGAACCTTTGATCCAGTCATAAAGCGCGGCACGGCATGGCGACTGGAAGTAATGCGTTCCATATCCCGCACGGTATTGAACACCCACTTGCGCTTGCGTTCTAAAAATCCCGCAATGTCCTCGTCGTTGTCGCATGACAGAGCCACCACTTCGACTTTCCCGGGCGTAATCGTGATGCGCCGTTCCGAGGCCGTCGCCGAACGTCGAAGATCGTATGGAATTATTTTGCTGCCGATCTGGAGCGTACCCATTAGGTAGCGGCTCCGTAAGCATGGATCGCGAACTCTTCGACCTTTTCCCGGATGGTTTTGGTCTCACCTATGCTCTGCTCGGTCAAGATGCGGCGGACTTGCTGACGCAGGGATCGAAGGTAGGCTTCCATGTGAGCAAAGGCGGGCTGCGTGGCGGCGGCCTCGGCATATGCCGCGCCGATAGAGACGGCAGCGGTCTGCAAGGTATCGTGCGCCGTGTCCGGGGTGATGGCTTCCATGATGCGCAGGATTGAGAAGGCATTCTCGTCCATGCCAAGTTCGGTATGTGCGCCCTGCTCGGCTTGGATGTGTCCCGTCAGACCCTCAAAATCCGCCAACCCATCGGCGGCAGCGACCTGTCCCTGTTCAAAGCGGCGGATGATCTCCATTACCCGCTCGGAAAAGCGGCCATACTGCGCCGGGTTCTTGTCCACCAGTTCGCGGGTGACGCGGCGAAGCTCGGCCGACTTGCGCACGAACGCCTCCTGCAACTCGGCCTCGGTTTTGTCGTCAGTGGCGAAGTCATCCGTGAAGTTTGGATCGGTGATGCTGCGCAGCCGGATCGAGGTGGACAGACCGGTGACGTGGACGTGCTCTTCCAGCATATCCCTGATCTTGCCGGAGTAGCTGCGGTGGTCGAGGCTCTCATCCTTTGCGATCGCCTGCGTGGCGAGGCGCAAGAACGCTGCCGCCCATTTCACCTCGGCTGTGAAGTCAAGGATGGCTGGATCGGGCGACAGGTCGGCATAGACCTTGATGAAAATCCTGGTAAGGCGCTGAAGGTCGAACCATTCATCCTCGCGCCCGTCTGCGGCAACGGCGGCGGCCTTATAAGCTGCGGCCTTCTCGTCCATGCCCTCCAGCGCCATTGCCCGCTTTTGCGCCCGGTAGCGGGCATGTGCTTCCTTGAGGTCGTTGCGCAGCACGGCGATGTCTAGCAGCGCGTTCTCGACATCGTCGGCGCGGTAGGATTTGAGCGCCTCGTCCAGATGGTTGGTGACGCCGATGTAATCAACGATCCGGCCATTGGGCTTGGCAATCTCGCCGCCACTCGGCAATTTGATTGAGCAGGTTCGATTAGTCCGGGCGATGGCTTGCAGAAGGTTGTGCTCCTTCAATGGCTTGTCGAGATACATGACGTGCTCGATGGGCGCGTCGAACCCTGTAAGCAGCTTGTCGCAAACGATTAGGAAGCTCGGCTCCTGCCCATAGGCCTTGAACCGCTTCTTGGCGTCCTTCTCGCTCTCGGCATCAAGATAAAACGCCTCCAGCCCATCGCGCAGTACCTGCACCTCGGCGTTCTCGCTCGGCTTGTTGTCCTCTTGGCTCTTGGAGAACACGCAGGCGATCATTGCGTCTGCCTGCAAAGCTGCCGCCTCGGCATCCATGCCCCCCTTAACCAGATCGGTGGCGATCACGCCGGACAGCGCGGCTCGGTAGAGAACGATGGCCTCGCGATCGACCACCACGATCTGCGCCTTGAAGCCGTCCGGCTGGCACACCTGCTTGAAGTGCTCCCAAATGTCATAGGCGATCAGGCGGATGCGTTCCGGATGCTTGGCGATGGTCGCCAGCGTCAGCCCCTTGCTCTTCAGTTCCTCACGTTTGTCGTCGGGCAGGTCAACGAACCAACGGTCGAACAGTATGTCGATCTCGGCCTCGTTGATCGACCAGTCGGCTTTCCGCCCTTCATAGAGGATCGGCACGGTAGCGCCGTCCCGCACGGCGTCGTCGATACCATATTTGTCGAGGTAGCCTTCTCCTGCGATTGAGAAGCGGGCGTATGTGTCCTTGTCGGTCGATTTGATTGGTGTGCCAGTGAAACCATAGAAATGGGCATCAGGCAGCGTCGCTTGCAGGAACGCACCCAAGTCCTTCTCCTGCGTGCGGTGGCACTCGTCCACCAGCACAATCCAGTTGCCGGAGTTGGGTATCGGCTCTTTCGATCCGGCGAACTTGAAGATGGTCGAGAGCAGGATTTGGCCGTTGCCGCCACGGTTCACCGCATCGCGCAGCGCCGCCACCGATCCGCACTGCGCTGGGTTCGGCAAGCCGCAAGCGACGAATGTCTTGCTGATCTGATCGTCGAGGTCGATCCGGTCGGTCAGCACAAGGATGTTAGGGTTGGCCAGCGTCGGCGCGTCGAGCGTCAGGTGGGTTTTCAGCTTGAGCGCGAGGAACACCATCGTCAGGCTCTTGCCAGACCCCTGCGTGTGCCAGATCAGGCCCTTGCGATGCTCGCCGGTTGCAACCCGTTGCACGGCTTTGTTGACGGCGCGGAACTGTTGGTAGCGGCAGACCTTCTTGTCTTTGCGCCCACTGTCGGGGTTTACCTCGAACACAATGAAATGCGCCAGCAAGTCCAATAAGCGCGACGGTTCGCACAGGCACCACAGGTCTTTGGCCAGCGCGTTCGAAAAGTCATCGCGGTCGCGTGGCCATGCGTCGGGCCACGGCGCATAGAACTGCGATGGCGAGCCGGTCGCGCCATACTCGGTTTTCATTCCATCGGTCAGGATGTTGAAGGCGTTGGGGTAGAACAAGCGCGGAATGTCGCGCTCATACTGCTTGATCTGCTCGAATGCCTCGTCGCCGGTCGCGGTGCCTTTCAGCGGTGATTTGGCCTCGATCACCACCAACGGGATGCCGTTCACGAACAGCACGATGTCCGGGATGCGCGGGCGCTGGGCGGTGACGCGCAACTGGCGCACGGCATGGAAGGTGTTGTTGGCGGGCGTCTTGAAGTCGATTAGGGCAATGGGCTGGTCGCGGTTCTCCCCGGACAGGCGACGCGAATACCCGCCGCGCAACTTGCGCTGCCAATCCTCATTATCGGACAGTGTGGCAAGGTCGTTGTAGACCGCCTCGGCATCGCCCGCGCCGATCCCGTTGAGCGCCTGCAACGCCGCAATCAGCACCGGCTTGAGGATGACGCGGTTCTCTTCTACCCGCATCGCCAGCGCCGCCTCGGGAGCGAGCGACTGATAGCCCAGCGCCGCCAGAACTTCCATCGCGGGCTTTTCGGCAAGGCGATACTCGCTCATGCGGGCACCCGGACATGGCCGGAAAGCAGGCCAGACATGACTTCTTTTCGGGTGGCCTCCATCTGCCCCACGGCGGCGCGGGCGGCTTCGACGCCAGCACGAAGGCTGCGATAGGTCTCACCGATCTCGGTCTGCACTGATATATCCGGAACAGGGATGTCGAGGTCTTCGATGCGGAACAACGCCAGCTTGGGCACGCCACCGCCAACGCCCTTGTGCTTGGCAATCTGATCGGCGAGCGCCCCACTACGAAGCACCGCTAGAAGATAAGTGGTATCCAACACGCTCGGATCGTCGATGCATATCTTCGCTGCGTTCTCCGTGAGATATGCACCATCGAGGCTCACTGGCACGGTCGCCACCAGCCCGACAGACCCGGCTATCGAAATGAAGATGTCAGATGCCGAAATGGTATAGCGCCAGATATAACGGGCGATCTCGTCTGAAATGTAGCGAAGATCGGCGGCGCTGATCTCATAGTCCTGCCAATCGGTCACGCGGATGTAAGGGTTGCCGGTCGGCGCGTCAGAATACTCGCTACCTTTGGGAAGCCGCTTGCCACCTTTGACACGTGCAACTTGCCCAAGTTTGACCTGTGGCACATTTCCGGCGAACAGCCGAGTAGCGATACCATCCAACTCGACCCTCAGAACCTGCTCGCATTGGTCGGCCACACAGCGAGCTGTGTGCAGCGCCTCATCCACCGACCGCAGCACCTCGGCGATCCGCCGCTGCTCGTCGAGAGGCGGAAGCATCAGGGGAAGCGTGGCATACTCTTGCGCATTTATGTTGGGCTGGGCTTGCGCCCGCTGCACTGTCGCAATCCAGTCCCAATACTCCGCTGATTGCACGATATTCCGGGCGAAATATGGGTCGATCTTTGCTGGGTCGAGCCGAAAGCGGATCAGGTAACCGGCAAATGCGCATGGACCGTAATGGGACTGATATAGGAGCGATTTTCCAACCGTTGCGCCACTTCGGGCAAAAAGAAGATCGCCCTCGTTGAGACAATACCCCTTTGCGGCCTCATGACTAATGCTGGCAAGCGAAGTTGGGATCAGGGTTCCTTGATTGGAGATGTCGGTGATGCGAACATAGCGTGGTAGTGCGGGATCAAAATCGGCTTTCGATACATTTGCACCATATTCGCCCTTACCGAGTGAAACCCCGCCAAGACTTCTGATCTGCCAACCATCAGGCAAATCACTCGACATAGCCGAGCCTCCGCAGGTGGTTGAACATCACCGCCTCCGCTTCGTTACGCTGGGCGATCAGGTCTTTCAGTTTCGCCACTTCCGCCGCGACATCAACTGCTTCGGCATCCGCACCCGTCTGCACATAGCGGCTGATGTTGAGGTTGTAGGCGTTGGCGGCAATCTCTGCGACGGGCACGACGCGGGCCAGCCTCTCGATGTCAGCAAAGCCATGCACTGCGTCGGCCAGCGCCTTCACATTCTCGTCAGTCAGGAAGTTCTGCGCCTTGCCGGGCTGATAGGTTGCATCACCGTTGACGAAAAGCACCCTGCCGCGCCGGTCGGCTGGCTTCTTTTTCCGGCAGATCAGCAGGGCGGCAGGGATAGTCGCCCCGTAGAACAGGTTTGATGCAAGGCCGACAACCGCCTCGATCACGTCTGCGGCCAGCATGGCCTCCCTGATGCGGCCTTCGCTCCCGCCACGGAACAACACGCCGTGCGGCACAACCACCGCCAGCGTTCCGTCATCCTTGAGGCTGGCGAGCATGTGCTGGACGAACGCAAGGTCGCCATAGCCCTTGGGCGGGCAGCCATAGTCATCGCGCCCGAACGGATCGCCGTTCTGCCAGACCTCATAGCCCCAAACCTTCTCCGAGAACGGCGGGTTGGCTAGCACCCGGTCATAAGCCCCGATGCCCTCGACAAATTCGCGGGCCTTAGGGTCATAGCGCTTTGGCGATAGAATGGTGTCTCCCTTAGCAATGAATGTGTCGCCCACATCGTGGAGAAAGAGGTTTATCTGAGCGATGCCCCAAGTGGCGAAATTCTTTTCCTGCCCGTATAAAGCCAACGAACGAGGGTCTTGTCCCTTATCCTTCAGATACTGGACTGCCTCCAATAACATACCAGCCGAACCACAAGTCGGATCGTACACTGACATACCGGGCCGAGGATCAAGTATTTCAACCATCAGCCGGACAATGGAACGCGGCGTGTAAAACTCACCACCCTTCTTCCCGGCCCCCTCAGCAAACATCTTGATCAGATAGAGGTATGCGTCACCCAATACGTCAGCCGGGGCATCGCTGTTGCGTAGTCGGTGTTTTTCAAAGTGCGCTAGCAGCTTTTCCAGCAATGCATCAGAGAAGCGATCCTGATTGGCGAAATCGACGGAATTAAAAACGCCGCGCAGTCGCAAGTTCGCATCTTCGATAGCTGCGAGGGCGTTATTCAGACGCTGCCCTATCTGCGTCGATTGTTGGCGCACGGCTTCCCAACGATGTTCGGCGGGAATGTGGAAACGATGCTCGTCAGGGTCAGCCGCTTCCTCGCTATCGCCCGTCTCCGCAAGAAGCAGTTCAAACTCTTCATCCCAAGTGTCACAGAGGCGCTTATAGAATAGTAGTCCGAAAATATATTGCTTGTAATCGCCAGCATCGACTGTGCCGCGCAGAATATCTGCTGCTCCCCAGAGATGCCGTTCAAGTTCTTGTTGGGTTATCGTCGGCACAGTCTCGTTAGCTCCCCCAGCGCGCATTGGCGTTCATACATCGGTATATCGCATGCTGTTACCATTCAATAAATGATGTAAGGTCTCGCGAGAACACTTTGCCCGATGGCGAGAAAAATTCTGCCCTGCCCTCGTCTCATTCCTTATGTAGTGCTTCACGAAGCCAAGCGGCATTGGCCTCAGATTGTTTGCGCCACGCGGGATCGTTCGTTAGCGCAAGCGCCCGCTTGCCCAGCAACGATCGCTCTTTTTCGCACATATTGAACCACAAGGAGGAGGCTGATTTATAGGTCGACCGACGCATTTCGTCGTCCGCCTGCTCCCGGCTTTTTACGCCTAGCTCCAGTTCGCCGAGCAGAGGAAATAGCACACCCAAGTCAAAATCACGCTGCGCCAGATCGGCTTCGCGTGTGCGCTGCTTTTCCTTTTCGTAGTGCCTGCCTGCGCCGAAAACCACCGCTGTCCAGATCGCCAAGGGCGCCCAGCTGATTACTTCATCTAAGATCATTGGCTTGCCCTAGCAAATGCTCTCGAACGAGCAAGCTGCTACACGCATCAGATTGAACTTGAAATCGTATGCACTTCAGAAACGCTGACTGCGATGCTCACCAGTCTATATCATGAGTTTTATCGTACCGTTTCGCCGCCTCAGGTACCCATACCCCACTTTATGCGATACGGCACGTTAAGCACGGCTGGAACCCGCAGAAAGGCGGGGCCTAAATTGCCACTATTTGAAAACCTCGGCGCCTGATTTCAGGTGGTGTGGTTGCGCTCGGTTCTTGAAGCGTCCGTAGTGTTGTACTGGCCATAGGGGCAGAATGTTCCCATGAACCAATGCTCAACTATCAAGCTGTCAACAGATCACGCCCTTGCTGCCAAGATTGCCTCTTGTCGCCGTCATGACAACTGCCCGGACGGAGACCCCCCGGTCACACGTAAAGATGCTTCAGATCCACCTCATGATACCGAATGCTCTCCACGGCTGGCTTCAGGGTCTCGAGATCATACCGCCCAGTCCCATAGCCACCGCTCACCTTGTCAGTCTTAGCTCGTCCTGCCAGCTCCTGCCCGATAGGCGTCTGGCTCAAGTTGGCAGCGCGTAAAGCGTCTTCGAAGTTATGCCTGAAGCTGTGCATGCCGAGCTTCGTGCCTTTGATTCCGGTGGCCTTCAGGTGCGCAGCGAACCACTTGCCCAACAAGTCGCCCCAATGCCCAGCCGAGTTAGGTGATTCGTCGGGGAATAGCTGAGAATGTCCTGCCCTCCTCTGTCCTTCGACAAAGGCAAGGAAGCCCATACGGACAAGTTCAGGATGCACTGGCAACACGCGCCGCCCCGCCGCGCTCTTCACCCTCTTACCGTCCTTTGATGGTGACACGTGAATGGCCGGAATATTCCCGTCGCCTTCCACGTCCACGACATCAAGCTGGGCAATCTCACCGCGCCGCATACCTTGGAACAAAGCGACAAGTGGCCCCCAGTACCGGAGTGGGTCACCCTCCATCTTATCGCGGGGGAATTGCCAAGGCCCCGAACGGAACAAGGCGTTGAGCTGGGCAGTCGTGAACGGTGAACGCTTGTCAGCATCGTCTATCGTCTCCACCACGCTCAGCCGGTCGAGCGGATTGAACGATAGCCAGCCCTCCGCCACGCCCCAGCTGAAAGCACCTTTCATGAAGGCCAGATAGGTATCGTTTATCGACTTGGGAGACAGCGTCGGCAGCTCGAGCTTCGCTGCTTTCGCTACTGCCTCGGTAACCGATAGACCACGTAGCGCCTTCAGCTTGGTCATGTTGGTAGGGATGCCCTTAACCAGCGTGAAGAGACCACGCCCATCATCCCGATTGATTGTAGATACGTCCCTCAAGGCACCGAAGTATTCTTTCAAAACCCAGAGAGGTGCTTCGGTTGCCTTTATGGTGGCAGGGGACCACTTAGCGATATTGTCAGCCTTGAACCCAGCGATAAGGTCACCAATGGTTCGAACCTTGGGAGCTGCCGGTGCCTCTTCCAGCGCCCGTCGAATTATCGGATCAGTCGGTGTAGCTCCATAGTCACCAAGCACCCTAGCTCTCTCCAGCGATAGCAGCTCACGCCTACCGCGAAGCAGTGCCTTCATGAAAGCCTTCGATGCCTTGGCCTTAGCGTCGAACTCCAGCCCAGCCTCTTCTGCCAGTCGTTTGGCCAGTGGTAAGACGGTGCGAAGTTCATTCTCTGCAATGGCCTCTCGTACCAGCCCATCAGCACCTTCGAGTTCACGCAAGGCACCATCGATGTCCATAAGGGGACTGTGGGCGGCAGCCACCGCTTCCAACCGCTCAGCATCCTCTTCTTTGAACCACTTGGCGACAAGTCCTACGGCTTCCAGCTCGGTCAACCTTCGGGGCTGGCTGGTGTCTAGCTGGGCCTTTGCGGAGTCGACCGCTGACCAGTAGAGCCTCTCTGCATCGGGCTTAGCACGCAGGGCTTCAGGTAATGAAGATGTCCCAAGAGATTTACGAAAGGGTGATGCGCCGGTGATCGGCCAAAGCTCTTTCGGGTAAGCCTTGCTGAAATACCAGCGACCCTTGCGGTTCATTAGATCGGCTTTGTTAGCCATTTCGGTAACCTCGTATATGACAGTTTTATATGACATACCGGGAGTTAAACCTTGGAAATCCGCCATTTTCAACACGAAAAGGGCAAATGGTGGACAGGGCTGGATTCGAACCAGCGTACGGAAAACCGGGCAGATTTACAGTCTGCTGCCTTTAACCACTCG
Organism: Novosphingobium sp.; assembly: GCA_031411415.1. Classification (GTDB taxonomy): domain Bacteria; phylum Pseudomonadota; class Alphaproteobacteria; order Sphingomonadales; family Sphingomonadaceae; genus Novosphingobium. Next base: position 15,629 of record JANOBA010000459.1, read on the forward strand.
GCCACCTGTCCACATCTTCGTCGGGGCATCACGCAATTGCATGAGGGCCGGTCCCGTCGAAGAA